>NZ_DATCSO010000076.1:0-45783 GCF_036568425.1 Salegentibacter sp. | reverse complement strand
GAAAGAATACTGATTTCCGTGATTTCTTCCCGCAAAATAGCATTAGCATTCGCCAGAAGTTCAACTTTAAAGGTGTTTTCAGGGATATCCTGTGCGTGGAGTGGGGTTGCGAGGCCAATAAAAATTAGCTGCAAGGCTACTGAAATCTTGCGCATTTTGAATAAAAGGATTACTTAGAAACAGCAAGATAATAAAAATTTAACTAATTTTAACTTTTGTTTTTAGAATCCATTAAGATTGTTACCGGGCCATCATTAATCAATTCTACTTTCATATCAGCACCAAATTCACCACTTCCCACCGGTTTTCCTAAGCTTTCTTCAAGAGTTTTTATGAATTTTTCGTAAAGTGGAATAGCCACTTCAGGTTTTGCAGCCTGAATATAACTAGGCCTGTTTCCCTTTTTGGTACTCGCATATAGGGTAAACTGGCTTACCACAATGGCATCTCCATCTACATCGAGAAGAGATTCATTCATAACTCCCTCTTTATCATTAAAAATACGCATCTTAACGATCTTATTGCAAAGCCATTTAATGTCTTTCTCCGTATCGGCATTCTCTATCCCTAACAGGATAACCAAGCCATCTTTAATCACCGCATTAATTTCGCGGTGTGTGCTTACTGAGGCTTTTGAAACCCGCTGAAGTACAACTCTCATTCTTTTTTATAAATATCAGTTCTGTAATTATCATCTTCGCCTTCTAAAATCTGCAAATAACTTTTATACCGGCTCCAGGCTATCTCCCCTTCTTCCAGAGCCTCCTTAACAGCACATTGCGGTTCCTCGAGATGCATACAGTTATTAAATTTACAGTTTTGCTTTAACCTGAAAAACTCAGGAAAATAATTCCCCAGTTCCTCCCGCTCAATATCTACCACTCCAAAACCTTTAATCCCGGGAGTATCTATAATTCTGGCATCAAAACTCAGGTCAAACATTTCAGCAAAAGTAGTGGTGTGTTGCCCTTGTTTATGTTGGTCAGAAATCTCTGAAGTTTTTAAATTAAGACCTGGTTCTAAAGCATTTATCAAGGTGGACTTTCCCGTTCCACTATGCCCCGAAAACATACTGGTTTTCCCAAGCATCATCTCCTTTACTTTTTCTACATTTTTTCCGGTTTTTGCCGAAATTCCCAGGCACTCATAACCCACTTCCCGATACAGCGCCGCCAGGTACTTTATTTCCACCAATTCATCTTCATTATAAGTATCTATCTTATTGAACAAGAGTACAGCTTTTATGCGGTAAGCTTCCGCAGTAACCAGAAAGCGGTCAACAAAAGTTGTGAAGGTAGGTGGATTGTTTAAAGTAATAAGCAGAAATACCTGATCAATATTCGAAGCAATAATATGGGTCTGTTTCGATAGGTTAACCGACTTTCGGATGATGTAATTCTCACGCTCTTCAATCTTCTTGATAACCCCGAGTTCTTCTTCGGCTTTCTCCTCTACATCAAACTCCACCTTGTCTCCTACCGCTACAGGATTAGTGCTTTTAATTCCTTTTATTCGAAACTTCCCTTTAATACGACAATCGTAATTTTTGCCATCTTCCCCTTTTACAAGGTACCAACTACCAGTAGATTTATAAACAGTTCCTTTCATTCACATAGTGCTTTTGTAACCGCCTGGACCATGAAGCCCGGTCTGGTTTGCTAAAATAGCAATTACTGCAAGGTTTTTAGTCAAAATTCATTGAAAACCAAAGCCACTAAGCTTTCATAATCTTCTCTTGGTGATTGATAGATTCCTGGTGAACTGCTTTGAACAACCTAAGAATAAATTCCTCACTTAAACCGTACTGTTCGCCTTCAAGTACCATATTCCCAAGAATTTCATTCCATCTTTTAGTTTGAAGCACCGATACATTCTGGGCCTTTTTCACTTTTCCGATTTCATCTGAAATTTTCATTCTTCGTGAGAGCAACTCGATCAATTGGTTATCGGCTACGTCGATCTGAGCTCTCAGGTTGTTGAGTTTATGCTGAAACTCTTCACTCTCTGAAACCTCTTTTCTGATTTTCAGATCTTTCATTATCTGCACCAAAGTTGCAGGTGTAATTTGCTGTGCCGCATCACTCCAGGCCTCATCTGGCGTATGATGAGTTTCCACCATAAGACCGTCATAATTGAGATCCAAAGCGGTCTGGCAAAGATCAAAGATAATATCCCTTCTTCCCGCAATATGCGATGGATCAAGAATTAATGGTAGATCCGGGAATTTATTTTGAAGTTCGATAGCGATTTGCCATTCCGGATTATTTCTGTATTTGGTCTTTTCATAGGCTGAAAATCCACGATGAATCACGCCCAGGTTTTTAATATCAGCAGTGTGCAGTCTTTCTACTGCCCCCAACCATAGAGAAAGATCGGGATTAACCGGATTTTTTACCAAAACTGTTTTATCGGTACCCTTTAAGGCATCGGCAATCTCCTGTACAATAAAAGGAGAAACGGTAGTACGGGCTCCAATCCAAAGAATGTCTACATCATACTCTAAAGCCAGGTCTACGTGAGCAGGATTAGCAACCTCTGTGGTAGTAAGCATCCCGGTTTCTTCCTTGGCTTTCTTCAACCATTTCAATCCCAGGGAACCAACGCCCTCAAAATTACCAGGTCTGGTTCTCGGTTTCCAGATTCCAGCGCGAAGCACAGTCGCATCGGTATCTTTTAATTGATGTGCGATCTTTAAAACCTGTTCTTCAGTTTCGGCGCTGCAAGGCCCGGCGATTACCAATGGATGATCTAAGCCGAAATTATCCAGCCAATTTCTCATTTCCTTCTTATTTTCCATAATTGTAAAATTAATCTTTACGTATTAGTTTATTCCGTTTAAAATAGATTTAATATGATTGGTGCGTTGCATTTCCCGGTGCACCCCCTGAAAATCATCATCCTCTATAAGCTCCTTGAAGTGGTTAAGGTTAGTGATATATTCTTTTAAGGTCTCCAGTACATTTTCTTTGTTTTGTTGAAAAATTGGGGTCCACATTTCTGGTGAACTCTTTGCCAGTCTCACCGTGGAAGCAAACCCACTTCCGGCAAGGTCAAAAATATCCCGTTCGTTTTTTTCTTTTTCCAGAACTGTCTTGCCAAGCATAAAAGAGCTTATGTGCGATAGATGCGAAACATAGGCAATATGTTTATCGTGCGATTTAGGATCCATATATCTTATGCGCATCCCCAATCTTTGAAAAATTTCCAGGGCACGTTCCTGCAGTTTAAAGGCAGTTCTTTCCACCTCGCAAATAATATTGGTTTTATTCCTGTATAAATTAGGAATTGCTGCCTCGGGACCAGAAAATTCGGTCCCCGCTATAGGATGGGCTGCCAGGTAATTTCTTCTTCCCGGATGATTTGTCACAATTTTACAAATTCCTTCTTTGGTAGAACCAGCATCAAAAACGAGGGTGTCTTCATTTACAAGGTCCAGCACCTGTTTCAATACTTCGGGTGCAACATTTACCGGCACTGCAAGAATGACTACATCTACCTGCCGCACATTTTCCAGGTCGGCCTGGTGATCAATAATCCCCAGAGCTTTAGCTTTGGTTAAATGAGCATTATTAGTATCACATCCATACACTTCAGCCTCAGCAAAAGCCGCTTTTATATCCAGTGCAAATGATCCGCCTATGAGCCCTACTCCAATAATCTGTACTTTCATTCCATTACCCGTTTAATAGCCCTACCAATATTTTCTTCGGAAGCACATAACGAAAACCTCACATAAGCCTCCCCCATAGTTCCAAAGATGAAGCCAGGTGCAATAAAAATATTATGCTTCTGAAGCAGGAATTCAACAAAAGCTTCTGAAGTGGTGCCCTTGGGAACTCTGGCCCAAACAAACATCCCGGTTTGGTCTTTTTCCGGTTTACATTGCAAGACTTTTGCAAGTTCCAGCACTTTTTCTTTCCGGTTTTGATAAATTTCATTTTGGTCAGTAAACCACCCTCCATTCAATCGTAAAGCAACTGCTGCTCCGGCCTGAAGCGGATAAAACATCCCACTATCCATATTGGTCTTTACTTTTAAAATGGTATTTAAATTTTTCTCGCTTCCACAAACCATTCCTATTCGCCAACCGGCCATATTAAAAGATTTACTCAGGGAATTAAGTTCCAGGACCACTTCTTTGGCGTCTTCAGTTTGAAAAATGCTTTTAGGCTCCTTATTCAGAATAAAACTATAGGGATTATCATTTACAATAAGGATATTATGGGTTTTTCCAAATTCCACAAGATCCCTGAATACTTTATTTGTTGCCGAAGCCCCGGTGGGCATATGCGGGTAATTCACCCACATTAATTTAACCTTGCTTAAATCTCTTTTAGCCAGCTCATCCAGGTTCGGCAACCAGTCTCCTTCAGCATTTAAATCGTAAAACATCGCTTTAGCCCCAACAAGTTCGGTAACCGCAGCATAGGTTGGGTACCCCGGATTCGGAATCAACACCTCGTCGCCCTCATTTAAAAAAGCCATAGTAATATGGGTGATACCCTCTTTGCTACCCATTAAGGGCAAGATTTCTGTTTCGGCATCCAGGACAACATCATAATGATTCTGATAAAATTCGGCAATTGCCTTTCTAAAATCGGCCGTCCCTTTATAGGGTTGATATTGGTGCGCTGCTGAATTCACCAAAGCCCCGTTTAATGCCGTAATAACCTGTGGCGGCGGGGGCAGATCAGGACTACCTATTCCCAGGTTTATAATATCTTTTCCCGACTCCTGCATAGCACGTACCTCCTTTAGCTTAGAAGAGAAGTAGTACTCTTTTACGTGGTTTAGCCTGTTGGCTTGTGCTATCATATCAAGCTGTTTTTATAGGTTCCTAATATTTTTAGTTGTTCCGTCATCACTTCAAGAATACCAACTGCTTTTAAAAATTCATCATAGTTTTCAAAAGTAACATCGATAAAAAATGAATATTTCCACGGGCTTTCGATAATCGGCATACTTTGTATCTTACTCATATCCAGGTTAAAATCCCTCAAAATATTTAATACCGAAACCAGGCTCCCACGTTTGCTTTCCAATTCAAATTTTAGTGAAGCCTTATCTATTTTATCACCATTGGGTTCTTTCTTTTTTGTACTGAGGATTAAAAACCGGGTGGCATTGCTTTTTTTGGTATGAATACTTTCTGCGAGAATTTCCAGTCCAAAAATCTGCGCAGCTGCTTTGCTGGCTACAGCTGCAATTTTGTGTGATTCCTTTTCTTTAATTCTTCTGGCAACCTCAGCAGTATCTGCATCTTCAATGAGTTTTATATGCGGGTATTGTTTAAAGAATTCTTTACATTGCAATAAAGCCATTGGGTGTGAATACACTTTTTTAATATCCTCAAGCTTTTGCCCGGGCAGCACCATTAAATTCATATCTATAGGAATATAATGCTCTCCCACCACCTGTAATTTATTTTCATCAATAAGTGCGTAATTTGGGAGTATAGAGCCTGCGATGCTATTCTCTATAGCCATCACTCCTTCTGAGGCATCACCATTCACCAGACTTTTAGACAGCTCTCCAAAAGACATACATTCCAGCACCGCCACATCTTCCCGGTAATATTGCTGTGCCACCAAATGGTGAAATGACCCCTGAATGCCCTGTATTGCTATTTTTCTTTCCATTCAAATTTTGCATAAAAAAAAGTCCCGATTTCTATCGGGACTTTTTTTTATAATTTTCTTCACTTAATTACATAACATTCCCGTTCCTATCTCTGAAATAGAAATAAAAATAAAAGAATGTGTTCCAGCGAATTAAGCTAATCATTGTCTCTTTGTTATGTGGCTAAAGTAGAATATAAATTCAGAATGAAAAACATTTTCAGAAAATTTTTTATGCTTTTTATGGGGTTGTATTAATTTTACCGGATTTATCTTCAAATCATAAAAATCCAGCTAATCTCACCTATAGAAGTTCCGAATTATGCAATCCAGGCTCATACTTTTATGGAGATAAAATTCGTTTATAATTACCTATTTTTGAAAAAAGAAGAGCTATGTCTATTTCGGCAGAAGGTATTTCAAAGTTTTATGGGGAACAAAAAGCCCTGGACAAAGTTTCCTTTTCGGTCACACGAGGAGAGATTGTAGGTTTTTTAGGCCCAAACGGAGCGGGAAAATCTACCCTGATGAAAATCCTTACCGGGTATCTACCCCCTTCTGAAGGTGAAGCCTCGGTAAATGGCATTTCCCTGGAAGATAACCTCCACCAAATTCAGAAAAACATTGGTTATTTACCCGAGCACAATCCGCTTTATACCGAAATGTACGTTCGGGAATATTTGGAATTTAATGCCAAGATCTATAAAACCGATAAATCCCGGATTGAAGAAGTAATATCACTTACCGGACTTAAACCCGAAGCTAATAAAAAGATAGAACAGCTCTCCAAGGGTTACCGCCAACGTGTGGGGTTGGCTACAGCCTTACTCCACGACCCAGAAGTTTTGATTCTTGACGAACCCACTACCGGGCTGGACCCAAACCAGCTGGTTGAAATTCGAAGCTTAATTCGGAATATCGGCAGAGACAAAACTGTTTTCTTATCCACCCATATTATGCAGGAAGTCGAAGCTGTTTGCGACAGAGTGATTATTATTCATAAGGGAAAGATTGTTGCCGACAAAAAACTAAATGACCTAAGAGCAGAGAAAGAACAGCTGATCCACGTTGAATTTGATTACCTGATCGAACCGGTAGCCATCCAAAAAATACCGCATTTGGTATCTGCAAAGAATATTGGCGGATTTGCCTGGGAACTCAGTTTTGATACAAAAAAAGACATGAGACCCTCAGTCTTTGATTTCGCCCATGATAATGGTTTAAAAACTCTTCAGTTAAACCAAAAAACCAAGAATCTGGAAAGTTTATTTGCTGAACTTACTCAAAAATAAGTCGGCCGGTGTAATGCTCCTTTACTCTTACTTCCGGTGGCCGGTTTTTTGCGATCACATCCCCAAAACCATAAATATCTCCTTTTATCGATTCCTGTGGATTCACTATTAACTTATTGGTTCCACGATGCATCAGGTCAATATTTCCGGTCTCCAGATCACCTGCCTCTAGCCTGCCGTCTCCCGCCGCGAAGAAAAGGTCTAAGCTGCCCGCCTTTCCGGAGAGAAAATAATTGGAAACATTATCATTGGTGATACGTAGTGAATTCACTTCCAATTTCAGAATAAAATCTCCGTTGGTATAAATCTCAGGATTTCTTTCCTGGTTTAGGGATCTCAGCCAAAGTTCAGGAAAATTTAAAACTCCAATACTTTCAATGGGTTGATGACTGCTATTTTGCAACCAGCTCAATTTAGGCGTAGTGACTGTTACTTTTGTAAGTCCGTAGTCCCGAAGGTAATTACAGGGCTTATCATTTCTAATATGAAGCCGGCTGTCCAGAACCTCCACCGAAACGCCACTCAAAATATTTTTGCCGGTTTGTACTACTACTTTATGTTCTGCACCCTGTTTAATAAAAAGTTTCACATCGTCAAAAACGTTAATTTCCTCAAATGCTGTAACCTCTATCTCTTCAGAAACGATCTGCCCGGCGGTTTGGATACAACCCGGAGCATTTTCAGAATCACAACTGAAAAAGGCGAAAACCAGCATTAATATTAAAAAATATCTTTTCATAACCTGTAACCAATTGAAAATTCCACAGCTTCGGCATTGGCCCAATGTGAGCGAACGCTAACAGAGGCCCATAATTTTTCAGTAAGTTTTCGCTGAAGACCAATCCTGTTATAAAGCTGCCCAACATAATGTTCGTAAGGGAAATATACATAATATCCCAACTGAGTAATAACCGATAATTTATCAAAAACCAATTGGTGCCCTACAAAAACCCCAAGCCTTTTGGAATCTTCATCTCCACTTGTGTCCCCGGAAGGAAATGCGATAGATTGATACCTGATTCGTTCTGCCATCGCCTTAGAAAGGAATAATTCGGTTCCGGCCTGTAATGTGCTCTTATGATTAATTACCTTATCAGCAAGAGCAGAAAAAGTAAGAAAAGGATATTTTTTGGAGCCAATCACGCCCATTGTATTCACACCACTGCGAAGCACAAGATTTAGATGAATAGTCTCAGTATATTTTTCTCCCGGTAGCTTTGGAATATAGGCCGGTAGGTTTGTATGATCCAGCACGTAATTCATCCCTAGATTCAATCCGATAGTATTTGTACTGGTGTTGGGAGATTTAAAATCGGCATTGGAGTAATGAATAACCGAGAGCCCGGCTTGAAGCCCAAAACCTTTAATAATATTTTCCTTTTTGAGGTTAGCCATCAGATAAGTGGTACTCAACAACCGTGAACCGTAAGCATTATTCCTGAAGTTATCATCGGGATGATAGGGGTTCCCAGCGTAAGCCAGGCCTTGCCCTATTCTCAACATTAAACTGCGCTTAAGCAGATAATAATTCATATGAACATAGAGTCCATAATTCTCACCCAAAGCGGGTTCTTTCATATCCTGATAGGTAAAGGACACCCCTACATCGGGATAATTATACCGTTTTTCCCAATCTTTAAATCCGAAACTCTTTTTATTAAACCCGAGAATGAAAGCCTGGGGGTGCCCCGTGATTAAGTGGGCTATATCAGCATTGTGCTCGGCAATAGTTCCGTAAAAATAACTCGCATCAAAAGAATAATAATTCCTCCTGGAATTCTGAGCAACCAGGCTCAAACCTGCGAAAAGAAAAATAAGGGCAGAAATTTTCTTCATTACCGGCAAATGTAGCCCAATATTTTAAAAAACTGCCTTAGCTATTTTCTGAATATTTGTGCTTTTACCCATCGAGTAATAATGCAGCACCGGCACCCCGGCTGCGATAAGTTCCTTACTCTGATAAATTCCCCACTCTACTCCCACTTCTCTCACTTCTTTATTGTCCTTACATTTTTCAACCTCACGGATTAATTCTTCGGGCATATCTACGTGAAAGCGATGAGGGATAACGCTAAGCTGGCGTTTAGTTGCTATAGGTTTTAAACCAGGAATAATGGGAACAGTAATCCCGTGCACCTTACATTTTTCAACAAATTCGAAATATTTCTGGTTGTCGAAGAACATTTGGGTGACCACATATGCTGCACCGGCATCAACTTTTTCTTTAAGACGTTTAATATCCTTATCCAGACTAGGGGCTTCCATGTGTTTTTCGGGATAACCTGCTACGCCAACACAAAAATCGGTATTATGTCCTTTTTCCATTACCTCATCGAGGTATTTTCCCCGGTTCATACCTCCAATCTGTTCCACCAGATCTTTAGCAAAATGGTTTCCATCTTTTTCGGGAGTGAAGTAAATCTCGCTTTTTACCGCATCTCCTCTTAGAGCCATCACATTCTGAATTCCAAGAAAGTCAAGATCAATTAAAAAATTCTCGGTATCTTCTTTGTTAAAACCACCGCAAAGAATATGTGGCACCGCATCAACCCCATATTTGCTCTGAATAGCAGCGCAGATTCCTACCGTACCGGGCCTTTTCCGCACTATCTTCTTCTGTAATAACCCGTTTCCCTGATCATTAAACACATATTCCTCACGGTGATAGGTCACATCTATAAATGCTGGCCTGAACTCCATCAGAGGATCTATTCCATCATAGATAGACTGAATATTCTGGCCCTTCAAGGGTGGTAATATTTCAAAGGAAAACAAAGATCTTTCTTTCGCTTTTTTAATGTGTTCGGTTATTTTCATTGTACCTCTATGTTCGTCTGCAATTCCAATTTTAAATGGGATTTTAGGTTAAAAATATTTTCTATTCTGTTTTCCTAACTTTTGGGGAAGCAACTTTAATCCGCTATGTTCGGGTTTAGCCATTTTTTGGCTTTTTCTACTGAAATCCCTTTCCGCTTTGCATAATCTTCCACCTGATCTTCCCCGATTTTTCCAAGACCAAAATATCTTGCTTCAGGATTAGCAAAATAATATCCACTAACGCTGGCTGCAGGCCACATAGCCAGACTTTCAGTAAGTTTAACCCCAATTTTTTCTTCTACTTTTAAAACCTCCCAGATACTCAATTTTTCCAAATGATCAGGACAGGCTGGATAACCCGGAGCCGGTCTAATTCCTTTATAGCTTTCTTTTATAAGTTCCTCATTACTCAGTTTTTCTAATGGCTCGTAACCCCAATGCTTTGTCCTTACCTGTTTATGAAGATATTCGGCAAAAGCTTCTGCTAATCTATCAGCAAGGGCTTTAATCATTATCGAATTATAATCGTCATGATCTTTTTCAAATTTGTTTGCCATTTTCTGAGTTCCAAAACCGGTAGTGACACAAAAACAACCCAGAAAATCCTCTATCCCGGATTCTATTGGCGCTATAAAATCGGCCAGAGCTAAATTAGGCTGCTCCCCGTGCTTTTTTAATTGCTGCCGGAGTGTTCTGAAGAGCATCGTTTTTTCTTCTGAATCCTCTCTGTACCGAATTTCTATATCATCCTCATTTACAGTATTGGCTGGAAACAGACCAAAGACTGCTTTAGCTTTCAGCAGCTTTTCATCGAAGATTTTTTCCAGTAAATTCAAGGCATCAGAAAACAAAGCCCTCGCCTGCTCCCCTACTTTTTCATCATCCAGAATCTTCGGATATTTCCCGTGTAGGTCCCAGCTCCTGAAAAATGGACTCCAGTCTATGTAAGGCTCCAATTTTTTAAGATCAAAATCTTCAATAACCTGTATGCCTGGTTTTTTGGGTGTAGAAATTTCAGAGGATTCCCAGTCTATCTTAAACTTATTCTGCCTGGCTTCCTCTAAACTCAGAAAAGATTTCACCTTACTGCGTTTCTTGAAATTTTTTCTGAATTTATCGTATTCCGCCTTAAGATCGCTCATATATCTTAAACGGGTGCTATCCTTAAGCAAATCGCCCACCACCGTTACCGCACGGGAAGCATCGTTAACGTGAGCCACGGCATTCCCATATTGCGGATCGATTTTTACAGCCGTATGTGCCTTCGATGTTGTTGCACCACCAATGAGTAATGGCACCTGAAAATTCTGCCGTTGCATTTCTTTGGCCAGAAAAACCATCTCATCCAGAGAGGGAGTTATAAGTCCGCTAAGGCCTATCACATCCACATTTTCAGCCTTTGCCGTTTCGATAATCTTCTCCGACGGGACCATCACCCCCAGATCTATAATTTCATAATTATTGCAACCCAGCACCACGCTGACAATATTTTTACCAATATCGTGCACGTCACCTTTGACGGTAGCCATAAGAATTTTTCCGGCCGATTGGCGTTTGTTCGATGTATCAGCTTCAATATAAGGCAGTAAATAGGCCACAGCCTTTTTCATCACTCTGGCCGATTTTACCACTTGTGGAAGAAACATTTTCCCGCTACCAAAGAGATCGCCGACCACGTTCATTCCAATCATCAAATGGCCTTCGATCACTTCAATGGGTTGATTAGCCTGTTTCCTCGCCTCCTCAATATCCTCCAGGATATAGGTATCTATTCCCTTTACCAGGGCATGAGTAATTCTATCCTGAAGTGAATTTTCCCTCCAGGAGAGATCGATCCTGTTCTCTTTTTTAGAACCTACTACGCTTTCAGCAAAATTGAGCAAACGTTCGGTAGCATCGTCCCGCCGATCCAGGATCACATCTTCCACGTGTTCCAGCAAGTCCTTGGGAATTTCATCGTAAACTTCCAGAAGGGAGGGATTCACAATTCCCATATTCATCCCGGCCTTGATGGCATGATAAAGAAAAACCGAATGCATCGCCTCACGCACCGGATTATTGCCACGGAAGGAGAATGAAACATTGCTCACACCCCCGCTCAAACTCACATGTGGCAGGTTCTGCTTTACCCACCGCGTGGCTTCAATATAATCTATCGCATTCCTTTTGTGCTCCTCCATCCCTGTTCCTACGGGAAAAATATTAAGATCAAAAATGATATCTTCCAGAGGGAAATTCACTTTATCGACCAGAATATCATAAGAACGCCTGGCAATTTCAATTCGTCGATCATAATTATCGGCCTGGCCAACTTCATCAAAAGCCATCACGATTACGGCAGCGCCGTAACGTTTAATTCTTTTCGCGTGATCAATAAATGTGGCTTCCCCTTCTTTTAAACTAATGGAATTTACCACGCATTTTCCCTGTACCACCCGCAAACCGGCCTCTATAATTTCCCATTTCGAGCTGTCAATCATTATAGGTACCCGGGCAATATCGGGTTCAGCCACTATTAGGTTGAGGAATTTCACCATAGCCACTTTACCATCAATAAGGCCATCGTCCATATTGATATCGATAATTTGAGCTCCATTTTCAACCTGTTCCCGTGCAATTACAAGGGCCTCTTCAAATTTCTCTTCTTTAATTAACCTTAAAAATTTCTTCGATCCTGCCACATTGGTACGCTCCCCTACATTTATAAAATTACTTTCGGTAGTGATGGTTAAGGCTTCCAACCCGGATAAGCGTAATGCTCTTTTTTCTAACATAATTTATATGATTTCCGGATTTTTCAGGTTTTCTATAGGTCTGGGCTTGTAACCTTTGGCGATTTCAGCAATTTTCTTAATATGATCTGGCGTGGTTCCACAGCAACCTCCTAAAATATTTACAAGACCTTTTTCTAAATATTCTCTTATTTGATTGGCCATTTCTTCAGCGTCCTGATCATATTCCCCTAAAGCATTCGGTAAGCCGGCATTGGGATAAGCCGAAACCCCCGAATTTGTATAGCGGTTTAAAACTTCAAGGTGCGGGGTGAGTTGTTTTGCCCCCAAAGCACAATTAAACCCTATACTTAATAGGGGAATATGTGAAACAGAGATCAAGAAAGCCTCTGCCGTTTGGCCGGAAAGGGTTCTCCCGGAAGCATCGGTTATCGTACCGCTCACCATCACCGGGGTGTCTACAGCAAGCTCCTCTTTTAATTCATCTATGGCAAAAAGTGCCGCCTTGGCATTTAACGTATCAAAAACCGTTTCGATTAGCAAAATATCAACCCCTCCTTCAATTAAAGCTTTCGCTTGTTGCTTATAAGCTACCCGAAGTTCTTCAAAAGAAATAGCTCTGAACCCAGGATCATTAACATCTGGCGACATACTGGCGGTTTTGTTCGTAGGCCCCATTGCTCCGGCTACAAAACGCGGTTGCCCCGGTTGTTCCGCAGTCATTTGTTCTGCAACCTTTTTTGCAATTCCGGCTGATTCATAATTCATCTCATAGACCAGATCTTCCATTTGGTAATCGGCCATAGCTATGCTAGTACCAGAAAAAGTATTGGTTTCCACAATATCGGCACCGGCTTCAAAATATTTTCTGTGAATGGTGGCGATCGCTCCTGGCTGTGTTAAAGATAAAAGGTCATTATTACCCTGAAGTGATACCGGCCACTGGGCAAAACGATTTCCGCGGAAATCTTCTTCCGTGAATTTATATTCCTGAAGCATAGTGCCCATAGCACCATCCAGGATTAATATTTTACGTTTGAGTTGTTCTTCTAATTTTGACATAGCATGGTAATAAATCACTATCAAAAAAAGAAGCAGGAAAGAGTCTTTTGTTATCTATCTTCGCTTAAGCGAAGTAGAAGGTAGCACCTTCTCCCATTACAGGAGGGTTGCTAAGGTTTCATCGGGTCTATTCCCTCAACCTTTCTTGATAACGATGTAAATTAATGAACTTGAACCATCAAATATCGGTCATACTTAGTCTAATTCCAAAGAATTAAAATCTTTTTGAGCTTATTTTATTTTTTCTCCATTTAGGCTAACAGAATAGGTGATTTCAGCCGCTTTTTCCAGCATTTTTGAAACTGAGCAATATTTATCCATTGAAAGTTTTACCGCCCTGAGGGCCTTGGATGCAGGTGCCTCCCCCTGAAGGATAAAGTTAAGGTGAATCCCTTTAAAAACATTTGGAATAGCACCATCTTCCCTGAAACCTTCTACCTGCACTTCTATATCGTCAAGCTCTATCTTTTGTTTTTTAAGTATCATCACCACATCGATACTGCTGCAGCCGGCAAGACCACGCAGTAAAAGATCCATCGGGCTTGCCCCCTGCGGGTTTTCTACAGATTTATTATCGAGATAAACTACATCCCCGCGCTCGTTGGTAGTTTCAAAGAGGTATTCTTTGTTTATGCGTTTCAGATGAATTTTCATAGCAGATAATTTTTTGGTAAATGTAGAAAAAGCTCCTGAAATCAGGAGCTTTTAATTTTTGAAAATACCGGAGAAGGTAAAGTATATTAAAACTTAACTGGTTTTAATTAATTTCAGGCATGTAAACCACACTCGCGATTAGACAGCACCTTAGTGGGATCAAAATATTTAAATTCATTGGGTAAATTATGCTCTGCCAAATAAATATCAAGTTTCTCATCACTCCAATGATAAAACGGACTCACTTTTAAAATCCCATCCTTGCTGTAGCTCAAAATACCAATGCTGTCGCGAAAAGAGGTCTGTCCTTTTCGTAAATTAGTAAACCACAGGTCTGGATTTTGCTCTTTAATGGCACGTTGGAAAGGCTCAAGCTTCACCTGCTTGGTGAATTCTTCATGTTGAGTTGAATTTACTTCAGGGATACCACCAAAAAAAGCATCTCTGTATGCTGCTGTTTGTTTTGGTATATAAAGTTTTATATTCAAATTCAACTGCTCTGCTACCTGGGTAGCATGTTTATAGGTTTGAGGAGTATTATAACCTGTGTCACACCAAATTACCTTAAGATTGGGTTCTACCCGGGTTACCGCGTGTAAGATAGCGGCTTCATAGGGTCGGAAATTTGTAGTAACCACAGGGTTTTCAGCTTTTGTAATTACCCACTCTATAATTTCGACAGGACTAAATGCCTGCAACTTTTCATTAAGTTCATCTAACTGAGTTTGAGTGAATTTTTTCATATTATCCCTTTAAATATTATAATATTCCGGGAATAGATAATGCCCTTTCGGCAAGGCCTTTTATCGAACCGGGAATCATTTTTAAAACCCTATCGGGCTAGTAGGTTATCAAAGCAAAAATAAACTTAAAGCTGCGGTTATGCCAATTAATTTATAATTAATTTAATGGGATTAAGATTTTTTCTTCACCCTGGCCAAATCGTAGAGTGTATTTCCGCCTAAAACATCCAGGGTGCTATCTCTAACCTGTATCATCAGCGCGTGCACCGAGCAGGTTGCTTCATCGGGACAGTCGGCGCATTTCTCGTAATAATTCAGGCTAACGCAAGGTACCATAGCAATGGGACCTTCAAGTACCCGAACTACTGCGGTCATCTTGATCTTCTCAGGCTCCTGTATTAGATAGTACCCACCACCCTTACCTTTCTTAGAACCCAAAAAACCGGATTTCCGAAGGCTTAATAAAATGCTTTCCAGAAACTTCAAAGAGATATTCTCGCTTTTAGCGATTTCTGAAGTTTGGACAGGTCTTTTATCTTCGCGTGAAGCGATAAAGGCCAATGCCTTGATTCCGTACTTGGTCTTTTTTGAAAGCATGCCACGAAGATACTTAAATAAAATTTTTGCTTCGGGTGCTATCTATTTTCCGGTGATTTTGCTCTACTCATCTTTCAGCCTGCTTAGAGCTTGTTCTAAACCTGCAACCACATCATCTCCATTTTCAAGGCAATCCTTATTCCTTCGGTTTCAAAATGCATTTTGTTCCAATTAATAAATTTTAATTGAGGCTTTGCGACAATTTCAGCACATCACACACTATACCCCGGGCAGTCACTGCTGCTCCGGCTCCTGCCCCCTGGATTACCAGAGGTTGTTCGCCGTAGGACTCGGTATAGATCTCAAAAATATTATCGGCTCCCTTGATTTGTCCTAAGGCAGTATCCCGTGGTTCAGATATCAACCTGGCTTGCAGGTTAGATTTCCCCACCTCGATCTCACCCACATATCGTAATACGTGATCGTTTTGCTGTTCTTTTTTATATTTTTCAAAAAGCTCATCCAGTTCTGAAATTCTATTCTGAAAATTTTCCGAAGAGGTCTTCCCGTTTAATTTTTCAGGAATTAGGGACTGAATTTTCACTTCTTCAAACTCTTTTCTCAGCTGGAGTTCTCTTGCCAGGATCAACAGTTTACGACCAACATCATTTCCAGAAAGATCCTCGCGGGTATCAGGTTCGGTATACCCCAATTCTCCGGCTTTTTTCAGTATTTCGGAAAACTCCGATTCAGAATCAGAAAAACTATTAAAAATAAAGCTTAAAGAACCTGAAAAAACCCCTCTTATCTTTGTTATCTTCTCTCCTGCCCCATATAGTTCTTGTACGGTTTGCACAATGGGTAGCCCGGCACCAACATTTGTTTCGTAATAGAATTGTTTTTTGTGTTTATCAAGTGCTCTTCTTAATTCATAATAGAAATCAATAGAAAGCGTATTGGCAATTTTATTCGCGGCCACCAGATGAAAACCCTTACAAACCAGTTTGGGATATTCCAGAACTACATCTTTACTTGCCGTAGCATCTATGAAAACGGGATTTTCAAGCTGATGTTTTTGGCTGAATTTCAGGATATCTTCCAGTTTATAAGTCTGCGCATTTTCATCAAAATCCACTTTCCAATTTTCACCTATCCCTTCAGGCTTAAAAAGCGCTTTCTCCGAATTGGAGATTACTGGGACATTAAGGCTCATTCCAAATTCAGAAGTCCACAGGGACCTGGTTTTTAAAAGTTGGGCTATAAGCGTACCACCTACATTACCTATTCCAAATAAGATGATGTTCACTTTTTTCATTTATTACTAATTTTTACCTCCAATTGTGCATTATGCAAAGGCCTATACTTATAATCCTGTTCGTAACCAATATTTGGTTCCGGCACTATACTGGTTTCATTTTTGTTGGGTTTAAAAACAGGTTTTAAAAATCGGGTTAGTTGATAGGCTTCGATTAAAAAAGCATCATGCCCGTGTATAGATTTGATTTCCTGTATACTAACGTTGGGTTTGGTGAGTGATAGCTCCACATAGGTTTCCCAGTTTTCATCAGCCAGGAAAAACCAGTCTGAATTCACCGTGATAATATGGATATTTCCTTTTATTTTTCTAGCGGCTTCCAGGTAGTTCCCGGTGCCGCTGCTGATATCAATGGTGGTAAGCAGGTGATTCATCAGTTTATAGGAGGCCAGCTGAAAACGTTCCTTCAGCTTATCGCCGTGATATTGCAACCAGCCTTCTACTTTATAGCAGGCCTGTACTTCTTCCCGCGAACGCTTAAATTTTTTTGTAAGTGATTGCGGAGTTCGGTAAAAGGTCATCGCATGCATCCGGGCGTCTTTTACCGGGCAGGCCGAATTATTTAAAATCTGAGCCTGAACCTGACAGTTTGCAATCACCCAGTCGGTTGCTTTATAATCGGTTGCAATGGGAATAATGTTTTCGGCAAGGTCGGGCTGTAAAACTGCCAACTCCCAGGCTAAAGCTCCGCCAATAGACCCGCCGATCATGGCAAAAAGTTTATTGATTCCCAGTTTTTCCAGGGCAAGGGCCTGTATGCGAGCGATATCTTTTAAACTGAAATCCTTATAGTTTTCTATCAGGTCCTCTTTTTTTCCACTAAAACCATTTCCGGGAATATTGAACGCCAGCACCGCATATTGGTCTATATCTATAGTCTTCCCAGGGCCTACGACCCCACTCCACCAGCCATTTTCACCGGTAATCTGAGAATTCCCGGTTAGGGCGTGATTTACAAGCACTATAGGGGCCAACTCAAAAGGCTGTCCGAATAGCTGGAAACTCAGGGATATATCCTGAATCCCACCTGCGGAATTTTCAAAGTTTTTTATATCAATTTTCTGAAGCATAATTTTCTTTTTTCGAAAGGCGGCAGGAAAAGTCTTAACCAGGGTGCTTTTCCCTTCCCCTTTCAACCAACAAATGATTATACCAATGCATTTTTTTCTATTTTAGAAAATGCCTCTTTAAGATCATTTTTAAGATCCTCTACATCTTCCAGTCCAACTGAAAGCCGTATAAGATCTTTAGTAACTCCTGTTGTCGCTTGTTGTTCTTCACTGAGCTGTTGATGTGTAGTGCTGGCAGGATGAATAATCAGGGATTTCGTATCACCAATATTGGCCACCAAAGAAAAGAGCTTGGTCTCATCAGCTACTATTTTTGCCGATTCGTAGCCACCATCAACCCCAAAGGTCACTACCCCGCTTTGCCCCTTGGGAAGATATTGCTGGGCCAGCTTATAATATTTGCTGCTCTCCAGGCCGGGATAATTCACCCATTTTACTTCCGGCTGCTCCTGAAGCCAATTAGCAAGCTTCAGCGCGTTTTCACTATGCTTTTTGATGCGTATTTCCAAAGTTTCCAACCCTTGAATAATCTGAAACGCATTAAACGGACTTAGTGCAGCCCCATGATCTCTCAAACCTTCAATACGCACTTTCGCAATAAAGGCAGCTTCCTTTAGGGCTTCGTGATAAACCAGGCCGTGATAGCCCAGAGATGGCTCGGTAAACTCAGGGAACTTTCCGTTAGCCCAGTCGAATCTTCCGGCATCGATTATCGCGCCGCCAAGGGCCGTACCGTTTCCGTTGATGTATTTTGTTAGGGATTCGATCACAATATCGGCGCCGTGCTCTATGGGTTTCAAAAGTGATGGGGTTGCTACCGTATTATCAACGATAAAAGGAACTTTAAATTTTTTAGCCTCCGCAGAGATCGCCTTAAGATCAAGCACGTCCAGCTTTGGATTTCCCAGGGATTCCACAAAGAACACCCTGGTATTCTCTTTGGCCGCTTTACTAAAGTTTTCCGGATTCCCTGGCTTCACAAAAGTGGTGGTTATTCCAAGACGGGGCAGGGTTACATTCAGTAAATTATAGGTTCCACCATACAAACTATTGGAGGCCACGATATGATCTCCGGCTTTCAACAAAGTTAGCAAAGTGGTATTTATTGCAGCAGTTCCCGAAGCGGTAACCACCGCTGCGATTCCACCTTCCAGCGCGGCCAGACGCTGTTCCAGGATATCGTTTGTGGGGTTATTGATTCGGGTATAAATGAATCCTGGCTCGGCCAGAGAAAAAAGATCAGCGGCGTGTTGGGAGTTCTTAAATACGTAGGAAGTAGATTGATAAAGCGGTACTGCTCTGGTTCCCGAATTAGTGGTTACATCGTGTCCTGCGTGAAGGGCGTTGGTTGAAAATTTATGAGTACTCATGATATTAGTTTTTTAATGTATGAATTTGGTTTTTGATATTTCCACCTGCGCGGAAATGACTAATGTTTAAATGAAAAGTCCCCCTGGTTTCGCTATTACCAGGGGGACTTGAATCGAACTTTAAAACTAAGTTACATTCGCTTCTGGCAATAGCATTTCATGTGCATAGACATACACATCATCATAATTCGCATCATCATATTTTTTGCTATTGACAGATTATTACTCATCATTAATTCTTTTTGTCTTTCCCTGAAGGCGGGAAACTAATTTTATATTTTATTCCTTTAATAGATTTCCGCCTTCGCCGAAATGACACTTTTTAAACAAAAAAAAGCCGCTGCGGTGGCAGCGGCTTTTGCAAAATATCTTTTCAGTTTTATGCAATAGTGCGCGCTGCGGAGGCTTTCCACATCATCATACGCATCATATTGCAAATAAACTTGTGCATTTCGTTGTTTTGTTGGCTACAAATATAAGGGCGCTTTTTTTTAATATCCAAGCTAAAGACTCACTTTTACGAAATATTTATTTTAAATGCTATTAATCCTGTCTTTCAGAAAACAAACCTGAGTTTCCTGAAGTTCTTTCAGGATTGACCAGGGAACTCCTACAGAAAGTATTTTTGAATTAAACTTTGAAAAAAAATATTGAATCCACTTATTTTTATACATTTGTCACCTAATAAATAAAAGGGAAGGATTTGACTGATTGCAACCCTAAATACACCAAGGTGTATTAAAAATGCTAAAGCAGTAATACTACTCCTGCTAGCTTCACAAGTCAAATTCAGCCTATAATTTTATAATACCTAAAAGAAATATGGCATATTTATTTACTTCTGAAAGCGTTTCTGAAGGACACCCCGATAAGATCGCCGACCAGATAAGTGATACCCTACTCGATAATTTTCTTGCTTTTGACGAAAACTCCAAAGTTGCCTGTGAGACACTGGTAACAACCGGGCAGGTTGTGCTAGCCGGGGAAGTTCGCAGCGATACTTATCTGGATGTGCAAACCATAGCACGGGATGTAATTAATGATATAGGGTATACTAAAGGTGAATATAAATTCAGCGGGGATTCCTGTGGGGTCATTTCGCTTATTCACGAACAATCCCAGGAGATAAATCAGGGGGTAGATCGAGGAAACAAAGAGGAACAAGGCGCCGGAGACCAGGGAATGATGTTTGGTTATGCTACCAATGAAACCGAAAACTATATGCCCCTGGCCTTAGATATTTCCCACAAGATCCTTATCGAACTGGCGAAAATAAGACGGGAGGAAAAAGAGATAACCTACCTTCGACCAGATTCCAAAAGCCAGGTAACCATTGAATATAACGATGAAAATATTCCGCAGAAAATAGTGTCTATTGTGGTATCTACCCAGCACGATGAATTCGGTGAAGATGAGGCGATGCAAAAACAGATTGAAAAAGACATTAAGCAAATTCTTATACCGCGGGTGAAAAAACAATTGCCTGAATACGTACAGAAACTCTTTAATGAAGATATCACCTATCATATTAACCCCACCGGAAAATTCGTGATCGGCGGTCCACATGGGGATGCCGGCTTAACAGGGAGAAAGATTATCGTAGATACTTATGGTGGGAAAGGCGCTCACGGTGGAGGTGCTTTTTCAGGAAAAGACCCGAGCAAGGTAGACAGATCGGCCGCATATGCTGCCAGGCATATTGCGAAAAACCTGATCGCTGCGGGAGTGGCCGATGAAGTTTTGGTACAGGTTTCTTATGCGATTGGGGTAGTGGAACCTACTTCTATTTTCGTAGATACCTACGGAACTTCCAAAGTGGATCTAAAAAATGGAGAGATCGCCAAAAAAGTAAGAGAAATTTTCGACATGCGCCCAGCAGCCATTGAAGAACGACTGAAGTTACGTAATCCTATCTACCGTGAAACCGCTGCCTACGGGCATATGGGTAAGAAACCAAGAACTCTTACCAAGGTATTCGAAAGCCCTTATAATGGCCGAATCACCAAGGAAGTGGAATTGTTCACCTGGGAAAAACTGGATTATGTAGATAAGGTAAAAGAAGCCTTTGGACTTTAATTTTTAACTCACAATTAGCACTAAATAGGCCGCGACAATAGCGGCCTATTTTTTTTGACGTTTTCTTCGGAAAGCTTTAACAGCGGGCCGGATTAATTATTCCTAATTTTAAGTCCCAACCAATCCCGCAATAAATGTCCGTTTTTAAAAAAGTTCGAAACACCTTCAGGCTACTGAGATCGGTTGACATGAATCAACTGGCAAAAATAAACCAGCAAATAGACCTTTCAGAAGCAATGAAAACATTGGGTGCCCTGGATGAACGCCAACTCAATGGCCTGATGAAAATGTTAAAAACAAAACGGAAAAAAGGGCAAAGTGATCTGCCTCCTATAGATGGGGATTTCTATAATCTGGATCTCAAACTAAGCGAAGAACAGCGCAAATTACAAATGGAAGTCCGGAATTTTATGGAAGACGAGGTCCGGCCTTTGATTAATGATCATTGGAACCGTGCTAAATTTCCTTTCGAGATCATAGAAAAATTCAGGAAACTCAATATAACAGGTGTTCCGTATGAAGGCTATGGCTGCCCCAAGCTTCCGTTTTTGATGGAAGGTATCATCGCCCAGGAAATCGCCCGGGTAGATGTTTCAATTTCCACATTTTTTGGAGTTCACAGCGGTTTGGCGATGGGTTCTATCTATCTTTGCGGTAGCGAGGAACAAAAGCAGGAATGGCTTCCGAAGATGCAAAAACTGGAAAAAATTGGTGCTTTTGGTTTAACTGAGCCAAATGTTGGTTCGGGAGTAGCCGGAGGACTGGAAAGTACCTGTAAATTTGATGGTGAAAACTGGATCTTAAACGGGCAGAAAAAATGGATTGGTAACGCTACCTTTGCTGATGTGATCGTAATCTGGGCCAGAGATGAGGACTCTAATCAGGTAAAAGGTTTCCTGGTTAAAAAAGAAAATCCCGGCTTTAAAGCCGAAAAGATGAAAGATAAGATGGCGCTGCGAATTGTGCAGAATGCACTTATTACTCTCGAAAATTGTAAAATTCCCGAAAGTGACCGGCTGCAAAATGCCAACAGCTTTAAGGATACGGCCAAAGTACTGAGGATGACCCGTGCCGGAGTTGCATGGCAGGCAGTAGGTTGTGCCCGAGGTGCCTATGAAAGCGCCCTGAAGTATACTCGGAAAAGGGAGCAATTTGGAAGACCAATTGCTTCCTATCAGCTTATTCAAAATCACCTGGTAGAAATGCTTTCCAATCTTACGGCTATGCAAACCCTGGTCTTTAGACTTTCAGAGATGCAGGATGCAGAAATGCTTTCAGATGAACACGCCTCTTTAGCAAAAGTCTTCTGTAGTATGCGCACCCGGGATGTGGTGAGCCGGGCCCGGGAAGTTATGGGAGGAAACGGAATTTTACTCGAATATGATGTGGCCCGTTTTGTGGCCGATGCCGAAGCTATCTACAGCTATGAAGGCACCAAAGAAATAAATTCATTAATTGTAGGCCGAGCCATCACTGGTTACAGTGCCTTTGTTAGTTAAAATATAAACCATTTTAAAAGAGAACGAATGTCATTTTTAATTGTTAGTCCGGGAAAAGACCCGAAGCCTTGGGTAAAAGCTTTACAAAACCAACACCCGGGATTAAATATTTATGTATACCCCGAAGAACACGATAAGGAAGATGTGGATTTTGTGCTGGCCTGGAAGCATCCGCGCGGGCTGTTCAAAAATTACCCGAACTTAAAAGTTATTGCGTCCATGGGAGCAGGAGTAGATCATATCACCTCCGACCCGGACCTGCCGGAAAATATCCAGATAACTAAGGTTGTGGATAATATGCTTGAGGAAGATATGGGTAATTTCGTTTTAAGCCTTATTCTAAATTATCAGCGCGATCTTTTAATTTATCAGAAACAACAGGCTGAAAAAAAATGGAATCCCGTAACTTACAAAAGAAATAAAGACGTTAAGGTTGGAATCTTAGGTCTTGGTCATCTTGGTCAAAAAACGGCTAAAACCTTAGCAAATAACGGATTTAAGGTACACGGCTTTTCAAAAACTCCTAAGGAGATTGACCAGGTTGAAAGTTTTTCAGGAGAAGATCAAATGGAGGCTTTCCTGGCAGAGTCTGAAATCCTGGTAAATTTACTTCCGCTCACCCCTGAAACCGAGAAGATTCTTAATAAAACACTGTTTGAAAAACTTCCAGAAGGTGCATACGTAATCAATGTAGCAAGGGGAGAACACCTGGTGGAACTCGATTTGATAGAAATGTTAGACCAGGGCCACCTTTCAGGAGCGGCTATGGATGTATTCTGGCAGGAACCTTTGCCCGACGATCATCCGTTTTGGGAACATCCCAAAGTATTTATAACTCCCCACATCGCAAGTGTTACCCACCCAAATTATGTGGTTCCCCAAATCGTTGAAAATTATGAAAGAATGATGGAAGAAGAACCACTTAAAAATGTAATAGAACAGGAAAAAGGTTATTAAACATTCATATCATGGAAGCATTTAAAAACATTTTGGTTGCAGTAGATTTCAATGACACCATTGGAGAACTTATGGGTTATGCAGAAAGCATCGCTCAAAAATTCGGGTCAAAGATTTGGGTTGTTCACGTGGCTGAACCAAGCCCCGATTTTACAGGATACGAAGTTGGACCTCAGTATATTAGAGATGTAAAGGCTGAAGAATTTCGGGAAGAACATAGGCAGCTTCAAGCCATAAGCAAGCTCTTTGTAGATCAAAACATCGAAGCTGAAGCTCTGCTTATTCAAGGATCCACGGTTAAGACTATTATCGAAGAAGTTAAAAAACTCAATGCCGATCTTTTGATTGTTGGCACTCACAAACATGGACTTCTCTTTAATATTCTTTCTGAAAATGTTTCTCTGGAATTGCTCAAAAAAGCAGATGTGCCCTTTTTGGCCATTCCAATTGAGGAAGAGAAGTAGTAATCCGTATTTGGAAGTTTTTGATTTTGGTTAGAAACCTTAACTTTAAGGATTAATAATTTTATCCATAATCGGGATATGCCTTATTTCACAAGATGATTAGTAAAAAAGAATTCCAAAGGCTCCACAGAAGTATAAAACCATACATTCACCGCACCCCTGTATTTAGTTCTCATCTGCTTAACGAATTGGCCGGAACATCCATCTTCTTTAAATGCGAAAACTTTCAGCGGGCTGGAGCCTTTAAAATGCGGGGTGCTACGGCAGCTATATTAAACCTAAGCGAGCAAGTGCGAAAAAAGGGAGTGGTTACCCATTCTTCCGGAAATTTTGCTCAGGCAGTTTCTCTTGCAGCAAAAAACCTGGGGATTCCGGCTTATATTGTAATGCCTTCTTCAGCTCCTGAAGTAAAGAAAGCCGCGGTTAAAAATTATGAAGGAAAAATCACAATTTGCCAACCTACCTTAAAAGACCGGGAAGAAGCCGCCGAAAAAATCGTAAAAGAGACCGGCGCTACTTTTTTACATCCTTCCAATCAACTGGATGTAATTTACGGGCAAGGAACGGCAGCCATCGAATTATTAGAAGAACAACCTGACCTCGATCTTGTTATCACTCCCGTGGGGGGTGGCGGACTCCTGGCCGGTAGTGCGCTTGCAGTAAATTACTTCGGAAAAAGTTGTGAATGTTTTGGCGCTGAACCTTTTGAAGTAGATGATGCCTACCAATCCCTTAAAAGCGGAAAAATTGAAACTAACAAATCAACAAACACTATTGCCGATGGACTTAAAACCCAACTTGGAGACAAAAATTTCCCCTTGATTCAAAAATATGTTTCAGAAATAATTAGGGTTGAAGAAGATGAAATTGTTTCAGCAATGCGCTTAATCTGGGAACGGATGAAGATTATCGTGGAACCTTCGAGCGCAGTAGCCTTCGCCGCTTTGCTACGGGAGAAGAAAAAATTCAGGGGAAAGAAAACCGGGATAATCATTTCGGGTGGAAACGTAGATCTAAGTAATTTGCCTTTTTAAAAACCTATTAGATCATTGCACGAACATAACTAAAAGCAATGTTTTTAGCTATGGGGCTTCTAAAGCCTTGAAGCTATTAGCGTAAATTCCCTGAAGGTAATTAAATACAAGGATATTCAAAAATTCCATCTGATGAGTTTATTTGACAGTTTCATATTAAGCACAGGAAACACCTACGAAATAAAACTGAAAAAATTGAACATACCATACACCAAGAGCTCGTATTTTGTTTAAGCTCCAAAAGCACAAACTTCCTGATCCTAAGCTCCTTTTCCTAAGTATTATTATCTTTAGCTCCAATTAATAATCCAGCTATGCTTAAAAATTTCATTCCGGTCCTGATTTTACTTCTGGCCGCCCCCCAACTGATTGCACAGGAAGAAAAAGATAAATGGGATGTTAACGATCCCTATACCGATGATTGGAATATCAAAGAGGTAAGGCTTGAAACCGATGAAGGCACCTGGATGAACCTTGACATTAGCCCCGACGGAAAGACCATAGTTTTTGACCTTTTGGGCGATATTTATTCTATGCCTGTTTCCGGTGGAAAGGCCAAAGTTCTTCGCAGTGGAATGGCCTATGAAGTACAACCCCGGTTTAACCCCGATGGCTCCAAAATATCTTTCACCAGCGATGCCGCCGGAGGCGATAACATCTGGATAATGGATAGCAACGGCAAAAACGCCAGGCCACTCACAAAAGAAGATTTTAGACTACTAAATAACGGGGAATGGGCCGCCGATGGAAATTCCATCATTGCGAGAAAACATTTCACCTCGGGACGTTCGCTGGGAGCCGGCGAAATGTGGCAATATCATATCGGTGGAGAGGCAGGATTGCAACTCACCGAGCGGAAAAACGATCAGCAGGACGTGAACGAACCCAGCATTTCTCCCGATGGTAAATACCTGTATTACAGCGAAGATATGTATCCCGGAGGTGCTTTCCAGTATAACAAAGACCCGAATAAACAGATCTACGTGATAAAACGCTACGATTTCGATACCGGTGAGAACACCATTATAACAGGTGGTCCCGGCGGGGCAGCAAGACCTCAGGTTTCACCCGACGGGAAGAAACTGGCTTTTGTAAAGCGTATCAGGACAAAATCTGTTTTATATATTCATGATTTGGAAACCGGTGAGGAATGGCCGGTGTACGATAAGCTTAGCAAAGACCAGCAGGAAGCCTGGGCCATTTTTGGTGTTTATCCAGGCTTCTCCTGGATGCCCAACAATAAGGAAATCGTATTCTGGGCCGAAGGCAAGATCAACAAAGTAAATCACGAAACCCTGGAAAGTGAAGTGATTCCTTTTGAGGTAGATAACACTATTGAGATTGCCGAAAGCCATCGCAGCAAGCACCAGGTTTTTTCCGAAGTATTTGATGCAAAGGTGATTCGTCACGCAGTCACTTCCCCTAACGGAAAGACCTTAGTATTTAGCGCCGTGGGTTATCTCTGGAAAAAAGATCTGCCCAAGGGCAAACCTCAGCGTCTCACCACAAGTGAGGAATTTGAATTCGAACCGGCCTTCTCCCCTGACGGAAAAGAGATCGCCTATGTAACCTGGACCGATGAGGGGATGGGTGCCTTGATGAAAGTTGGCCTTAGTGGCAGAAATCCTCAGAAGCTAACTTCAGAGAAAGGGATCTTCAGAAACCCTTCATTTTCAAATGATGGAAAAAGCCTAGTATTCGTAAAGGAGAAGGGAAACTCAGACCAGGGACAGACATTCAGCAAAGAACCGGGAATCTACAGCATTGATACTTCCGGAGAAAATATGAAAAAGATCCATGATTCGGGCGATTTCCCACAATACAGCGCCGATGGTAAACGCATTTTTTTCCAAACCGGAGGAAGCCTTATGGGCAGTATCGAGAAAAATTTAAAGAGTATTAACCTGAAGGGGTATGATGAACGCACGCATATTAAGTCTAAATATGCGAACCGATTGGTTCCCAGTCCAGATAACAAATGGGTGGTTTTTTCACATTTGCATAAGGCCTATGTTGCCCCGCTTCCAATGAACGGTCGCCCGGTGGACCTGGATAATAACACTAAAACGGTGCCGGTAAGTCAAATCGCCAAAGATGCCGGTCTTAACCTGCATTGGTCCAATGACAGTAAAAATCTACACTGGACCCTTGGAGATGAATATTTCACCAACAGTGTTTCAGAAAGGTTTAGCTTTTTGCAGAATTCGCCGGATTCTATCCCTCCAATTACTGAAAAAGGCACTAAAATAGGATTAAAGCTGGAAACCGATTTTCCCTCCGGGCAGATCGCCTTTACCAATGCGCGCATCATCACTATGAACGGCGACAAAGTCATTGAGAATGGAAGTATCTTAATTGAAAGCAATAAAATTATTTCGGTGGGGAAAGTTTCCGAAGTGAATATCCCGGAACGCGCAAAGGTTTATAACCTGGAAGGCAAGACGATTATGCCTGGAATTGTAGACGCCCACGCCCATATTGGTGCTTTTCGGTATGGACTTACTCCGGAAAAACACTGGCCTCTATATGCAAATCTTGCCTTTGGGGTAACTACAGTTCACGATCCTTCAGCACTGAGTGAAACCATCTTCAGTATGGCTGAAATGGTGAAAGCCGGGGAAATGATTGGTCCCAGAATTTATTCGACAGGAGTTATTCTTTATGGTGCCGATGGGGATTTCAAGGCGGTGATTAACAGCCTGGAAGATGCCCGCTCAGCTCTGAGAAGAACAAAGGCCTTTGGTGCGACTTCGGTAAAGAGTTACAATCAGCCTCGCCGGGAGCAGCGCCAGCAAATTATGCAGGCTGCAAAGGAACTGGAAATGAATGTGGTGCCGGAAGGCGGAAGTACTTTTCTACACAACATGAATATGATCGTAGACGGACATACAGGGATAGAACATAATATTCCAGTAGCGCCGGTTTACAAAGACATAGAAACTCTATGGGGTAACAGCAGTGCCGGTTACACCCCTACCCTTATCGTGAATTATGGCGGCATTAACGGGGAGTATTATTTCTATGAAAAAGATAATGTATGGGAAAATGAGCGCTTGCTTAATTTCACCCCGAGATACATAGTAGATTCCAGATCACGTCACCGTACTAAACTTCCCGACGAAGAATATGAGAATGGGCCGGTACTTGTATCAGAAACAGCTAAAGCCCTTACCGATATCGGAGTAAAAGTAAATCTTGGGGCTCACGGGCAATTACAGGGACTCGGTGCACACTGGGAACTTTGGTTACTTCAAATGGGTGGAATGACTAATATGGAAGCCCTGCAGGCAGCTACCATAAACGGAGCTGAATATATTGGTATGGGAAGTGAAATTGGTTCCCTTGAAGAAGGGAAGTTGGCCGATTTGATAGTTCTGGAGAAAAATCCACTGGAGGACATTCGCAACTCTGAAACTGTTATTTATACAATGGTGAACGGAAGATTATATGATTCTGAAACGATGAATGAAATTGGCAACGAGCCTAAGAAACGTGGTAGCTTTTACTGGGAAAACAATAAATATAATGCTGCTTTTCCCTGGCACGAAGGCACCCAGAGCTTTACCGCTCCGGGCTGTATTTGCCAATAGTTTGAAAACAGAGAAGTTTTGGCTCGCAAGGTTAGAGGAGACAATTCCTGCCTTTAATTTTCGGAAATTGGCATTTAAGTCTGGCTGGGTTAGAGATACTTTGACAAATATTTAAAGTCCCGGTTCTATTTTTTTTAGTTTTTGGCATCCAAAAAGTTATCTTTAAAACTGTTAAGGAAGTAATTTTTATGAGAAAAGTTAAATTCGGAAGGCTTTTTACCGGCAGAAAAATTGATGAGAGTATCATCCGCGAACACCTTGCACTAGAGCGAACTAAACTCGCCAATGAACGTACTTTACTCTCCTATACCCAGGCAGCACTTTATTTCCTTTTAGGTGGTCTTGCCCTTATTCAGCTTAAGGAATATGAGGAGATGCATTATATTGGGTATCTTGCCTTGGTATTCTCTGTGCTTTTTGTCACCGTTGGCATTTGGCGATTTATTGTTCTTAAGAATAAGATGAAGGATTTGCTTAAAGGAAAAGTAGAATCGGAAGCCGTAGAGGAAGACCAGCAGGAATAAATTCTTTATCTATAATAAAATCAGATTTATTGAAAAATCAATCCTAAAACAGGAAACAGTACACGCAACAACTCCGTAATATCAACTCTAATTGCAAACTTTCACGCATTATTTTCTTCATTTTATAGCTATTGGTGCTATCGCCTGGTTTTATGATAAAGAGAACTGGAAAAAAAATTGGCTAATTCTCCTGGCTACCATGGCCGTAGATCTCGACCACATAATTGCAACTCCTCTTTTTGACCCTATGCGCTGCGGAATTGGCTATCACCCTCTGCATTCAGCAATACCGATTTTGGGATACTTAACAGGAACTATTTTTATTAAACATAAGACCATCAGGCTAATTTTTATTGGACTTTTATTCCATATGATCACCGATTTTATTGATTGCCTATGGATATTTTCTAAATGTGAAACCTGCTTTACCGATTCTGAAATATATAAATGGAAAGATTTTTTCTGAAGTTATTCGAAAGTATACCCAGCTGCCTTCTGAGCCAAACCTCTCTTAGCCTTATTTAAAACATCAAGGGCTTTCAGGTCCTCATCTATTCCGAAGCGTCTGGCCAAGAATTGAGAAGAATTATAGGAAATTCTTACTGCTCCGTTCTCATCCTGCCATACAAGCATTTTTACAGGTAATTCCAGGGCAGAATGCCTGGCCTCCTGTATTAGGATTGTCCCCACTTTGGGGTTACCAAAAACCAGAAGTGTGGTAGGTCTTAACCTCATTCCCAGTTCTTCGGCGTTCTTAGTGTGATCGATTTCAGCAAAAAGACTTACCTCATTCATTGCAGTGATTTCCTTTTTAAGTCGGGACAAGGTTTCTTTAAAATTAAGTTTGCTCTTAATGCTTTCAATCCCCTCATTATATCGAATCTTATATTTATCCATCCTTTTTGGATTTCGGCCGGTAACATCGTCAACTATTTTCTTCAGGCTCTTTTTTATATTATTTAAGACCTTATCTGAGTTTAGCGCATGCCGCATTTTTAGGTAATCCACGGCGCTATAAACCAGTAATACCTTTCCTTTTTCATCTTCCCCAACCAGGATTTTTAGCGGAAGATCGAGACCAACTAGCTGTCTATCCTGCATTAATGGAGTTCCAGCTTTGGCATTGCCAAAGATAATAACCCTGGCAGGCTCTAATTCCAGCCCCACTTCCCTGGCATTTTTTGAGTGATCAATTTCAGCAAAAATTTTGATTTCTGAATTTTCTACGAGTCGGTTTTTAAGATGGGTATAGGTTTCCTCTAAATCAAAACGACTTCCGGCACGCAACATAGTAGTCCATTCCTCTTCCTGTGCTTTTATCTGCCCCATGAAGAGAAAGCTCAAAATTGGAAAAAATAACAGGTTTCTCATCTTTTAAACTTTAGAAAAAAATTTACTCTTTAATTTAATGAATTCCAGGGAAATAAATAAGTCTCCTACCCCTAATTTTAAATTTTATAAATAAATTGACAAACCCAAAAATTGGGTGTTGATCAAATCTTTTATCTTTACACCATTAATTACCAAATCTAACCAGCGAGTAAAATTTTAACTTATGCATGTAGCTATTGCAGGAAATATTGGGGCAGGAAAAACCACCCTCACAAAACTTTTAGCAAAACATTATAATTGGGAAGCTCATTTTGAGGACGTTCTGGAAAATCCTTATCTAGAGGATTTCTATAATACTATGGAACGCTGGTCTTTTAACCTGCAGATATATTTCTTAAACAGCAGGTTTAGACAAATTCTTCAGATTCGGGAAAGTGGGGAAAAAATCATTCAGGATCGTACCATTTATGAAGATGCCCATATTTTTGCTCCAAATTTGCACGCTATGGGTCTTATGACCAACCGTGACTTTGAGAATTACAGGTCTTTATTTGATTTGATGGAAAGTGTAGTACAAGGGCCAGATCTCTTGATTTATTTGCGAAGCAGTATACCTAACCTTGTAAACCAAATACACAAACGCGGACGTGATTATGAAAATTCAATTTCGATTGACTACTTAAGCAGACTAAATGAACGTTACGAGGCCTGGGTACACAATTACAACAAAGGGAATCTGCTTATTATTGATGTTGACAATATTAACTTTGTAGATAATCCTGAAGATCTTGGAAATATAATAAACCGGATTGACGGAGAATTGCATGGTTTATTTTAAAAATCAAAATGATGGAATCTACTAAACTTAAAAGACCAAAGCATAAGGGTTCTCCTAAATTATTCAACAATCCAATCCTGGAGAAATTAACCCATACCCACATTTCGCTCCCACTGATTATTTTTGGAGTGATCGCTGCGGTTTTGGTTTACTACGGAATTGTAGAAAAAGGTTTTCAAGCTCCATTAATAATCCTTTTGTTTGCATCGGGTATGTTTTTCTTTACCCTGGTAGAGTATTTAATGCATAGATATCTTTATCATATTCCTGCAACTACCCCAAGGAAGCAAAAAATCTCGTATACCATGCACGGAGTACATCACGACTATCCTAAAGATAAATCCCGCCTTGCTATGCCGCCGGTACTTAGTTTGATTATTGCTACAGTACTTTTTATTATATACCGGGCGGTCCTTGGTGATTATGTTTTCGGTTTTCTTGCAGGGTTTTTAATTGGTTATGCGGGATATCTTGCCGTGCATTATTCTGTTCACGCCTTTAAGGTCCCTAATAACTTTTTAAAAACCTTATGGCACCATCATAGCATTCATCATTACCGCGAACCCGACAGAGCTTTTGGGGTGTCCTCTCCTTTATGGGATCATATCTTTGGGACAATGCCCAGAAAAACCGGGAAATCACAACGAACAGCTGTTGGCGCAGGTATAGACGATTAAAATAAAGTTTTTCTGGGGTTCTATTTAATAAAGCCCTTTTCCCGGGCGTGTTTTACTGCCTGTTCTGAAGATTCTACCATTAAAACGGGAGTAGTTTCAAAATTATCTATAATGCTCTTTACCCGCTGCATCTGTTTCCGGTGTTTCACGCTTCTCAGGTAAATCGCCAGTATTCGATTGGGGTATTGAGCAGCAATTTCGGTATAAATAGAAGCATCATGCTCCCCACTATCGCCGATAAGAATAAAATTAAGACCAGGATAGGTTTTCAGGATATTTGCGATCTCTTTTTGTTTATGGGGTTTTTCTGGTTTCAGGCTGCGATCAAAGGGAGTTCTGAAATTCCGAAGCAGGATTGGCCCCTTCGGAAATTGGTTATAATCTAAAAAGAGTTTCAGATATTCATATAGATTCCAGGGACTGTTACTTAAATAAAACATAGGATTATTATTTTTCCCTGAAACCCCCAGGTGCAGCTTCTTGTAAAGATCCGGAGCTCCTTTTAACGGGATTCTTTGGTAAGCATTGGTCAATAAACTATTTTTTAACAAGCGCCATTTTAAGAAGGAGGTAACACCCGTATGGAGAATGGTATCATCTATATCGCTAATCACACCAAATTCGGCTTCCGGATCAGGAATAAGAAAGCTTCCGGTAAAAGGTTCTTCCTGTACTTCTGTTTTTTTCCCTAACGGGCCGCGGTAAAAAAGCTTAAAACCCACCCAGCCTTCTTCATCTGCATGTTCAGCGAGGTTCTGGTCAAGAACATCGTCAAAAAGAAAGTAACCTTCAGGATCGGATTTCGTGGTTGCAACAATTTTGCCGGGCAACACTAACTCTACCTCTGCATCGGGAATCTCAAAAGTATCAAACTGTTTCCAGGTGTTTTTTATGGTCTTAAAAAAAGATGGATCTTTAGCGATTTTTAATGCATCATTATCCAACACCCTTCCAAGGATATAAAGGTGAGAATGCGTACCATAACTTCGGTATATTGTAATAAGGATCTGGTCTAAAATTTTATATCTTCCGGCAAGTTTCCTTATTCGTTTCTTCATTAATGCATGGGTTTATTCCAAGATATAACTTCTAACTTTGCCTGTAACAGGCTTTAATTAAATTTTAGGAATTCTCCAGGCGCCGGATTGCATTTTCTATAGAAATTCCTTTTTTCAGGACTTTTATAAAACTGTCTTTTTTTTCTTTGAGGCGAGCGGGCATAGTTTCAATAGTAAAATCCTGAATCTCCAGGCCTGGTTTCACTTCTTCCCAATCCAACGGTGCCGAGACCGGTGCCCCGGCTTTAGGTCTCACACAATATGGTGCTGCAAGGGTTTGCCCTCTCCTATTCTGAAGATAATCCAGGTATATCTTTCCTTTTCGGCTTTTTACCGCCCGCTCCAAGCTAGTGAGTTCAGGTAATTTCTCCTGAATGAAATAGCAGAGCAACTTCGTGAAATCCCGGGCCTCATCATAAGTATACTTTGCTTCCAGCGGAATATAAATATGCAAACCACTGGAACCCGAAGTTTTACAATATCCATCGATCTTAGCGAGTTCCAAAACCTCCTTTGCAGCCTGTGCCACTTCGATAACTTCTTCAAAAGTATTTTTATCTGATGGGTCCAGATCTATAACCGTATAATCGGGATGGTCAAGATCATCTTTCCGCGAGTTCCAGGGGTTTATTTCAATACATCCCAGATTGGCCATATAAAGCAAGGTCGCTTCATTCTGGCAAAGCATATATTCTATGTTTTTTTCAGCAGATTCTGAATATATATCAACACGCTCTATCCATTCGGGCATCTGGCCTTCGGTGTCTTTTTGATAGAAGCCCTGTTTTGTGATGCCATTAGGATGCCGGTGTAGATTTTGAGGACGATCCTTTAAATATGGCAACATATTATCAGCTACCTTGATATAATAATCTATAAGATCATATTTTCGAATACCGGAATTGGGCCAATAAACTTTGTCAAGATTGGTGAAATCTACCGAAAAACCACCCACATCCAGGGAAGCTTTTGATTTTCCGGATTTCCCTTTCTTTTTTGGAGTTTCAGTTTGCCTTTCCCGGGTGATTTCCTCAGGTTCCTTGTCCTCCCTTAGGCCTTTAAAGACGGAATGCCTCAAAAATCCGTTTTTGGTCATTTCAGAATATTTCACCTCACAAATAAGTTCGGGTTGCATCCATATAGGTTTTCTACCTTTCAGGTTTATTTTCTTAGGAAAAGGACTTTCCTTTGTTTTGTATCTTTTAAACTTTTTCAACAGGTCTTTCTGTTCTTCATTGCTGAAGCCCGTGCCGCAATTCCCAATATAACTCAATTCTCCATTCTTAAAAGTTCCCAGAATAAGAGAACCAAAAACAGATTCCTCTGAGTCTGTATAGCCACAAATAAGAGCTTCCCGGGTTTTAACCGCCTTTATCTTTAACCAACTTTCACTGCGATAGCCTGGAGAATAAGTAGAATCAGCCTTTTTAGCAATTACCCCTTCCATTCCTGCGTCGATTGCTTTTTTATAAAATGCATTACCCATCCCCTGGATATGATCACAGTAGACTATCGCCTCAAGATCTTCCAACACATCAGGAAGCAGACTCTTTCGCTCCAGCAGGGGTAAATCCAGCATAGAATGATCGTTGAGATAAAGCATATCAAAAACATAATATCTCAATTCTCCCTTACTCTTACTATTGTAGTTTTGTAAAGCCTGAAAATCGGGAACACCATCCTCATCCAGAATCACAACTTCCCCGTCCAGGATAAGGTCGTGAGGAATATGCTCCAGTTCTTTTCTAAGTTTAGGAAATTTCTTATTGAAGGAAATTCCATTACGGGAATATAGGTTAACCTCGCCATTCAAAATATTGGCTACTACTCTATAACCATCCCATTTTAACTCATAGATCCAATCTGGGCTATTGAAAATCTTTTTAGTTGCGGTGGCCAGCATAGGTTTTAAAAAATCCTCCGGGTCTATTTTTTTAATTTGTGCAGGCTCTTTTTTGGAAACAGGTTTTTCTTTCTTCGCGAAGATTTCAGCATCATAATCCAGATCGGTTGCAAAGTCGTCTTTCTTCTTTATTAGTAACCAATGATTCTGTTTTTCTCCCCTGCTGGTGTGTACCAGCGCAAATTCACCTCTTATTTTCTGGCCCTTAAAATTGATTTTTAAATTTCCATCTTCCAATTGTTCCAGTAGATTATCAGCAGTTCCTTCTGCAGCTCGAAAAGTTCCTTTATCCCAGATCTTCATCACCCCAGCCCCGTAATTCCCTTTAGGAATTGTGCCTTCAAAATCCAGATATTTTACGGGATGGTCTTCAGTTTGAATGGCAAGGCGTTTATCCTTAGGGTTCATAGATGGGCCTTTGGGAACCGCCCAGCTCTTTAGGACACCTTCCATCTCCAGTCTAAGGTCATAATGTAACCTGGAAGCCTGATGTCTTTGAATAACGAACCTTCCACGGTTCTCATCGCTGTAATCGGCCCCGGGTTCCGGAGTATCCTTAAAATTTCTTTTTTTCTTATAATCTTCAAGGCCCATTTTCTAAGAGGCTTTTTTCTTCTTCTCAAGGCTTGCTTTTAACTGCGCCATTAGATCTTTGGCAGGAGTGGGCTTTGTGTCAAGGTCTTCAGTCTTGATCTTTTTACCGGCACTTTTAGATTTAATTATCTTCATTAACTGGTCGTTATAAACGTCTTTATATTTATCGAGTTTAAATTTGGTGGTGTGCTGCTTAATAAGGGAAATAGCCATATCCACTTCTTTTTTTGTCACCTTGGTTTTCGGCAATTTAAGATCTTCGGTATCCCTAATCTCATCAGAAAATCTTATTACATGTAAAACCAACGCCTTCTTATAAACTCCAACAAGGGCCAAATGTTCTTTCTGCCTCATTACAAAAGTAGCAACGCCCAGTTTTTCGGTTTTTTTTAGGGCATCTCTAAGTAAATTATAGGATTTACCTCCTTCTTTTTGTGGCTCAAGAAAATAAGGCTTTTTGTAAAGAACTTCGGCCACCTCATCCTCCCCGATAAATTCCTCAATATCTATGGTTTTACTCTTTTTTAAATTAGCATTGTCAAAATCTTCTTTCTCCAGGACCACGTAGGCATCGTCCTTTTTAAAACCTTTTACAATATCCTTCCATTCAACTTCCTTTCCGGTTTCTTCGTTAACCCTTTTATACCTGATTCGGGCATTATCATGCCTGTCGAGCATATCAAGATCGATGCGCCGGTCTTCTGAACCTGAATAAAGTTTTACCGGGATAGACACCAGCCCGAAACTTATTGAACCATTCCAAATTGACCTCATTTTTTTAATGCTTAGACATTAAAATTAAGGCTTAGAATAGAGCAATATAGTTGTAAAAGTGTTAAAAGAACCCTCCAAAGGCCCGGTTTTAAGTTATCCAACGCCAAATAGTTTATAAGCTATTTAACTAATTTACAGCTCAGTAATGTTTAACTTTAAAAGGAACTAATTAAATACCAGAACTCTATGAGAAATTTTTACAAAACTTGTTTTAAGTCTAAAAACCAGACCATGTACAAGTTTGAATTAGCCAATAAAAAGCCCGTTTAAAGAGAGACTTCAAACGGGCTTTTTTATTTAAGTTTTAAAAACTAAAAAGTTCTTCTACACCTATTTTATAATAACTTCAAAAACATCTGTGTGAGAAACCTCCCCTACCTGCGGAGTTTCTTCAGGGTTATTAGGAACTTCCTCTTCGGTATGACCTCCCAAAATTGGTGCCATTACCAATCCAATCAAACAGGTAAGTTTAATAAGGATATTCATAGAGGGTCCTGAGGTATCTTTAAACGGATCTCCAACGGTATCACCGGTAACTGCGGCTTTATGAGCTTCAGAGCCTTTATAAGTCATCTCCCCGTTGATCATCACCCCGGCTTCAAAAGATTTCTTAGCATTATCCCACGCACCACCGGCATTGTTTTGGAAAATCGCCCAAAGCACACCACTAACTGTTACTCCGGCCATATATCCTCCCAACATTTCAGCAATAAGAAGGTTATCATAACCAAAAATCATAGGAACAAGTACAATCACAATTGGGAACCCGATCGTTATTACTCCCGGCAACAACATTTCTTTTAAGGCCGCCTGGGTTGAAATAGCAACACATTTATCATATTCAGGTTTTCCTGTACCTTCCATAATCCCGGGAATATCCTTAAACTGCCTACGTACTTCCTGCACCATTTTCATTGCAGCCTTACCTACCGATTTCATTGCGAGGGCTGAAAAAACAACCGGCACCATTCCACCAATGAACAACATAGCCAGAACCGGAGCCTTAAAGATATTAATCCCATCAATTCCTGTAAAGGTTACGTATGCGGCAAAAAGTGCCAGGGAAGTTAGCGCTGCAGAAGCAATCGCAAAACCTTTTCCGGTGGCCGCGGTTGTGTTCCCTACTGAATCAAGAATATCTGTTCGCTCCCGTACTTCAGGAGGAAGTTCACTCATCTCTGCAATTCCTCCTGCGTTATCGGCAATAGGCCCAAAGGCGTCAATAGCAAGCTGCATGGCCGTAGTCGCCATCATCGCTGATGCCGCCAAAGCAACTCCGTAGAATCCTGCAAAAGCATAAGAGGCCCAGATGGCGATAGCAAATAACAAAACAGATAGAAAAGTTGAGATCATCCCGGTGGCCAGTCCGGCGATGATGTTGGTTCCGGCTCCAGTGCTTGAATTCTGTACAATAGAAAGCACAGGTTTCTTACCAAGACCGGTATAATATTCGGTTACTGCCGAAATCACTCCTCCAACAACAATACCTACAAGAGAAGCATAAAATACCCTGATGGCATCTATACTTTTATATTCAAATCCTTCAGCACCTCCCACAAAGAAGCCCATCGTAAGCGTATCTGAAGGCAACATCCAGGTTACCAGGAAGAAAGTAGCAATAGCCACCAGAATAATAGATACCCAGTTCCCAATATTTAGGGCTTTCTGCACTTCAGCTTCTTTAGCACTGTTACTGGTGACCTTAACAAGCATAGTTCCTATTATAGACATAATAATCCCAACCCCGGCTATGGCCATTGGCAATAGGATAGGACCGATTCCGCCAAAGCCTGAATCTACGATGTTTCCGCCCATATCTTCAATAATATAGTTTCCGAGTACCATAGCAGCAAGAACCGTAGCTACATAACTTCCGAAGAGGTCGGCACCCATTCCTGCTACATCTCCTACATTATCTCCTACGTTATCGGCTATGGTTGCCGGGTTACGAGGATCATCTTCAGGGATTCCGGCTTCCACCTTTCCAACCAAATCTGCACCAACATCGGCTGCTTTGGTATAGATTCCTCCACCAACACGGGCAAAGAGAGCAATAGATTCAGCTCCTAAGGAGAATCCGGCAAGGGTTTCCAGTACAATGGTCATTTGTGAGGTATCAGTCCATTGCCCACCCATAAAATAATGGAAGAAAATAATAAAGAAAGTCGTTAGACCAAGTACTGCCAGTCCTGCCACGCCCAGTCCCATAACTGTACCGCCGCCAAAAGATATTTTCAATGCTTTAGGCAAACTTGTTCTCGCTGCCTGGGTGGTACGAACATTGGTTTTGGTGGCAATCTTCATTCCCATATTTCCGGCAAGGGCCGAAAAAAAGGCCCCAAAGATAAAGGCCACTACGATTAGGTAATGTGTGGTTGGCACCACATACGCAATCCCTGCCAGAGCAATACTGGCACCCACTACGAATATGCTGAGTAATTTATATTCTGCATTTAAAAAGGCGAGGGCTCCCTCATAAATATGTGAGGAAATTTCTTTCATTTTGCCGTCCCCAGAATCCTGCTTTAAAACCCAGGATCTTTTTATGCCCATATAAATAAGCCCTATTATTGCCAATATAGCAGGCATCCAAATCATCATTGATTCCATATTAATCTGTTAAGTTTAAGTTAATGCGGCTAAAGTAGTAAATTGAGGATAATTAAAAAAGCAATAACTTTTTAAGGTTATTGCTTTTTAATATTCAATGATGACGGTCAGTTTTTGCTATATCCCGAAGCGGTTTTTATCCCCATCGTATTCTTCAAACCTCTTAACACATTGTTTAATAATTTCACGGGCCTCACTGGCATCTCCCCATCCATCAACGTCAACTTTTTTCTTTTCAAGATCTTTATAAACTTTAAAGAAATGCTCAATCTCCATAATAAGATGCCCATTTAAATCTTTTAGATCGTTCATTCTGTTCCAGATAGGATCTGAAACCGGTACACAAATAATCTTTTCATCCGGTCCCTTTTCATCGGCCATATGGAAAACCCCAATTGGTTTCACTTCCATCACAATTCCGGGAAAGGTAGGTTCTGCCACCAGCACCAAAACATCCAGCGGATCATCATCAAGGGCAAGAGTATTGGGAATGAATCCATAATCGGCCGGATACATCATAGAAGAAAAAATCATCCTGTCGTATCGAACACGCTTCAGTTTAAAATCGTATTCATATTTATTTCGGCTCCCTTTCGGGATCTCTATCATTACATCAAAAGTCTCAGACATTTCTCTATTATTTTCTTATTTAAGGGCGGCAAATATAGGTAAATTTCAGCTTAATTGCTCCCAATAAAAACTGAAAACCATAGTATATCCCTCCGATAGTCAACCTAAAATAGGCAAAAATTTCATAATACTTCCTGGAGACTTAATCCCGGTGTGATTTTAAAAATAATTCTGAAGGAATTATATCAAAGCAAAAATAGATAGCTCAATTCCATCTATAAAAAAAGCTTCACCTTTTTAAGATGAAGCTTAATTCCAGAGATTTTCTCCCTGTTAGTCTATATACATTACCTTTTTAACGGCCTTTACCACATCGCCACTATTGGGCAACCATTCTTTTAAAAGAACAGGGGAATAAGGGGCCGGGGTATCGGCAGTATTGATCTTTACAATTGGTGCATCAAGGAAATCGAATGCTTTTTCCTGGACCTGATAGGTGATTTCGGTAGCCACACTACCAAAAGGCCATGACTCTTCAAGAATCACCAAACGGTTGGTTTTCTTAACCGATTCTATAATAGTATCGTGATCCATGGGACGAACCGTTCTGAGATCGATGATTTCACAGGAGATATCATCCTTTTCAAGTTCATCGGCAGCCTTGTAAGCTTCCTTTATGATTTTCCCGAAAGAAACGATAGTTACGTCCTTTCCTTCACGTTTAATATCTGCTTTCCCTATCTCTATAGTATACTCTTCTTCAGGAACCTCACCTTTATCCCCATACATTTGCTCACTTTCCATAAAGATAACAGGATCGTCATCTCTAATGGCTGCTTTTAAAAGTCCTTTAGCATCATATGGATTAGAAGGCACAATCACTTTTAAACCAGGGGTATTGGCATACCAGCTTTCAAAGGCCTGAGAGTGTGTAGCCCCCAATTGTCCTGCAGAACCAGTTGGTCCCCGAAATACAATAGGAATATTAAACTGCCCACCACTCATCTGCCGCATTTTAGCAGCATTATTTATTATCTGGTCGATCCCTACCAAAGAGAAGTTGAAGGTCATATATTCAACAATAGGTCTGTTCCCGTTCATTGCAGACCCTACGGCTATTCCTGAAAAACCAAGTTCAGCTATTGGAGTATCTATTACGCGTTCCGGGCCAAACTCATCCAGCATACCCTTGGAAGCCTTGTAAGCTCCGTTATATTCGGCAACTTCCTCGCCCATCAGGTAAACGCTCTCATCTCTGCGCATTTCTTCGCTCATCGCTTCGGCAACTGCTTCCCTAAATTGAATTGTCTTCATTATATTATATAATATTAATTGTAAAACTTGAGGAAACAAAAATAGTAATTAGCGAATGTTTATACCATATTAAGGGCACAAATTTTTAAAAGCTGGAAAAATCCAAAATTACTGCCGATTTTTCTAAAAGGAATCCCCAACAAAAACAATTATTTCAGGAAAAATAACCAGCGATCAATCTAATTTATTAACAATTCTTTACTTTTCTTAGAAAAACGCTTACTTAAATTTGTTATGCATGCATAGCTTTTTTTGATTTAAATTATGTAACTTCGTAAACGAAAACGATTTAATTAAAACATCTTTTTATATGAAAATATTAGTATGTATCAGCCACGTACCTGATACTACCTCAAAAATCAATTTTACCGACGGGGATTCAAAATTCGATACCGCGGGAGTTCAATATGTAATAAACCCTAACGATGAGTTCGGTTTAACCCGTGCAATGTGGTTTAAAGAAAAGCAAGGCGCTACGGTAGATGTCGTGAATGTAGGTGGAGCTGAAACCGAACCGACCCTGAGAAAAGCCCTTGCCATAGGCGCCGACTCAGCTATAAGGGTGGACGCCACTCCCACCGACGGTTTTTTTGTAGCCAATCAACTGGCTAAAGTTGCCAGGGAAGGAGATTACGATCTTATTATAGCCGGGCGTGAATCTATAGATTATAATGGAGGAATGGTACCTGGAATGATGGCAGCCCTAATGGATGCGAATTTTGTAAACACCTGTATCAGCCTTGAAGTTGAAGGCGATACTGCTACAGCAATACGTGAAATAGACGGCGGGAAAGAAACCCTTACCGCAAAACTTCCACTTGTTATTGGGGGTCAAAAAGGAATCGTAGAAGAAAAAGACCTTAAGATACCTAATATGCGCGGCATTATGCAGGCCCGTAAAAAACCACTTAAGGTTGTAGAAGCCCAAGATGCTTCAGCACAAACAGAAACGAAGAAGTTTGAAAAACCTGAACCAAAAGGAGAAGTTAAACTTGTAGACCCTGATAATCTGGATGAGCTTATCGATTTACTTCATAACGAAGCCAAAGCGATTTAAAGGAATTAAAAAAAACCTTCCGCGTTATTAAAAACCGGTGAGATTTGATAAGCAATAAAAATAAGATTTTCGCCCTGGCGGAAATAACTAAAAAATATAATCTATGTCAGTATTAGTATATACAGAATCTGAAGAAGGAAAATTCAAAAAGGCTGCTTTAGAGGTAGCCTCATATGCCCGGGAAGTGGCCTCAAAAGATGGTGGTAGTGTAACCGCCGTAACCTTTAATGCCGAAGATACTTCTGAATTAGGCAAATATGGTGTTGATAAAGTATTGAACATCAAAAGTGAGAAACTAAGCAAGTTTAATGCTGAAGCTTATGCAGATGCAATTAAACAAGCCGCAGAAAAAGAAGGAAGCAAACTGGTTGTGCTTAGCCAAAGCGCAAACAGCAAATATCTCGCTCCCTTATTGGCAGTCCAGCTTAACGCAGGCTACGCTCCAAACGTGGTCGCGCTTCCTGAAAGCAGCGATCCCTTTATGGTAAAAAGAAGTGTTTTTACCAACAAAGCTTTCAACTTGCTTCAAATTAATACCGATGTTAAGATCGTAGGTGTATCTCAGAATGCTTTTGGTTTAAAAGAAAACCAGGCTGATGCCACTGTAGAAGAATTCAGCCCGAACCTTTCTGAAGAAGATTTCAGCGTAAATGTAGAATCGGTAGATAAAGCAACTGATAAGGTTACTATCGCAGATGCCGAAATTATCGTTTCCGGAGGACGTGGTTTAAAAGGCCCGGAAAACTGGGGAATGATAGAAGAAATGGCCGAAATTCTTGGTGCAGCAACAGCTTGCTCCAAGCCGGTTAGTGATATGGGATGGAGACCTCACAGCGAGCACGTAGGTCAAACCGGTAAGCCGGTTGCCTCCAACCTATATATCGCCGTTGGAATTTCAGGAGCTATACAACACCTTGCCGGTGTTAATGCCGCAAAAACTAAAGTAGTGATCAATAATGACCCTGAGGCCCCGTTCTTTAAGGCCGCTGATTACGGTGTGGTAGGCGATGCATTTGAGGTAGTGCCTAAGCTGAATGAAAAATTGAAGGAATTTAAAGCGAAAAACGCATAATTTTCATAACTTGTGCCCCTTAAAAGGGCTGTCTAAATCTGGTGCAAAGTCCTTATTTAGACAGCCTTTTTTAACTTTTGGAATATGAGTTTAGTGCGCCTTAATATAAAAGGAATCTCTTATAGTCAAACCCAAAACGGGGCATATGCCTTAATCCTGAGCGAAGTAGATGGGGAGCGAAAACTCCCAATCGTCATCGGCGCTTTCGAGGCACAGTCTATCGCCATCGCTTTGGAGAAAGAAATAAAACCTCCACGTCCCCTCACCCATGATCTATTTAAGAATTTCGCCGATAGGTTTGATATAATTGTTAAACAGGTAATCATCCATAAATTGGTAGATGGGGTCTTCTATTCTAGCCTGATCTGTGAACGTGATAAAATAGAAGAGATCATAGATGCACGTACCAGCGATGCCATAGCTCTGGCCTTAAGGTTTGACGCACCTATTTTTACTTATAAGAATATTCTTGATAAAGCCGGTATCTATCTTAAAGGAGATGAGTCTTCTGGTCCCCCGGAAAAAGAACAGGAGGAGATAATTTCTGAAGAGGTCCTTCCGGACGATATTAGCATGAAGTCAGATTCTACCGACTATAAAAAATTATCCCTGGACGAATTAAAAACCCTTCTTTCGCAAGCCGTAAATAACGAAGATTACGAAAAAGCAGCGCGAATAAGAGACGAAATCTCCAAACGAAAATAATCCCCCCTTTTTTATGAACAAGACCTGGTTCTGCCTGTTTTTAATGATCTTCGGAATAAGTACAGCCTTTTCCCAAAGCATTTCAAAAACCTGGCAACTGCAATCTGAGATAGATTCTACCCAAACTTCGCTATTTTTCCCGAAAGCTGTTTTGGATATCGATGAAGGTCGGTTTGAGATAAATGATGAGGCTTCAGAAGAGAGCATAGTCGAGGGAGACTACATCTATCAGAATAATTTACTGATATTTTTCTCCAATACACCTAATGACAGCATCATAAATTTTCGTATTTCCTCACTTACAGAAACCTCTATGGTGCTCTCAAACAGCCAAAGAGACTTTGTCTTTGCTGAAGCCCTTAAAAGTACTGCCGAAATAATACCTCCCGATGTTGCCAAGGAAATGATTCCCAGCCAGGGAATAAGCCTGGACAGCGTAATTCGGGGAGCTATCGGGATGCTGGCCTTGTTGTTTATAGCTTTCATATTTAGCGCCAGGAGAAAAGCCATTAACTGGAAAACAGTAGGGATGGGACTTGCTGCCCAGCTACTTCTTGCTTTTGGAGTTCTTCAAGTCCCCTTTATTCAAAGCATATTTGAATTTGTTGGAAATATTTTTGTACTTATACTTGATTTCACCGCTGCGGGAAGTGAATTTCTGCTTGGCGGAATGATGGACGTTGATAGCTTCGGATTTATCTTTCTGTTTCAGGTTTTGCCAACGATTATTTTCTTTTCAGCATTAACTTCGGTTCTTTTTTATCTTGGGGTAATCCAAATCGTGGTAAAAGGTCTGGCCTGGGTACTTACTAAACTTATGGGCATTTCGGGCGCTGAAAGTTTAAGCGTTGCAGGTAATATTTTTCTTGGGCAAACCGAGGCTCCCTTAATGATTAAAGCATACCTGGAGCGTATGACCCGATCTGAGATCCTATTGGTGATGGTTGGAGGAATGGCCACTGTAGCCGGAGGTGTACTCGCAGCCTACATAGGTTTCCTTGGAGGCGATGATCCACTCTTAAGACTTCAATTTGCCAAACACCTGCTCGCCGCATCGGTAATGGCAGCACCGGGAGCCATCGTGGTTTCCAAGATCCTTTATCCGCAGCTGGAACCCATCAACGAAAACGTAGAGGTTTCTTCAGATAAAATTGGTTCAAATATTCTGGATGCTATTGCCAATGGAACAACTGAAGGTCTTAAGCTAGCCGCTAATGTTGGTGCTATGCTGCTGGTTTTTATCGCCTTTATCGCCATGATAAATTATGTACTTAACTATACAGGAAATCTCACCGGAATAAACTCCATTTTGGCCGAAAACACCCCCTACAAAGGCTTTTCTCTCGAATCAATCCTGGGAATAATATTCGCTCCCCTAATGTGGTTAATTGGAGTGGCTAAAGAAGATATGATGCTGATGGGGCAACTCCTGGGAATAAAACTTGCCGCAAGTGAATTTGTGGGTTATGTACAACTTGCAGAACTCAAAAATCCTGCGAATGCGCTTAGTCTTACTTATGAGAAATCGGTAATTATGGCCACCTATATGCTCTGCGGATTTGCGAATTTTGCATCAATAGGCATCCAAATTGGAGGTATAGGCTCCCTTGCACCGGGACAGCGAAAAACTCTTTCAGAATTTGGGATGAAAGCCCTAATTGGTGGTACCCTTGCTTCTTTACTTTCAGCTACAATTGCCGGAATGATCTTAGGTTAACAACCTGGGGATAAAATAGTGCCGAACTAAAGCTGAAAATAAATGTGGTTTGCTATTTTAGCGAAAGTTTTCTTTTCACTTCAGAAAATAGCAACATGAAACAATATCACGATCTCCTAACTCACATCCTCAAAAACGGAACCGATAAAGGTGACCGCACAGGTACCGGCACCCGAAGCGTCTTTGGTTATCAAATGCGCTTTGACCT
>NZ_DATCSO010000075.1:0-32326 GCF_036568425.1 Salegentibacter sp. | reverse complement strand
ATGCAAGCACAGTCGGGAGAGCAATTAGAAGCTGATATTGAAAGTCTTAGGCAAATTCTCGATAATCTTATAAGGTTTTCCTTTCAGCAAGAAGATTTATTGGTGTCTTTTAGATCCATGGATAGAGATGACCCGATGTTTCCAAAGAATCTAAATATTCAAAATGACCTCAGGGAAAATTTCAGGCATATAGATGATAGTTTGTACAGCCTTGCTCTAAAAAACCCGATGATTAGTGAACAAATCACCGATAAGTTATCTGATATAGAATTTGATATCGATAAGGCTTTGGAAAGACTTGCAGAGAACGAACTTCCACAGGGAATTGCAAGCCAGCAGTATATTGTTACCGGTGCCAATGATCTTGCTTACCTCTTAAGTAACATTTTAACTTCCATGCAGCAGCAGGCCAATCCACAACTTGGAAAAAGTGGAGGAGAAGGGGAGGAATTTCAATTACCGGATATAATCAAAAAGCAGGAAGAATTACAGGAGAAACTTCAGGAAGGTATAGATAGAAAACGGGAAGGGGAAGACATTGAATCCGAAAATGGCTATGGCCGTGAGCAGGAGAGCAGTGATCTTTTTGAGATTTATAAGGAACAACAGGAGTTAAGAATGCAGCTGGAAAAATTAATAGAAAAAGATACTCAGAACCCTCAAGGGAATAATTTGAAAAGCAATATGCAGGATTTAGAGGAACAATTAATCGATAAAGGTTTTAGTCCCCAAAGCCTGGAGGGAATGACTAATTTGATACACGAATTATTAAAGTTTGATAAAGCAAGGTTACAACAAGGTAAAGATAATTCCAGAAAAAGTGAAACTAGTAAATTGGAATTTATCAATCCTTCTAAAGATCAAAACCTTAAGGCAAAAGAATATTTTAATCAGACTGAAATATTAAAAAGACAAATCTTACCTTTGCGCGAAATTTACAAACAAAAAGTAAAAAATTATTTTGAGCGCGGAACAGTACAGGATTAATTTTTTTTCAGAAACGGATTTTACTTTACGGGATGAAAAATCTCATCGGCAATGGTTGCAACTTGTTGTCAATTCGGAGGAAAAAAGCCTTGATGAAATCAATTTTATTTTTTGTAACGATGAATATCTGCACAGAATTAATCTTGAGTATCTCAATCATGATACCTACACAGATATTATAAGTTTTGATAATTCTGTTGATGACTTATTAGCTGGGGATATTTTCATTAGTGTGGAAAGAATTAAAGAAAATGCTGAAGATTTTGGAGTTGAATTCGAAGAAGAAGTAAAAAGAGTCATGGTTCATGGGATACTTCATTTTTGTGGGTACACTGATAAATCTGAAAGCCAAAGCAGATTGATGCGACAAAAAGAAGATGAAAAAATTGCAATGTTCCACGTGGAACAATAAGGGAAAAATTTATGTTTGAAAAGGAATATGATGTTATAGTTGTTGGGGCTGGTCACGCAGGAAGTGAGGCCGCTGCTGCAGCTGCGAATATGGGAAACAAAACCCTTTTGATTACGATGAATTTGCAAAACATCGCCCAGATGAGTTGTAATCCTGCTATGGGTGGAATTGCCAAAGGCCAAATTATTCGGGAGATAGATGCCATGGGCGGCTATAGTGGCCTGGTTAGTGACACCAGTGCTATCCAGTTTAAAATGCTTAATAAATCCAAGGGTCCGGCTATGTGGAGTCCAAGGGTGCAAAGTGACAGAATGCGTTTTGCCGAAGACTGGAGATTTCGGTTGGAGCAAACTCCTAACCTTGACTTCTATCAGGAAATGGTAGCTGGATTGATCATAAAGAAAAATAAGGTAGCTGGGGTTAAAACCTCATTAGGCCTGGAGATAAAAGCCAAATCTGTTGTACTTACCAATGGGACTTTTTTAAATGGACTTATTCATATAGGAGATAAAAACTTTGGGGGAGGTAGAGCAGGTGAAAGGGCTGCTACCGGAATTACCAAAGATCTTGTTGATGTTGGGTTTGAATCCGGCAGAATGAAAACCGGAACGCCTCCAAGGGTTGATGGCAGATCTTTGGATTATTCTAAAATGACCGAGCAACCCGGGGATGAAGAACCTTCAAAATTTTCATTTCTTGATGAGACTAAACCTTTAAACAAACAAAGATCATGTCACATGACTTATACCTCCAATGAGGTTCATGAGATTCTTAAGGAGGGCTTTGAAAGATCGCCTATGTTTAATGGAAGGATTCAAAGTATTGGTCCAAGGTATTGCCCTTCTATTGAAGATAAAATTAATCGTTTTGCCGATAAAGACAGACATCAGTTATTTGTAGAACCGGAAGGTTGGAATACCGTGGAGGTTTACGTAAATGGGTTTTCAACTTCGCTTCCGGAGGATGTCCAGTTTAAAGCTCTACGCTCTGTCGCAGGTTTTGAAAACGTAAAGTTTTTCCGACCTGGTTACGCTATTGAATATGATTATTTCCCGCCAACCCAACTTAAACATACTCTTGAAACCAAATTGGTTGAGAATTTATATTTCGCCGGACAAATAAACGGAACTACCGGCTATGAAGAAGCGGCTTCGCAGGGGCTGATGGCCGGCTTAAATGCAGCACTTAAAATTCAGGGTAAAGAAGAATTTATTCTGAAACGAAATGAGGCTTACATCGGAGTGCTTATTGACGATCTTATTACTAAAGGCACAGAAGAGCCATACCGAATGTTTACATCCAGGGCGGAATACCGCACCCTTTTAAGGCAGGATAATGCCGATTTCAGGTTAACCGAAAATGCATATAACTTAGGTTTGGCTTCTGAAAAAAGAATGCGCAAAATGGAAGAAAAAAAAGAGAAATCTTTTGCCTTCGTTAAGTTCTTAAAGGATAAAAGTGTTTCTCCTGAAGATGCAAACCCCGTTTTAGATAAGTATAATTCGTCGCCGATGAAACAGAGCGATAAGATATTTAAAGTTTTTTCCAGACCTAATATTGAAATGAAGGATGTTCGGAAATTTCCCGGAGTAGAGGAATTTATTAAGGAAAACCAATTGAATTCAGAAATGCTGGAACAAACCGAAATTCAGGTAAAATATTCCGGGTATATTGCTAAAGAAAAAAACAACGCCGATAAGCTCAATAGACTTGAGGATGTGAAAATCCCGAAAGATTTCGATTATTCCAGGATTAAATCAATGTCTTTTGAAGCACGGGAAAAGCTTAATAAGATTCAACCAACGAGCGTTTCTCAGGCATCACGAATTAGCGGCGTGAGTCCTAATGATGTTTCAGTCTTATTGGTTTACATGGGAAGGTAAAAACAGCTTAGTTCCACGTGGAACAATTTAATATAATGGGCAATTTTTGTAATAGAATCACCCTTTAACTTTTACTCTTGGGAGATACAGAAATAAAAACAGACAAAACAATTTTTTTGGAGTGCAGAGATTTTTTAGTTTCCGGTGAGAAATTTAAGCTTGTGCCTGTAGATGATTTTGAGATTTTAAAAACCATTCCGGTTCCTCAAAATTTAGCTTCCTATTATGAAAGTGAAAATTATATTTCCCATACAGATTCTACTAAAGGCTTTACCAATAAAGTTTATTATTTGGTAAAAAAACACATGCTCGATCAAAAATTGAATTGGATCGAAACCTTAAAATCTCCCGGAAAATTATTAGACGTAGGTGCTGGAACCGGTGAATTTATTTTACATGCAAAAAACAGAGGCTGGCAAGTGAATGGAGTAGAGCCAAATAAATCTGCCCGAAATTTGGCCCTTCTAAAAAATCTTGATTTAAAAAAGGAGCTTTCAGGATATGAAGGGGAAAAATTTGATGTGATATGCCTTTGGCATGTATTGGAACACATCCCCGATCCTGAGAATGAAATTTCAAGATTAAAAGATTTGCTTAATAAGGGTGGAATTTTGGTAATTGCCGTGCCCAATTATAAAAGTTATGATGCGAAATACTATAAGGAGTTTTGGGCTGCTTATGATGTACCTCGTCATCTCTGGCATTTTTCACAAAAAGGAATTAAAAAATTATTATCCAGGTTTGATTTTAATTTAATCCAAACCCGCCCCTTAATTTTTGATGCTTATTATGTGAGTCTCCTTTCTGAAAAAAATAGAACCGGTTCTTTAAATCCGGTAAAAGCTCTTTTCAGGGGATGGAAATCAAATCGGCAGGCAAAAAGGACTTCTGAATACTCTTCTCTGGTATATTTCTTTCAAAATAGCTGATTTTTCATTTTAAGCTCATTTAAGAGGTTTTTAAGAGAGAATTGATGCAACACTCTCCGTTTTTATTTTTCTTTAATTAAGCTAATCAGAGAGTCTTATTTTCAATAAAGGTTGATTATTGTATTTTGTTTTTCTATAGCTTTTTGAAATACTAAACTAAATATGATTTGTATATTCAAAATTTAAAGATTTTAGTTTTATACATTTGTCCAAACAAAATTTATCAAAATGAAGAAATTTTTTCTAATCGCGGTTTTCTCCGTTTTTTTTATTTCCTGTAATGAGGAAAAAACAGCTTATGTTGATACTACCAAACTTATTCAGGAGTATCAGGAAATGAAAGATGTAGAAGCCAAATTCAATAAGAAAACAGAAACTGTTAAGGGAGAGTTGGATTCTGTAGCCAGTGCTTTTCAGGCAGAAGTGCAGGACTATCAGTCTAAGATGAATTCTATGTCTCAGGCTCAACGCCAGGAAAGAGAGCAGCAGCTTATGCAGAAACAGCAGCAGCTACAGCAGCAACAACAACAAAGGGGTGGTCTATTACGCCAGGAAAGTGAAGCTGCTATAGACTCTATTGTAGAGAAGGTTAAAAATTATGTAGAAGAATACGGGAAGGAAAATGGATATACTTATATTTTTGGTTCTAATGAATCTGCAAATATTATGTATGCCAAAGACGGCTTGGATATCACAGAAGAAGTTCTGGAAGAATTAAACGCATCTTATAAGAAGAACTAATTCTCTTTGAAAAAACAAAAAGCCCCATTTGGGGCTTTTTTTTATGTTTTAATTTGAGTAGAACTTAAGATAGGAGGAAAACCCCAAAGATCACTACCACAAAGTATCCTGTGATCGTAAAAGCCCCTGCATAATCTTTTGCAACTCTTTGCCCCAATAAGAGCATTAAAAGGGTAATTGCAGCCAAAAGGCTTGCATAAAATGCCCAGGCAGAACTATTATATAATAATATCCAGATTATTCCTAAAACTGCCAGTAAACCTGTTATTATTTCTAAAATCATTATTATTCCGACCATAAGAGGTACCATTCCACCCATAAAAGTTCCCTTGAAATGATCTTTTAGCCAGCTTATATTTCCCTTCCAATCTGTGGCTTTGTCGATACCCGATTGAAAAAAGGTAATCAGGATAAAGAGGAGAATAAGAATTTCGGTTATAAAGTTGTAAAGGTTTGTCATGATTATGCGGTTTTTTTATGAAGGTATCGGGTTAGCTTAATTGAAAGATTAGTAAGAACGATTTTAGAATTTGCATTGCGTCCAATGTGGTAGATAGCTTCTTCCAGAGCCTGGTTAATTTCCAGGATATTTCCACCATGCACGTAGGGAGCGAAATTTTTTATTTGGAAGCCTTTTGTTCTGGGTTCCAGGTACACCAAACTATTTGCTTTATAATTATACATAAGTGCCTGCCTGAAAAAATCCATACAATAGAGGAGAAAACTCTTCTGACTCTCTCTTCCCAGTCCGGCAATTTCTTCGCTCCAGGCTATGAGCTCTAAAACGGTAGATTTATTTCCTTTAGCCTTAAAGGCACTTCTTACCCAATTTATAAACCAGGTTTCAAATTGCTCGTCCCCTGCATTTTTTTGAAATAGATGTAGAGCCTTTGTGTAACTTCCATTAGCCTGATGTGCTATTTTTAATGCCTCCTCTTGTTTGCAGTTTTCCTTTTTGATTAAGAATTCTGAAATTTCGGCTTCGGGGAGGGGAGGGAAATGCAGCGTCTGGCATCTGGATCTTATAGTTTGTATAATCTGTTCCTCTTCTTCAGCAATAAGAATAAAAAGCGTTCTATTTGGCGGTTCTTCAATTAGTTTTAATAGCTTATTGGCGGCTTCCCGGTTCATCTTCTCGGCCATCCATATCAGCATTACTTTAAAGCCCCCTTCATAAGCCTTTAAAGAAAGCGATTTTACAATATCCTGAGCTTCATCTACCCCAATTTTACCCTGTTTATTTTCAATGCCTAACTCCTGGTACCAATCGAATAAACTTCCATAGGGATTGGAATTAACAAAATTACGCCATTCCTCCATAAAGTGGCCAGAAACAGCATGAGTTTTAATTTTCTCGTTATTGGCCACCGGGAAGGCAAAATGTAAATCGGGATGAGCCAGGTTTTGGAATCTGTGATTACAGGACTCGTTCCCCGCTTTGTTTTCGCCACTGGTGTTTTTACACAAAACATATTGGGCGTAGGCAATTGCCATTGGTAAAGTGCCGCTTCCAGATTTCCCCACGAAGAGTTGAGCATGGGGAATCCTGTTATTATCTGCGGTTGTAGTAAGGTGGTTTTTTATGTGGGCCAGGCCTATTATTTCTTCAAAAAGCATAAGCAAATATAAAACTTATATGCACTTTTATATCTTCGGAAAAAATTATATTTGTAATTAAAGCATTACTATGAAAACATTAGACGATTACAATTTTAAAGATAAACAGGCACTAATTAGAGTAGATTTTAACGTGCCGTTGAAAGATTCCAAAGTAACAGACGCCAACCGTATAGAAGCTGCAAAGCCAACTATCATAAAGATACTTGAAGATGGAGGTAGTGTTGTGCTTATGTCCCACCTGGGTAGACCAAAAGGAAAAGAAGAAAAATATTCCCTTAAGCATATAGTTTCCAAGGTATCTGAAGTACTGGGAGTGGAAACCAAATTTGTAGATGACTGTGTGGGAGATAAAGTGAAAGCTGCCACAGATAATTTGCAGCCAGGAGAAGTTCTTTTGCTGGAAAACCTTCGATTTTATGATGAGGAAACTCAAGGTGATGAAGATTTCGCCAAAAAGCTTTCTGAATTAGGAGACATCTATGTGAATGACGCCTTTGGTACTGCCCACCGCGCACACGCTTCTACCACTATTGTTGCTAAATTCTTCGAAGAAAAGTGCTTTGGATATTTGCTCGCAAAAGAAATTAAAAGCCTGGATAAGGTATTGAACAGTAAAGAAAAGCCTGTTACTGCAATTCTTGGAGGCGCAAAAGTTTCTTCCAAAATTACTGTAATTGAAAATATACTCGATAAAATAGATCACCTTATTATAGGTGGCGGTATGGCCTATACCTTTATTTTGGCCCAGGGTGGAAAAATTGGAAATTCCCTGGTCGAAGAAGACAAACAGGAGCTTGCTCTTGAAATTCTGAAAAAGGCTAAGGATAAAGGAGTAGAAATTCACTTACCGGTTGATTCTGTTATTGCCGATAGCTTTTCTGAAGAAGCCAGTACCCAGGTAGAACGTATTGATAATATTCCCGATGGTTGGATGGGCCTTGATGCCGGACCGGATTCTCTTAAGAATTTCGAAGCAGTAATTAAAAAATCTAAAATTATCCTATGGAATGGTCCTCTTGGAGTTTTTGAAATGGACAAATTCGCTAAAGGAACCATCCAAATTGGGGAATTTATCGCCGAAGCCACTGCAAATGGAACATTTAGCCTTGTAGGGGGAGGAGATTCGGTTGCAGCAGTCAAAAAATTTGGTTTTGAAGATAAGGTAAGTTATGTTTCTACCGGAGGGGGCGCCATGTTGGAGATGCTTGAAGGAAAATCCCTGCCGGGAATTGAGGCAATTGGGAATTAAAGCACCAAAACTGAGAAAATTCCGTTCTCATTACAAAATCTTAGAACTTAATTGATGAAATATATTTTCTCATTATCGCTATCGCTGTTGCTTTTTAGCTTGGGTGTATCGGCCCAGGAAGAACCTGAAAAAAGGCTTGAAAAGGCCAATTTCAGAGTTCAGATCTTCGAAAGGCCCAGCACATCAGAGATAATCCTGACTGAACCTGATCCTGAATTTAAAAATAAACTACCAATTTCAGCTTTGATAAAAGATTCTGCAGCGGTAAACCTGCAGGATCTTCCCAAAGCTGCAGAGATTGATTCCCTTTGGAAATTACAACTGCTTAATACCAGTTTATTTGATACTATTCAGAAGAGTATTCACGAACAGGACTACTCAGATGTTGTATATAAAGACTTGCCAACAGATACTTTAAAGGCCCGTTTGGAGAAACTTAATTCGCGAACGCCATTTAATATAGAATACAATCCAATCCTGGAAAGCGTTATAAAATCCTATTTAAAACGCAATAAAAAAGCCATGGAAAACCTGATGGCTTTAAGCGAATACTATTTCCCGATGTTCGAAAAGGAATTGGATAGGTTTGACATTCCACTTGAGATTAAATACCTGGCGATTGTGGAATCGGCCTTGAATCCAAGGGCACGATCCCGGGTGGGAGCCACCGGTTTATGGCAATTTATGTTCCCTACCGGAAAAATGCTGGATCTGGATGTTAGTTCTTATGTAGATGAACGTATGGATCCGGAAAGATCTACCGAGGCAGCAGCCAAATACCTGGCAAGTCTTTATAAATCTTTTGGAGACTGGGATATGGTCCTGGCTTCTTATAATTCTGGTCCGGGTAATGTTTCCAAGGCGATTAGAAGAAGCGGGGGTTCTACCAATTACTGGCATTTGAGAAGATATCTACCTCGTGAAACAGCTGGTTATGTGCCGGCCTTCCTGGCAACCCTTTATATTTTTGAATATGCAAAGGAACACGATTTTCAACCTAAAAAACCTGACGTAGCTTTCTTTGAAACCGATACTATCAGAGTAAAAAAAATGCTCACTTTTGATCATATTTCAACGGTTACCGGTGTGGAAAAGGAAATGCTGCAATTTTTAAATCCAAGCTACAAACTGGATATTATTCCTTTTATAGAAGAAAAGAATTATAGCCTTAGATTGCCAAGATCTGTTTCTGGTGCCTTTGTAAGCAATGAAGATGAGATTTATGAGTATGTAACCGAAGATCTTGCAGAAAAGAAAAAAAATATACCAAAATATATTGAGACTGAAGACAGGATTCGGTATAAAGTAAAAAGTGGAGATTACCTCGGAAAAATTGCCGCACGCTATGGCGTGGGAATAAGCAGTATAAAAAGATGGAATAATTTGAGGTCCAATAATTTACGCATTGGTCAATACCTCACTATTTATCCCCGAAAACCTGTGGTTTCTCAAACATCTTCCACTAAGAACAATGCTGATCGAAAGGCTACCAAGATCTATACAGTTAAAAAAGGAGATTCATTGTGGAGTATTTCCCGTAAGTTTCCCGGAGTTACGGTACAGAATTTGAGGGCTTGGAATGACGTGGGCTCGTCCAGCCTAAAACCCGGGATGAAACTAAAAGTTTCCAAAGGGTAAATTTGAAAATCAAATTAAGCCAAATGAAAAAAAATTTAATTCTTCTTTTATCCTTAATTCTTTTTATTTCCTGTGATGATCAAAAAGAAAAAAAGGAACGTATTTTAGTAGATTCTTCAGGAAACATTAACCAGGTAACTTTAGTTATTGAAAACAAACTCTGGGAAGGCCCGGTAGGGGAAGCGTTACGCGATAATTTTGCAGCTACTGTAGATGGTTTGCCCCAGGAAGAACCTACATTTTCTCTCAAGCAAATTCCGCCTGAAGCCTTTACCGGTTTTGGAAGAAGAAACCGATCTTTTATTAAGGTTGAAAAAGCTAATGAAGCCGGAGTAAAAGTGCTTAACAATGTTTATGCGCGGCCTCAAACCGGAATAATTATTTCAGGGCCTAATGAGGAAGAAATTATACGTGCTATTAACGAAGGCGCAGACGAGGCTATTGCTGTTATCAAAGGGACTGAAATGAAGGAGAAACAACGAAGAATGCGAAAATCCCTGGGAAAAGATAAGAAACTGAAAGAGGAGTTTGGTCTTTCGCTTAAATTTCCATCAATTTATCGTTATGCGGTTGAAGAAGACGGATTTATTTGGCTAAGAAAGGAAATAACCAAGGGGAATATGGAATTGCTTATTTATGAGGTTCCCATCCATCAAATTGAAAAAGACACCAATATTATTGGTAATATTATAAAGATGAGAGACTCCATTGGGGAAGCCTATATTCCAGGCCCGGTGGAAGGAAGTTATATGATTACAGAAGAAGCCTATGCGCCCTATTTATTTGAAACCGAAATAGACGGAAAGTTTGCCTATGAAACGCGAGGCACCTGGGAGGTGAAAAATGCCTTTATGGCCGGACCTTTTGTAAACTATGCAATTAAGGATCAAGCCAATGATCGCTATTTGATCGTTGAAGGTTTTGTTTTTTCCCCGGCAAGAGGAAAGCGGGATAATATCTTTGAGCTTGATGCGATACTTAAATCGGCGAAAATTAAATAAAGAAAAAGCCCAACTTTTAAAGTTGGGCTTTATTTTTTTATAAAAATAAGGTAGTTATTTCTTTTCTTCAGGAACTTTTTTCTCGTCATCATCGTCCTTGGAAGCATCCTTGAATTCTTTAATCCCACTACCTAATCCTCTCATTAATTCAGGAATTTTTCGACCTCCAAATAAGAGTAGTACCACAATTACAATGAGTATAATTTGGGGTGCTCCTATTGCCAATGGTAAAATAAATGCATTCATAACTTTAATTTAGATTCACAAACTTAACAAGAATTCATTAAAATACACCTTTGTTAACATAAATTAATTTGCACTGGGTCTTTTAATCACTTCATTATAAGTCGATTTAAATTTCTTTCCATTACTCAATAATTCTAATTTTAGTGCATTATAGTATAAGTTTTGGAATCTAATTTGATATTTAAATCTCAATTGCACCGAATAATTTTAATTTATCTTTGCGAAAGCTTTGTAATCTATGGCAGCCAATAAGAAACATAAAAAGAAATTCGCCAAAAAACTACTTCATAAGTACCGGTTGGTAATATTAAATGAAGATACTTTTGAGGAGCGACTTTCATTTAAACTTACCCGCTTGAACGTTTTTGTAACGGTCACTCTTAGCGCTATACTCCTGGTGGCAGCCACCACGGTTATTATTGCCTTTACACCTTTAAGGGAATATATTCCCGGTTATTCTTCTCCCGAATTAAAGAGCAGGGCAGTGGATCTCGCCTATAAATCAGACTCCCTGCAGAGAGTTTTGAAGCTTAATGACCAATATCTCAATTCTATAAAAAGTGTTTTAACAGGAGAAGCTGAAACCGGATCGCTTAACAGGGATTCGATAATGGAAAGCCCACAACCGCCTGGAGAAATAGAACCAATAGAACCTTCCCGGGCAGATTCTCTATTGCGTGAGGAAGTAGCCCAGGAAGATAAGTATAACATCCTGGCTTCTGCAGCAGATAATGTTGATTTTTCCTTATTTCCGCCGGTAAAGGGATCTATTTCTGAAAGTTTCAATCTTAAAGACAGGCATTATGCCGTAGATATTGTAGTACCAAAGAATTCCGCGGTAAAATCGGTGGCTGATGGGAGAGTAATTTTTTCAGAATGGACTACACAAACCGGTTATGTTATTATTGTAAGGCATAACTACGGGCTCCTTTCCGTATATAAACATAATGCCTCCTTAACCAAAGAACAGGGAGATATTGTAAAAACCGGAGAGGTGATAGCAACTGCTGGTTCTACCGGAGAATATACCAGTGGTCCCCACCTGCACTTTGAACTTTGGAACGAGGGAGTTCCGGTAAACCCAACCGATTATATTGATTTTGATTAAAATTATATGTCTTTAAAATCTATAGGAGCAAAGTTATTTGCCCGATACATACGCAAAAAAATTGATGCCTGGGCTTCAAAGCCTGAGGCTACACAGCAAAAGGTATTCAACGACCTAATTGAGCAGGCAAGAGCTACCCAATTTGGGAAGGATCATGATTTTGACCACATAAAAACTTACCGTGATTATGCTGAGAAAGTGCCTGTTAGAGACTACGAAGAATTAAAGCCCTGGGTAGATAAAATGGTAGCCGGCCAGGCTGATGTGTTATGGCCGGGAAAACCACTTTATTATGCTAAAACCTCAGGAACTACCAGTGGTGCTAAATACATTCCACTTACTAAGGAATCTATGCCTACCCACATAAATGCCGCCCGAAATGCCATATTATGTTATATCGCTGAAACCGGAAATGCTTCTTTTGTTGATGGGAAAATGATCTTTCTGCAGGGTAGTCCGGAGCTTGATGAAAAAAATGGCGTGAAACTTGGCCGGCTTTCAGGAATTGTTGCGCATTATGTGCCTTCTTACCTTCAAAAAAACAGGATGCCAAGCTGGGAAACCAATTGTATTGAAGACTGGGAAACCAAAGTAGACGCTATTGTTGAAGAGACCCGGAACGAAGATATGACGGTTATTAGCGGAATTCCATCCTGGGTGCAAATGTATTTTGAACGCCTTCAGCAGAAAACCGGCCAAAAAGTGGGAGACCTCTTTAAAAACTTCGAACTTTTTATATACGGCGGAGTAAATTATGAACCTTACCGTGCAAAATTTGAAAATCTAATAGGTCGAAAAGTTGATAGTATTGAGCTCTATCCTGCTTCAGAAGGGTTTTTTGCATTTCAGGATAAACAAAATGAGAAAGGAATGCTCTTGCAGTTGGATTCTGGAATGTTCTACGAATTCATTAAGGCCGATGAGTTTTTTGATGAAAACCCAAAAAGGTTAACCATTGGTGAAGTGGAAACCGGTGTAAATTATGTGATGCTTATTTCCAGTAATGCCGGCCTGTGGGCATATAACCTTGGGGATACTGTGCAGTTCACTTCAACAAAGCCCTACAGGGTGATTGTTTCAGGACGGATCAAGCATTTTATATCGGCTTTTGGAGAGCACGTTATCGCCAAGGAGGTAGAAGAAGCTATGCAACTCGCTACAACACAAACAAAGGCGCGTATTAGTGAATTTACAGTCGCCCCGCAGATCACTCCAGGAAATGATGAATTGCCCTATCACGAATGGTTTATCGAATTTGAAAAAGAACCTGAGGATTTCGAAACCTTCAGAAAGATTCTTGATAAGTCTTTACAGGAACAAAATTCTTATTACTTTGATCTTATTGAAGGAAAAATACTTCAACCTTTAAAAATCAGCCTGGTTCCCGCTAATGGATTTCAGAAGTATATGAAATCCATCGGAAAACTTGGAGGACAGAATAAGTTGCCCCGCCTTTCTAACGATAGAAAGATTGCCGCTGTTCTGGAAGAAATTATAAAAGCATAAAATATGGTGAATTTAAAACTACAAGGCCGTACCCGGGCGCAGGAAAGTACACACGCTATCGAGCGGATGTACATAACTATGCGGCACCTTTTTAACCGTGGATTTTATAAACCCATGGGGGTATCGGGTGAGACTTTAAGAGAAGCACTGCTAACTCTTAGACCTGAGATTTATGGTTCTATAGCAGAAGATAAAGTAGAGCTTGATGGCTTACTGTATGTTGTAGACAGACTCCCTATTGGTATTGAGGAATGTACCTATATCAACCTAACCAGTGATGAAGGCTACGGAAATTCTCATTTTAAACCTATCGTCCCGCCAAAACGACGTAGAAACTGCTATAGGATTGACGAAGAACAGATGAATATTGAGATAACCCGGGGTAGATCTGAGATCTATGATATTCTTACACACCTTACTTTTCTATTTGTGGAATCTCATAAAATAATGAGACGTGTGCTTATTGATGAAGAGGGTAGCGTTACAAGGGATTGGGAGAAACTGGAAAAGGCAGTACTTCAGGATGCTGAGCTTAGTAGGGAAGAAAGGGAAGTTGCTTTAACTCACACAGCTAATATTCTTGGAAGAACCTTTAACGAAGTTTGTACCCTGTATCCCAAATTTGCTTCCACGGGGCAACCGGAGCGTTTTCTTAATATTATTTATAATCTGGGAAAACTCGCCATTGCCGAAACGGTGAGAAATGAAAAACGTATTATCACGTTTAGTCCGGTATTAAGGGAAAGATTAGGCCACCATATTCATGGGGAGATCTGGGCCGATAATATCAAAGAGTTTCTTCTGAAGGAAAACCTATTGCATCGCCCAATTCACATTATCAGTGCGAATATGCATAGCGTCATGAATACGCTTTACACTCCGGTGGCTTTAAAAGAAGAACTCAAAAAGAAAAAAGTCCTTGATATTTATGAAGCTCTAAGCGATAGTGGAAATGGAAAGTTGAGAAATAAAGTGATGAAAGCAGCCCTGGATAACGGGATGAATTTTATTGAAGACAAAAGCGGAACCAACATTGATGTTCAGGTCTTTGATACTGCAAAGTTGAAAAACGGCTATAATGGAAAGAAATCGGAGCTTAAAAATGAGGAAAAGCCAGTTATCGTGGTTATGGATTACGCCTTTGGAGAGCAGGCCTACGAAACCATGGATGAACTATTGAAACCTTATAATTTCGAAGGAAACGAAATAAAAATGAATGTAGCCTCCATTTCCATTATGGGAAAAGCCGGTATTCTTGACGGCGGAAAAGGAGACATTATGGTGCCTACCGCCCACGTTTTTGAAGGAACAGCAGATAATTATCCTTTCCGCAATGAATTGAAAAAACAAGACCTGGAAGGGCAGGGTATTAAAATCGTTGATGGAGCTATGATCACCGTTTTGGGAACCTCTCTTCAGAATAAAGATATTTTGAAATTCTTCCATGATTCAACATGGAATGTGAGTGGTCTTGAAATGGAAGGAGCTCATTACCAGAAGGCCATTCAGGCGGCTTCCAAACTTCGGGGTAGTATAAAAGAAGATGTAAAAGTGAGATATGCTTACTATGCCTCAGATAACCCTTTGGAAACAGGGAGCACACTGGCTTCAGGTGGGTTAGGAACCACAGGTGTAAAACCCACTTATTTGATAACCGAAAAGATCCTCGACCAGATCTTTGAAAATTAAACCAGGAAATGCAGGTAGAAGAAACACCTCTTAAAGATTGTTTTATCATCAAACCCAATATTTTCAGGGATAAGAGAGGACTTTTTTTGGAGAGTTATCACAAGAAGAAGTTCATTGATCTCACGGGCATTACCAAAGAGTTTGTACAGGATAATCAGTCGATTTCCAGACACGGAGTTTTGCGCGGGCTGCATTACCAACGAGGGGAGTTTGGTCAAACCAAACTGGTGCGTGCTATTTATGGGAAAGTACTTGATGTAGTGGTTGATCTCAGACCGGAATCACCTACCTTCAAACAGGTTTTTAAAACTATTCTGGATGATGTAAACCTGCACCAATTATATATTCCGAAAGGCTTCGGGCATGGCTTTGTAACCCTTTCTGAAACTTCGGTTTTTGCGTATAAATGTGATGAATATTACCACCCCGATGCTGAAGGTGGCGTAATTTATAACGATCCCGACCTTGCCATAGACTGGGAATTTCCGGAAGAAAAAATGATTATCTCAGATAAAGACCTTGCTCAGCCACAATTAAAACAAGTCTTTGGATGAAAAAAGTCTTGATCACTGGAGCTTCAGGACAACTGGGAAGATGTTTCCAAAAGATCGCTTCAGAATATCCTGAAATAAAATTTAAATTCCTTGATTCTGCTGAGCTGGATATAACCAATCAAGATCAGCTTCGGCAAATATTTTCCGAAGAAAATCCGCAATATTGTGTTAACTGCGCCGCCTATACCAATGTAGAAAAGGCCGAAGATGATAAAGAAGCCGCCTTTAAGATCAATGCTGAAGCGGTAAAAAACCTGGCTGAGATTTGTAATGACTCCGAAACGGTTTTAATCCATATCTCCACCGATTATGTTTTTGACGGGAAGGCAACCAAACCTTATGAGGAAACCGATGAGGTTAATCCAATTAATGTCTACGGTGCTTCCAAGCTGAAAGGGGAGGAGTATATCAGGCAAATGCTGGATAAGTATTTTATTTTTAGAACTTCCTGGTTATACTCTGAATTTGGTCATAATTTTTTCAATACTATCCTGAAAAAGGCAGAAGAAGGAGCCAGCCTTACTATTACTACCTCCCAAACCGGAACTCCAACCAATGCCAATGATCTGGCTGATTTTGTGCTTCAGTTAATTAGCGAAGAGAATACCCATTTCGGACTTTATCATTATAGCAATACAGGGGAAGCTACCTGGTACGATTTTGCAGAGGCAATACTGAAGTTTTCAGGAAAATTAGATCAGGTTGATCTCAATAAAAGCGGATATTATAAAACAAGGGCCGACCGTCCTGCGTACAGTGTTTTAGACAAACAGAAACTGCAGGATGCTTTTAAATTAAGGGTTCCTGAATGGCATGAAAGTCTTAAACACCTTATCATCAACAGGTCTCATAAAATTTAAGTAATTTACGGGACGAATCGAATTTTATGGCTAAACGAATACTAATAACAGGTGCTGCGGGCTTCCTGGGGTCTCATTTATGTGACCGATTTATAAAAGAAGGTTTCCAGGTAATCGGGATGGATAACCTCATAACCGGAGATCTAAAAAATATAGAACATCTTTTTGGAAACGAGAATTTCGAGTTTCTCCATCACGATGTTACCAGGTTCATACATGTGCCGGGAGAACTCGATTATATACTTCATTTCGCCTCTCCCGCCAGTCCTATAGATTACCTTAAAATTCCAATACAAACCCTCAAAGTTGGCTCGGTTGGTACGCTGCATTGTCTTGGTCTGGCTAAGGAAAAAAATGCCAGAATTCTTATAGCTTCGACTTCTGAGGTTTATGGTGACCCCCTGGTGCATCCTCAAAATGAAGATTACTACGGAAATGTAAATTCCATTGGCCCGCGTGGGGTTTATGATGAAGCCAAGCGTTTTATGGAATCTATAACCATGGCTTACCATCGTTTTCACGGTCTGGAAACCAGGATTGCCAGGATTTTTAATACATACGGCCCAAGAATGCGTCTTAATGACGGCCGGGTAATTCCGGCATTTATTGGTCAGGCCCTAAGAGGAGAAGACCTAACTGTTTTTGGAGATGGGCTACAAACGCGTTCTTTCTGTTTTGTAGACGACCAGATTGAGGGAATTTATCGCTTGTTGCTGAGCGATTATACCGAACCGGTTAACATAGGAAACCCAGATGAGATTACCATTCTGGATTTCGCCGAAGAGATCATAAAACTCACAGGAACAGATCAGAAAATAGTTTATAAAGAGCTTCCGCAGGATGATCCTCTTCAACGCCAGCCAGATATATCAAGGGCTAAGGATGTTTTAGGTTGGGAACCAAAGGTGACCCGTCAGGAAGGAATGAAAGTTACTTATGAATATTTCAAGAGCCTAAGTCCTGAAGATCTGGAGAAAAGCGAACACAAAGATTTCTCTAAACATATTAGAAGATAATGAAGCAGGATGCGTTGGTTTCTGTGGTTATGCCGGCTTATAATTCTGAAGAGTTTATTACGGCGGCAATACAATCGGTAAAAGAGCAAACTTACTCCAACTGGGAATTGCTGGTGATCGATGATGCTTCAGAAGACAAAACTTCGGCAATAGTTAAGGAGCTGACCAGGGAAGACCACCGGATTAAACTACTTCGGAATGAAGAAAACCAGGGCGCGGGAATTTCTAGAAACAAAGGGATAAGCCAGGCTAAAGGAGCTTACATAGCATTTCTTGATGCCGATGATCTATGGAAACCCCACAAACTCCAAACCCAGCTGGAATTTATGCAGAAAAACGAAGTTTCGGTTTGTTTTTCCAGTTATGAACTTATCTCAGAAAACGGCGGGAAAAGAAGTGAAATCGTACAGGCTCTACCTTATGTTACCTACCAGAAACTCTTAAAATCGAATTATATCGGTAACCTTACCGGGATTTATAATGCTTCAGAAATAGGTAAAATCTATGGCCCTGAATTAAGAAAAAGACAGGATTGGGGACTATGGCTTACGGCCGTAAAAATAGCTGATCCTGCAAAGAGTATTAAGGAGCCGCTTGCGGTATACCGGTTAAGAAGGAATTCTGTTTCAGGAAATAAATTCGAAATGTTGCGCTACAATTTCAATATCTATAATAAAGTTTTGGGTTTTGGGTTCTTTAAAAGTCTGCGTTGTATGCTTATGTTCCTGAAAGAACATTTTTTCGTGAAGAGAAAACAGTTAAAAACTATCTAGAGTCGTGAGGTAAACTGCTTAAGTTTACCACTCTTATCCCGATCTAAAACTTCTTTTCTTTCAAAGAGCACCTTTAGATCTTTTCCTACGTACTTTTCAATAGCAATCAGGATCTTTTCAATTTGATTTTCTGTAAAAGCTTTTTCACTTACATAATCGATTTTAAAAACATCTGTTGCGTTTTGAGCAATAACAAACTCTTTGATGTTCCCGTTGTCTTCAATAATTGTTTTGGTTACATAATAAAACGTAAGTCCTGGTACCAGTTTATCGTTTGCCAGCCTGGCTACATCGTTGGTGCGGCCAATAAGTTTTTGAAGAATTGGGGTTTTTAGAGTGCTTTTTTCAGAAAGGATTCCGGTATCACCAATGTCATATCTTATCATTGGGTGTGCCAGATTATAAAGCGAAGTAATCACTATGCGACCCTCCTGCCCATTGGGCACCGGCTTGTTGTTTTCATCCAGGATCTCCACATAAAGATCTTCAGAATTAACAATCCAGTTTTTATCCTTATCCTCAAAGGCAATTAAACCCACCTCACTGGCCCCATATTCATTTATCACCGGAACACCCGTTGCGCTTTCAATTAGCTGTCTGTCCTCTTTAAAAAGTCGTTCTGAAGTGACTATACAAAGTTTTAATGAGGGACAAACCTCTTTTAAACGAAGCTTTTTTCTTTTAAGAAATTTGGCGAAAAGTAATATGGCACTGGTGTATCCATTGATATAGTCGAAATTTGATTTCTGAAAGCGTTGAAGGAAAACTTCCATCTTCCCGTCGCTCAGGTCAAATATATTGAAGCGTCTTCGCAGGCTTATCCTGTCTTTGAAACGTTCCTGAAGATTGCCATAAAGATCTAATGGAATCCCATAAAAACGGGCCTGTAAGCTCTTGTTGAGGTCTATGCCATGCCATTGATACCTATCCTGAAATCCTGCCCAACTAAGCGCATGACAAAAGCGGTCTTTTGCGAAAATAAAAGGCTTCCCACTACTTCCTGAAGTTTTCCCAACATAAATGTTACTTTTTTTGAAATTCTTGCTGAGCCTGTGCTTTAATTTCTGCTGAAGTTCAGCTTTTTGAAGTACCGGCACATCTTCCCATTTTTCAAATTTTTCTCTCCCACAAAACTCCCGGTAAAATGGATTATTCTTTAAGTGAAAATCAAGGATCTCGAATTTCCTGCTCTCCAGGTAATCCACATAATCTTCTTCAGGGATCTCCCGGATCTTGCCCAAAAGTTTTTGTGCCCGGATGATGGGGAATTTATTGAGTTGAAGGGACAGCTTAAACCAGTTCAAGGGCAAATTGCGTTTTTATTCAAAATAAATTGGTGCTTCAATTTACAAACAATTATTTTTGGGACAACATTTAAAAGACTTTCAGGATGAAAATTTTAATACTTGGTTCCGGCGGCCGTGAACATACTTTTGCATGGAAAGTAGCCCAAAGCAAAAAATGCACGAAACTTTTTGTGGCACCCGGCAACGCAGGTACCGCTCAACTTGCTGAAAATGTTGACTTAAAGCTTAGCGATTTTGGAAGTATTAAAGACTTTGTGTTAGAGCAGAAAATAGAAATGCTCATCGTAGGTCCTGAAGATCCGCTGGTGCAGGGAATTACAGATTTTTTTGCCGAAGATCCCGAATTGAAGTCGGTGAAGATGATTGGACCCTCTAAACGCGGTGCTCTTCTGGAAGGGAGTAAAGAACGAGCCAAAGAATTTATGGCTATGCACAATATTCCTACGGCGGCTTATGAAAGTTTTACCGTTGAAAGTTTAGAGGCCGGAAAAAAATTCCTGGAAAGTTTAAATCCTCCTTATGTCTTAAAAGCCGATGGACTTGCTGCAGGGAAAGGTGTTTTGATCCTTGAAAACCTGGAAGAAGCCAAAGCTGAACTTGAAAGTATGCTTTCTGATAAAAAATTTGGAGAAGCCAGTGCTAAAGTGGTGATCGAAGAATTTTTGGATGGGATAGAACTCAGCGTTTTTGTACTTACCGACGGGAAAAACTATAAGATTCTTCCAACAGCCAAGGATTATAAACGCATTGGGGAAGGAGATACCGGCCTTAACACCGGGGGAATGGGTGCTATTTCGCCCGTACCTTTTGCCGATAAAGAGTTGATGAATAAAATAGAGGAAAGAATCGTAAAACCTACTGTAAATGGCTTACAGAAAGAAGCAATAGATTACAAGGGTTTTATATTTATAGGTTTAATAAAAGTTGGGAATGAACCCTTTGTGATAGAATACAATGTTAGAATGGGAGATCCCGAGACAGAGGTGGTTCTGCCCAGGATAAAATCTGATTTGGTAGAATTACTTGAAAAGGTTTCCGAAGTAAAACTGGATGAGGCAGAGCTTGAGATAGAAGAGCAGGCTGCAACTACCGTGATGTTAGTTTCAGGAGGTTATCCTGAAGCTTATGAAAAAGGTAAGGAGATCACCGGGTTTGATGAGATTAAGGATAGTATAGTTTTTCACGCAGGAACTAAAAAACAGGGAGAAAAAATATTGACCAGTGGAGGAAGGGTTATAGCGATAACTTCTTTTGGTACAGATTACAAAGAGGCACTAAAAAAATCTTATCAAAATGCAGAGAAACTACATTTTGATAAGATGTATTATAGAAAAGATCTCGGTTTTGACTTATCCTAAAAAGGAATGAGCCGAAGGATCCCGGTTTTCTTCGTTATTATCATTGAATTTTTTCAGCTGTTTCATCCAGTAGAAAAAAGCAGCTAATCCAATAAGGACAAAAATAAAATTAATAGCGTTGGCTGCCCACCAGGAGTTTAACTCCAATTCACGAAGGGCTTCCAAAGGAACAAACAACACCTCTTCAAAAAGCCAAGCAATTCCTTCAAAAAAATCTTTCATTTAAATAATTTTTATGGCTCTTAGCTGTTTATAAAGCGTGGCCAATTGATAACTGGCCTGAAAGGCCCTCAAATGATAACTTTGTTATAATTTAGATTACAAAAATATAAAAAACGGGAATGCTAACAAGCTTTTTTGGTAAATCAAACCCACTTAACGGAATAGTGGTAGCGCTTTTTATGGCGCTTATTTTTGTGGTCGCTAATTTCAGGGATTTTTTTCTTGCTTTCAACCTGGCCGTTTTTTTGAAAAAACTGGCCGTTTTGCTTGCTTTTCTGCTAAGTGTATATGTGCTTAATTTTATTGCCAAGAAAAATGAACTCACCCGGCGCAGTGCCTATAAGATCCTGTTTTTCGCGGTTTTTACCACTTCTTTTTTTGCTCTTCTCGAGAGTACCCAGGTGATTTTCGCTAATTTATGTGTATTATTTGGTTTTAGGCGAATCCTAAGTTTGCGTTCTAAAAAGATTATGCAGAAAAAAGTTTTCGATGCTACTTTTTGGATCTGTATCGCTTCAATTTTTTATTTCTGGTCAATTCTTTTTCTAATAGTGGTTTATGCCGGAATTCTCTTTTACCTGCCTAAATTTAAGAATTGGTTGATTCCCCTGGTTGCTTTCCTGTCGGTATACCTGCTTAACCTAAGTTTTAATTTAGTGGCTTATGAAAATGTATATGGATTTGCCCAGTGGTATGAACCTGTGAATTTTGATTTTAGCAATTATCGCGAACTTTCTTTGCTAATTCCTCTTAGCCTTATCCTGGCAGTGCTTATCTGGACACTTGGTAATTTTTTGAGATTACTTCAAAAAGCCAGTATAAGTCTGCGACCTTCTCTTAGTCTGGTTTTGTACAGTCTTTTTACTTCAATTGCTATCGCGGTTTTTTCACCAACCAAAGATGGGAGTGAACTTATTTTCTTTTTTGTGCCTTTGAGCATAATCGCATCAACCTGGTTTGAACGTAAAAAAGATAAGATTTTTAAAGAAATTCTGCTGGCAATGCTCATCTTAATGCCTCTGGTCCTTCCATTTCTTAATTAGGGTATAAAGGTCTTTAAAGGACGGCCGCGCTTATTCTTTATAACTATTTCAAAATATGGTACCTTTGCCTGGGGCAAAAACAGGTGCCTTGAAGTCATCAAATACTTATACAATTTAGAAAAAGATAAAATTATGTTTTCAGATAAAGCGAATAAAATATTTCAGGAAGTAATAGAAAAATATCACGAAAAGGATACTGTAGAGCAGCCTTTTTCGAATCCCTACGATAGCAATAATGAACTTATTGAACATTTGCTGTATCGTAAATGCTGGATAGACACTGTGCAGTGGCATTATGAAGATATCATAAGAGATAAGAACATAGACCCTGTAGATGCACTTAAGCTTAAACGCCAGATCGATGCTTCTAACCAGGATCGCACTGATACGGTAGAATATATAGATAGCTATTTTCTTGAAAAATTCAAAGATGTTAAACCAAAGGAAGATGCCACAATCAATTCTGAAAGTCCTGCCTGGGCGATAGATAGATTATCTATACTTGCGCTGAAAATTTATCATATGAATGAGGAAGCAAACCGGGAAGATGCTTCTCAGGAACACCAGTTGAAATGCGATGCAAAACTCAAGGTTTTATTGGAGCAAAGAGTAGATCTTTCTACAGCGATCAATCAGCTGCTGGAGGACATTGCTAATGGCGATAAGTATATGAAGGTTTACAAACAGATGAAGATGTATAATGACGATGAATTAAACCCTGTTTTACGCGGGAAATAAAATAAATAGCCTATAGTATTAGAGAAAGCCATAGTTCATATTTATAAAGGTTGTGAGCCTATGGTTTTTTTCTGCGGAAACCAAAACCAGAATTATGAGCAGAATGAAGACAAAAAACAGAGCTTCGGCAACCGCAGATAAAAGCGCCCATATCCTGGTTATTAGGCTTTCTGCTATGGGAGATGTGGCTATGGTGGTTCCGGTTTTGCAAACTCTTACTGCTACCTATCCTGAACTAAGGATTACGATGCTCACCCGTAGTTTTTTTAAACCTATGTTTCAGGATATCCCTAATGTTTCGGTCTATGAAGCCGATGTGAACGGTGTTCATCAGGGAGTTTTAGGGCTTTCCCGTCTGGCTAAAGAATTGCGTGACGAAGGTATTGATGCCGTAGCCGATCTACATAATGTATTAAGGAGCAATGTGTTGAAATCGGTATTTTATCTTTTTGGGATCCCGGTAGAACAAATCGATAAAGGCCGAAAAGAAAAAAAGGCCTTAACCCGGGTAAAAGAAAAGGTTTTTAGACCCTTGAAATCCACTCACCAGCGTTATGCAGATGTTTTTTCAGCTTTGGGTTATCCCATAGATTTGAGTACACATCAATTTCCGAAGAAAAAGCAGCTTTCAGAAAACATCAAAAAACTCCTGGGCCCTGAACCTAAAAAATGGTTGGGAATTGCGCCTTTTGCCCAACACAACTCGAAGGCTTATCCCCCAGATCTTATGGCTGAGGTCATAAAGCAGCTTTCCAGGAATAAAAAAATAAAAGTTTTGCTTTTTGGAGGTGGCAAAAATGAAAAGGAACAATTAGAAATCTGGGAAGGGCAGTTTGAAGATACTTTGAGCGTAGCCGGAAAACTGAGTTTTGAAGATGAACTATCCCTGATTTCCAGGTTGGACGCTATGGTGTCCATGGACAGTGGTAACGGTCATTTAGCGGCTATATTTGGTATACCAGTTATAAGTATTTGGGGTGTTACCCATCCCTTTGCCGGGTTCAGGCCTTTTAAACAGCCGGAAAGAAACAGCTTATTGCCCAAGCATGAAAAATATCCAAATATCCCAACTTCGATCTACGGGGATAAATACCCTGAGGGCTATGAAAATGCTATCCGTGAAATTTATCCTGAACAGATTCTCGGAAAGATTAATGAGGTTTTATTTTAAAATAAAAAAAGGCAACTTATAGCTGCCTTTTTCGTTTAATATTTTTCCAAATTACACATCGTCATAATCGACCTTAAGTTTTGGTGTCAATGGTTGAGCCTGGCAGGTAAGAATAAGCCCTTCAGCAATTTCTTCATCTGTAAGGATTTGATTTTTGCGCATTTCGGCTTTTCCTTCTTTTATTCGGGCGATGCAGGAACTGCAAATCCCGCCCTGGCAGGAATACGGGACATCAAGGTCGTGCTTTAAAGCTGCATCCAGAACAGTTCCCTTAGAATCCATACTGAAAGTGCTTTCTTCATCGTCAACCAAAACAGTAAGTTCTGTCTGGCCTTCTACATGGGTTTCAATGCTTCCTGAATCTTCAGTCGTGAAGAGTTCAAAATGGATACTTTCATCTGAAACACCATTATCTTTGAGCACAGCCTTTACTTGGTCGATCATTTCTTCAGGGCCGCAAAGGTAATAGCCAGCAAAGGGATGGTCTTTAAATTTATTTTTCACAACGTAGTTCACGGTGCTGGTCTCGATGCGGCCAAAATGTGATTTTTCTTCGCGGGTACGGCTATAAACGAATTCGATGAACAACCTATCCGGAAACTTAGCCTGAAGCTCCAATAACTCTTTGAAGAAAATAGTTTCTTCCGGCGATTTGTTGCCGTAGGTGAGGATAAACCGGCTTTTGGGTTCTTCAGCTAATACGGTTTTTAGAATGGACAGCACCGGGGTGATGCCGCTTCCGGCTGCAAAAGCTGCATAATTTTTAGGTTCGGTGCCAGGTTCCAGGATAAATTTTCCTTCCGGCGGGTGTACTTCCAGGACATCACCTGCCTGGAGTTTATTATTGGCGATTACAGAGAATTTTCCGCCTTCAACCTCTTTTACGGTAACCTTAAATTCTCCGCTTCCGGGAGCCGAACAAAGCGAATAAGCTCTGCGTATCTCTTCCCCGTTTACCTGAGTTTTTATGGTTACATACTGTCCTGCCTTAAAATTGAATTCTCCCTTTAGATCTTCAGGAATTATAAAGGATAAACTCACGGCCTGTGGGGTTTCCCTTATTACTTCTTTTATCTTTAGTTTATGGAACTTTTGCATTCAAAAAAATATTTTGAGTGCAAAAATACAAAGTATGTGCTATTTTATGGTGTAACAAAAGACTATTTTTCATTACTTACACTGGAAATAAGCAATTATGGTTACTCGTTTTTTATCTCTGGAGTGGAGGGCCTTTTTTAGGTCGGCAAGTTTGGGGAAAAGTCTGGGCCTTAGAATTCTGATGGTTTTCCTGGCGCTTTATTTTGCGGCTGTATTTCTAATTTTCGGGATAGGATTATACCCACTTTTACAGGAATTTTTTCCTGGCCAGGATCCGCTTCAGTTGGTAAATCGCTTTGTTTTGTTATGGTTGGTGCTTGAACTTGGGATGAGGTTTATGTTGCAAACCCTCCCGGTGATGGATATAAAACCATTAATGTTATTGCCAATTCCTAAGCGTAAAGTCGTGAATTTTGTGCTGATAAAAAGCCTGTATTCCTTTTATAACTTTTTGCCATTATTTATTATTATCCCTTTTGGATTATTCAATATCTATAAAAATGAATATCCTGTTTCTTCTATACTGGGTTGGATGCTTGCGATGATAGCATTGAGCCTTTGCGTGAATTTCAGCAATTTCATCATTAAAAAACGCTTTACCGATAATCTGAAGGCGCTTATCCCAATTATCCTGGTTATTGTGCTGCTGGCAGCGCTGGAATATTTTCAGGTTTTTGAGATCAGCCTTTACTTCGGAAGGCTGCTGGATTATGTTGTCGCCATGCCTTATTTAGCTGTCATTCCGGTTGTAGTTTTGGTTGTGCTCTATAAATGGAATCAACAAAACCTGGAAAGTAAATTCTATCTCGATGCCGGATTAAAAGGGAATAAAATTACAAACGATACCCGCGATTTTCAATGGACGCGTAAACTGGGGAGTATTGCTCCATTTTTGCAGTTAGACCTCAAGCTAATCTGGAGAAATAAAAGACCTAAAACAACTATTTATATGTCGCTCTTGCTGGTAGGATATGGTTTATTCTTTTACCCTAACGATGTCTACCATGATTGGGATTCTTTTTATGTTTTCATCGGAATTTTCATGACCGGCATTTTTATGATCAATTTCGGGCAATTCGTTCCTTCCTGGGATGCTTCGTATTATCCCATGATCATGTCTCAGAATATTCCGCTGAAGCAATATCTTGCTTCAAAAGCCGGACTTATAAGTTTTAGCGTAGTGGTTTTGGCAATTTTAACCACGCCCTATGTTTATTTTGGCTGGAATATTTTAATGATCAATATGGTTTGTGCCGTGTATAATATTGGCGTAAATATTCCCATTTTACTCTATGCCGGCTCGTTTAATAAAAAAAGAATAGACCTGGATAAAAGTCCGTTTATGAACTACCAGGGAACCGGTGCCACGCAATGGTTAGTAAGTTTACCATTAATGGCACTACCAGTGTTGCTTTACTGGTTTACAGATAAATTTTTCGGGATGGAAACCGCCCTGGGCTTATTATCGTTCCTTGGGATTGCGGGTTTGCTTTTAAGACCCGTTTTATTAAATAGCATCGCTAAACGTTACCAGGAAAGAAAATATGCAATGATTAATGGTTTTAAAGAAACCGGAGAATAAAAAATTCAATTTATGATCACCGCAACGAATCTCACTAAAGTTTATAATGGAACTACGGTTCTCAATATAGAGCACCTGGATATCCCTGCTGGCCAGAATTTTGGCCTGGTAGGAAATAACGGCGCAGGAAAAACCACATTTTTTAGTCTCCTCCTGGACCTTATTCAACCAACCACGGGAAATATATTCAATCACGAGATTACCGTAAGTCAAAACGAAGAATGGAAAAGCTTTACCTCTTCTTTTATTGATGAAAGCTTCCTGATTGGATACCTCACCCCTGATGAATATTTTTATTTCGTGGGGGAGTTAAGAAATCGAAATAAAGCCGATGTAGATGGGCTTCTAGCAGAATTTGAAGACTTTTTCCACGGGGAGATTCTTGGCCGTAAAAAGTACCTGCGTGACCTCTCTAAGGGTAATCAGAAAAAGGTAGGTATTGTAGCCGCACTTATAGGGGATCCGCGGGTGGTGATCTTAGATGAACCTTTTGCTAACCTTGATCCAACTACACAAATTCGACTAAAAAAAATCATTAAGGAGCGGGCAGCAACCAATGAAACCACTTTTTTGATCTCCAGCCATGATTTAATTCACGTTACTGAAGTTTGTGAACGTATAGTGGTGCTGGATAAGGGCGAAGTTGTGAAAGACATAAAGACTTCAGAGGCGACTTTAGGAGAACTGGAAGATTATTTTTCGGGGGAACCTATGCTACGCCAAACCGAGAATATCTAGAAACCGGTTTTTGTTTCTAAAAAGAAGCGTATTTTTACACACTAAAACAGTGGTAGTTGAGTTAATTATATTACCTAGAACCGGTTGAATTTGAATACTTTTATAAAAATTCTCGTGCTTCTTATCCTTGTGGGCGGCATTCTTGGCTGTTCGCGCAAGAAAGATAAATTTCTAAACCGGAATTATCATGCGGTAACTACCGAGTATAACACCCTTTATAACGGTCATCTCGCTCTGGATCAAGGCAGGGAAGAGCTCATACAGAACTACGAGGATAATTTCTGGGATATTCTTCCCATAGAACGTATACAAATTGATGAGCAAATTCTACTTCCTGATAGCATCAGAAATCAGAATTTTGGGAGAGCCGAAGAAAAAGCTGTAAAAGCCATTCAGAAACATTCCATGCTAATTGCAGGGAAGGAGCGAAACCCACAAATTGATGAAGCTTATCTGTTGCTGGGAAAGGCAAGATATTATGAGCAACGCTTTATCCCGGCGCTGGAAGCCTTCAATTATATCCTGCATAAATATCCGGCAAGTAATAATATTAATACCGCCCAGATTTGGCGGGAGAAAACAAATATGAGGCTGGATAATAATCGTCTTGCCATTAAAAACCTGAAAAATATTCTGAAGCAGGAGGAACTGGAAAGTCAGGCTTTTGCTGATGCCAATGCTACCTTAGCTCAGGCCTTCGTAAATATACAGCTGCTTGATAGTGCGATTGTTCCTCTACAGAAGGCTGCTGAAATTACCGATAAAAATGAACAAAAGGGTAGATATTATTACATTCTTGGGCAATTGTACAACCGTATTGATCAACCCGGTCTTGCCAACGAGGCTTTCGATAAGGTGATAGAATTAAACCGGAAATCCCCGAGGGTCTATATGGTGAATGCCTATGTTGAAAAAGCCCGTAATTTTGATTATAACCAGGGGGAGAATTACAGATTAAGGGAATTGCTTACCGAACTGGAGGAGGATCGCGAAAACCGGCCATATCTCGATAAGATATATTTTCAGATAGGAGAATATTACCGAAATATAGATTCCACACGTCTTGCTGTAGAATATTACAACAAATCTTTGCAAGCCCCTATTAGCGATAAGTTCCTGAAATCTATTAATTATGAGATTCTTGCAGATCGCAGTTTTGAAGATGCAAAATACCCTGATGCCAGTAAATATTACGACAGTACCCTGGCAGTGATGTCTCCACGACTTAGGGAATACCGTACTATTAAAAAGAAGCGTGATAACCTGGAAGATGTAATTTTATATGAAGAAATTCTGGCAAAAAACGACAGTATTTTAATGCTGAGCAGTATGCTTCCTGATGAACAACTTGAATATTTCACAGCATATATTGAAGACTTGAAAACAAAAGCCGAAACTGATAGGCTCGCCGGAACATTTGTTGATGAGCTTCCACAAACATCCTTACCGGGTCCAGGGGCGATGCCAGCTCCCGGGGGCGCCCGAAATTTCTATTTTTATAATGAAAACAGGCTGCAAAACGGACTTCAGAGCTTTAAAAATATTTGGGGAAACCGGCCTTTGGCAGATAACTGGCGATGGGGTGAACTCGGTTTTGCTGAGCAGGATACCATTGAAGAAAACGAAATTGCTGAAATAAATTTTGATGAAGATCCGCGTTTTGATCCAATTACCTACATAAATATGATCCCTAAGGATGAACGAGTACTGGATAGTTTGGCCAGTGATCGCAACATGGCCCGTTATCAACTGGGGATTATTTATAAAGAAAAATACAAGCAATATCAAAGGGCTGCTGAAAATCTCGAAGCCTTGCTGAATGACAGTGCAAATGAAGACCTAATTCTTCCCGCTAAATATAATCTATACCAGATATATGAAACTACTGGCCGTCTTGCCGATCAGGAAAGAATTAAGCAGGATATTCTCAATAACTATCCCGATTCACGTTATGCAACTTATATTTTAAATCCCCGGGCTATTACTGAAGATGTGAATTCTCCTGAAGCGGTGTATGCTGAAGTTTATAGAAGTTTTGAAGATGAAAAATATGATGAGGTGCTCGTTGAGACCAACAAATATATCAATGAATATTCCGGAGAAGAGATCCTTCCAAAATTCGAATTATTAAAGGCGATGGCCACAGGTAGATTGCTTGGCCTTGAGGCTTATAAAGATGCCCTTAGCCATGTGGCATTAACCTATGCACAAACCGAAGAAGGTAAAAAAGCCCGGGAATTAATAACGCAAACTATTCCTTCGCTCTCCGACATGGAATTTAACCGTGACAGCCTTCAGACTAATTATAAATTGGTTTACAACTTTAATGTTTCTGAAAAGAAGAAAGCTTCAGCGTTAAAAGGAGAAATAGATAAAGCCATTCAAAAGTTGAATTACGAGCTTAAAACTTCTATAGATATTTACGATCCTTCAAGGATTTTTGTGGTGGTCCATGGCTTGGAGAACAAGAAAAGGGCTTTGGGCTTTGCAGAATTACTTCAGAATAAAGAATTTAAAATTGAGAATGAGTTCATTGCCATATCAACAGAAAATTATAGAATTGTACAAATACATAAAAATATAGACACTTACCCATCCCCAAAAAATTAAAACCCTACCTATGTTTTCAGATCAAAAAAAATCTAAGTCCGAAAATACCAATGAACAAAATCGAATTGCCGCCGGAACAACCATTACCGGAGATATTAGCGGTAAAGGAGGGTTCAGGATTGAAGGCACTTTAGACGGTAACCTTAAAACCGCCGGTAAGGTGGTGATTAGCGAAGGTGGCCTTATAAAAGGTAAACTTGAATGTCAACATGCTGATATTGAAGGAAAAATTAACGGAAACCTGCATGTAAGCGGAACTTTGAGCCTTAGAACCGCTGCGGTCATTGAAGGGGAAGTTAGCGCCGGAAAACTTGCTATTGAACCCGGAGCCACCTTTAATGCTACCTGCAAGATGAATGGCGATATAAAATCGCTAAAGCAAAAAGATGAAAAACGATCAGCATAATAAGTACCTGGCCTATGTGAATATTGCCTTTCAAATGGGTATTATTATCGCAGCAGGTGTTTTTATTGGTATTTGGCTGGATGAAAAATTTCCAAATAAATATTCAGCTTATACCATTTCACTTTCACTGCTGGGTGTGTTTGTAGCCCTTTACCAGGTTTTTAGAGGTTTAAAAGATCTAAGTGACGAGGACTAATATTATGAAGAATAATTTACCGGGATTTTTAAAGGTATTCCTTCCTTTTAGCATTGTGCTTTTTATAATACAGCATTTATTGCTGAATTATATTTTTGAAAGTGAGCTCTTCTATCCCGTTTGGGCGATCTATCTTTTTCACTTTTTCTCTACCTTAATTATATACAGCACTCTGATTTGGGTCCATCAGAATTTTCAGGACAAAACAGGCTTTGCCTTTATGGGGCTTAGCCTTTTAAAGATGTTGATAGCGGTGATTTTTCTTTTGCCACTTATTTTAAGCGGAATCCCCACAGCCTTTTTAAATATCCTTGCATTTTTTATCCCTTATTTCTTGTTTCTGATCTTTGAAACCCTTTATGTTGTAAAGCTTATTAATTTAAAATAAGTTATTGTCTCTCAATGAAATCCTTAAAATGGAGTTTCCGTTTAAAAATTTATAACCGGGGCTTTCAGATAAAAATTAAAAGTATACCTTTGCAGCGAAATTTAGAGCCCATAATTTTTAAGTAGAACAGGTACTATGACAGCACAGAAATCTTTAGTGATTAGCTTGTACTTTGCATTTGCATTTGCCATTTTTCCTTTGTTTGCCGTTGCTCAGGAGCAGGAGCAGAACCAGGAATCACTTCAGGAGGCTGAAGAGAAATTCAATCCTACAGATATGATTCTGCATCATATTGGTGATACTCACGGATGGCATTTTTTCGGGGAAGGCGATAATTCTTTTACTCTTCCATTGCCTGTTATACTATGGACCGATAATGGATTAGTGACTTTTATGTCCAGTGAATTTCATCACGATACCGAAGGGGAATACGTCGTGGAAAAGGATGGAATGCAATTCGTGAACTATCATGAAAAAATATATCAGCTAGAGGAAGGTGCTGAAACCGTCAGGCTAGACGAAGAGAACCATCCCTTAAATGCCAAAAGACCTTTAGACCTTTCTATCACTAAGAATGTAGCGGCAATGTTTTTAACTGTTATTCTTATGATCTGGTTCTTCTTTGGTTTAGCCAGTTTTCATAAGAAGAACAAGCATGCGCCTAAAGGATTTAATAACGTGCTGGAAACCCTTGTTTTGTTTGTTAGAGATGACATAGCGAAACCGCAAATTGGCGAAAAGAAGTATATGAAATTTATGCCCTTTTTGCTTACCGTGTTTTTCTTTATCTGGATCACTAACCTTTTAGGTCTTTTGCCGGGGGCTGCTAACGTTACTGGTAACATCGCGGTAACAGTTTCTCTAGGTTTGTTTACCCTTGCTTTAATCGTTATGAACGGGAATAAGGAGTACTGGAAACACGTTTTCTGGATGCCGGGTATTCCAACTTTTGTAAAACCGATTTTGGCTGTAGTGGAGGTGTTGGGAGTGTTCATTAAGCCTATCGCCCTTATGATACGTTTGTTTGCTAATATTACAGCGGGTCACATTATTATCTTGAGTTTATTAGGATTGATATTTATACTGGAAAGTGCCGGGGTTGCCGGAATATCGGTGCCGTTTGCACTTTTCATCACAATACTGGAATTGCTGGTAGCATTCCTTCAAGCGTTTATTTTTACAATGCTGTCTGCCCTGTTTATCGGAATGGCGGTTGCGGAACATGAACATCATTAATTTTAATTTTTAATTTATCTA
>NZ_DATCSO010000074.1:0-5111 GCF_036568425.1 Salegentibacter sp. | reverse complement strand
AGGAAGGGATTCGAACCCTCGATACGCTTTTGGCGTATACACACTTTCCAGGCGTGCGCCTTCGACCACTCGGCCACCTCTCTTTCTTAACGTTTTCTAAACGGTGCGCCAAATAACAAAAAAAAATAAACTCAATCAAGTAGTTGGCGTTAATTTTATGACATTTCCCCTCGCAGAGAAGTTTCAAAGATAGTTTTAAAAACCTCAGGGCTTAAATCTTTTCCTAACAAATACATTAATTTGGCAACAGCAGCCTCGGTTGTAATATCTTTTCCAGACACTACGCCTATCTGTTTTAGCTTAACACTGGTTTCATATTGCCCCATATTTACACTCCCGGCTATACACTGGGTCACGTTTACCACACACAAGCCCTCAGCGATCTTTTCCTTTAAGATTCTAACAAACCAGGGAGCGCTGGGAGCATTCCCGCTTCCGTAGGTTTCCAAAACAACCCCTCTTAAATTTTCTTTCGATAAAATATGCCTGATAGTGCTCTCACTAATTCCCGGAAACATCTTCAAAATAAGAACATCATCATTAAAGCTGGTATGAAGTTTTGTAGGTTGCTTCCTGTTAGGCTTCCACAAAGCATTGTAATTTACAGAAAGATAAACGCCAGATTCAGCCAATGGAGGATGGTTCATTGAAGCAAAGGCCTGAAAATGCTCCGCATTAATCTTAGTGCTCCGGTTAGCGCGGTAAAGTTTATATTCAAAATAAAGTCCCACCTCACTAATTACCGGCCGATCATTCTTTTGCAGTCCCGCAATTTGTATACTGGTTATGAGATTTTCTTTGGCATCAGTCCTTAAATCCCCTATCGGAAGCTGAGATCCGGTAAAGATAACAGGCTTAGTAAGATTTTCGAACATAAAACTTAAGGCTGAAGCCGTATAAGCCATAGTATCACTTCCATGCAGAATCACAAAACCATCATATTTTTCAAAATTGGAATTAATGGTACCAGCAATCTGCACCCAGCCTTCCGGATCCATGTTTGAAGAATCTATAGGCTCGTCAAAACTTAAGGTATCAATATTATGCTCAAGAATCTTAAGCTCTGGAATATTCTGAAGCAATTCATCAAAATTAAAAGCCTTTAAGGCACCGGTATCATAATCTTTTATCATACCGATGGTTCCCCCGGTATAAATTAAGAGAATGTTAGCCTTTTTCTTCATAAAGCGCTTCTTTATTAACTACCGGATTGGCATACATTAATAGGTAACTATTTAATTCGAGCGCATTATTCATATCTATCCTTCGGGAAATTCTGCGTTCAAACTGCCGTTTTTCTTTTTCTGAATATTTATTGGAATAAGTATTGGAGTTATTCAAAAGATCACAGGCTATATAATTAGAGGGCCAAAGTTTATAATTTCGGTATATCGCTTCATCAATTTTTGTGGAAATAGCCTTTAACTGTTCGTTTACCGAAGCTGAATTTTTCTCTATACCATCAAAAACTTCATCTCCAAGAATTTCTCCGGCACCAATATGAATACGACCTTTATTGCCCAGGGCGCCCTGCATGATACTATTAAAATCTTCATTTGCAGATTTTACGTAGGTTTCCTGCATGCGTTTAGCCATAATTTCAGGCATTTTCAACCTGTCGGTAGGGTCAAATTCATACGAAATTGCAACCGGAACTATCTTTAGCTTTTTCAGGTACTCCGTAAGACTAAGCTCTCCTTTGGCCATTGCGATCATTTTTAAGACCCCTTGCTGGGTGTGATCACTTCCGTCCTTTGTGCGCCCTTCCCTTTGTGCCATCCAAACCGAACGGCCGTCCTCAAAAAGGAGATGCTTAATATAATTCGATAAATTTTGTGAACTTTTAAGCATTTCCCGGGGACTTAAGCCACGCTTAACCAAAAAATTCCTGTTAAGACGGGAAAGCAACATCAAAAAAGGCTTTTGAACAAGATTATCTCCTATCGCAGAGGCCGTCATCACCAAGTCGTTTTCATACAATACACTATTCAATAGAGAGGTATCCAGAACGATATCACGATGATTGGAGATATAAAAATAAGATTCATCCTTATTTAGCTTATCAAAGCCAGAATACGAAAGACCCTCAGTACTGCGCTCCAACACTTTTTGCACCGAATGGTAAATCACTTTGGTTTGAAACTCCCTGATGGAGGCACAGCCCAGAGTAATCTCTTCAATCTCGGCAAAACTCTTTTCAGGAAAAGTGAATTGTAGCAATGCCTTTATCATGGGGTGCTTAATATTCTCCTTTAAGGCCTGCTGCACCTCATCGTCGCGGTAAAATCTTATATCTTCAAAATCCTTCACAAAAAGTCTTGTTTTCTTAGCAAATGAACAAATTTAAATTTTATTACCCCTTAAATCTTAAAAATATCTTTGGAGTTTTGGGTAGTAATTGCTGCCACTTCCTCAAGCGGCAGTTCATATATTTCTGCAAGTTTTTCGGCTACCTTTCTTAAATATACGGGTTTATTGCGTTTTCCCCTAAATGGAACAGGTGCCAGGTAAGGCCCATCGGTTTCAAGAACGATTTCCTTAATTGGAATCTGCTTAAGAAATTTATCGATTTTTCCGTTTTTAAATGTAACTACCCCACCAATCCCAAGTTTCATATTATAAGACAAAGCCCGTTGGGCCTGTTCATAGGTTCCGGTAAAACAGTGAAAAATCCCAAATAAGTCTTCACTTTTTTCACTCTCTAAAACTTCAAAAATTTCATCAAAAGCCTCCCGACAATGAATAACTATAGGTAATTTGTATTTCTTTGCGAGCTGAATCTGTCTTCGAAAGGCCTTTATCTGGATGTCCAGTGTACTCTTGTCCCAGTACAAATCGATTCCTATTTCTCCCACTGCTACAAAGTTCCTTTCTGAAAACTGCTTTTCAACCAGGGCAAGTTCTTCTTCAAAATCATCCTTTACATGAGTTGGATGCAAGCCTGCCATTAAAAAAACATGCTCCGGATAATCTTTCTCCAGCCTGTACATAGCCGGAACATAGGCCGAGTCTATCGCAGGCAGGAAAAACCTGGTGATATTGTTTTCAAATGCTTCTTCAATAAGCGCCTTTTGGTCTTGCTGAAAATCTTCGCTGTATAAATGTATATGGGTATCGGTTAAAATCATAAATGCAAAATTAATTTATTTTGAAGACCTATCTTTGTCAAAAAACAAGGAATGTCATTTAAGAAATTGCTGAAAGAGAAAGGCTATAAACGCATCAAGCTAAACATCACCAAAACAAACCACCTTGAATTGGTGGCAAAAATAAACAATATTGAAGGAAATTTTATCCTGGACACCGGTGCATCCAGTACCTGCGTAGGAATGGAGGCTGTAGAACATTTTAAGCTTCTTGCTGAAGACAGCGATATCAAGGCTGCAGGAGCAGGAGCAACAAATATGCTCACCCAAATTGCACAAAAAAACAAGATTGAAATAAAGGGGTGGAAAAAGAAGAAAGTGGATCTGGTACTTTTTGATCTTCGCCATGTTAACGAAGCTCTTATCAATCACGACGCAGAAAAAGTGCACGGCATAATTGGCGCAGATATTTTAAGAAAAGGAAAAGCAATAATAGATTACAAGAACAAATCCCTATATCTCAAATAAATTAGGGGAAATTTCCCCTTGATGAAAAACAGCTTATAATCTAAATTTGGTTTTTAATGTTAGATGATGCCTGTTTTGTATAAAAATAAGACCCTTTCTGCAGTAATTTTTATAATCCTTGCGATAGCAATCATAGGGGTTTTATCTCTTAACATTGCATCCCTTGTATTATTTTAATTTGTTATTGGACTTAAAAAGGAGGCTCTAAGGCCTCCTTTTTTTGTTTATAGTAATTATAAAAAAACTTTCTAAAGTTCTAAAGCCCGCTTCACAGCATTATCCATCAATAGTTCTTCAGGATTTTCAAGAGCTTCTTTAATAGCGACCAGGAAACCAACAGACTCTTTCCCGTCTATAATTCTGTGATCATAAGACAAGGCCACATACATAATCGGCCTGATCTCAACGTGACCATCTACAGCTACCGGACGTTCTACAATATTATGCATCCCCAGAATAGCACTTTGAGGGGGGTTAATAATAGGGGTAGAAAGCATAGATCCAAATACCCCTCCATTAGTTATGGTAAAAGTTCCTCCGGTCATTTCATCAACCGTGATTTCACCGTCCCTTGCGCGTACAGCCAGACGTTTAACTTCTTCTTCCACACCTCTGAAACTAAGGTTTTCAGCATTTCTAATTACTGGAACCATTAATCCTTTTGGCCCAGATACGGCAATACTAATATCTTTGAAATCGTAATTTACCTGATAATCCCCATCTACCATCGAGTTTACATCAGGGTACATTTCCAGCGCCCGAACAACAGCCAAAGTAAAGAAGGACATAAACCCTAGGCTTACTCCATGTTTATCTTTGAACTCCTCTTTATATTTTTTGCGCAAAGCGAAAATAGGAGACATGTCTACCTCGTTAAAAGTAGTAAGCATCGCTGTTTCATTTTTTGCTGAAACAAGACGCTGAGCTACTTTACGTCTTAGCATAGACATTTTTTTACGCGACTCACCTCTTTTCCCAGGCCCAGGAGTTCCCATTGAAGCTTTTGCCTGAACGGCGTCTTCTTTGGTTACACGTCCATCTTTTCCACTTCCCTTTACAGATTTAGCCTCAATTCCTTTCTCATCAAGAATTTTCTTTGCAGCCGGGGAAGGACTACCTGTGGCATAAGTTTCTTTAGATTCTTCCTTATTCTCCTTCTCTTTAGGTTCTTCCTTAGCTTCAGGCTCTTCCTTCTCAGCTTTTTTCTCTTTTTTATCTTCAGATTTATCCTCGCCGCCACCGGGCTTTGGAGCATCGGTATCGATTAAACAAACCACCTCTCCTACTGCAACGGCATCCCCCTCTTCGGCTTTAAGGGTGATTACCCCACTAGCTTCCGCAGGTAATTCAAGAGTAGCTTTATCGCTATCAACCTCGGCGACCGCCTGATCTTTTTCAACGTAATCCCCGTCTTCAACAAGCCATTGGGCTATTTCTACTTCGGTTATTGATTCTCCCGGAGAAGGAACTTTCATTTCTAAGGCCATGTTCTTAATT
>NZ_DATCSO010000073.1:0-7881 GCF_036568425.1 Salegentibacter sp. | reverse complement strand
CTGAAAAAATAATGAACCACCCGGTTCGTAGAAAAATTATATACAGCCTCATGCTTATAGGTAATGCCGGTATAGTAACCGCTATGTCTTCTTTAATTCTAACCTTTGTGCTGCCAGATAGCAATGCAGCTAAGCTGTATGCATTGCTTATAGTTGTGGTAGGACTCGCCATATTATGGTGGGGCATTAGAAGTGATTGGGTAGACCGCGGACTGTCAAAATTGATTAGCAAAATGCTGAAAAAATATACCGATATAAATGTACAGGATTATGCCGCTGTATTGCATTTGCACGACAATTACCATGTAAGTGAAATGCGGGTAGAGAAAGACAGTTGGCTGGCCAATAAGACTTTAATAGAATTAGAACTTAGAAAAGAAGGCATAACTGTACTGGGAATAGAGAGAAAAGGTGAAGACTATTTGGGTTCTCCATCGGGAAATTCAAAAATTTTGCCCCACGATGTCATTACCCTTTATGGCAAAGCAGAAGTTTTTGAAAGTATTTATAAGAGAACCAGTGATTTTGGCGGGGAAGTACAGCATAAAAAGTTTGTTGAAAAGGAAGCCGAGAGAAAAAAAGATCAAACTAAAACAGAGAAAGAAAAATGAATTAACAATTTTTTCAAATTAAATTTTTCGATACGCCCAATGAGGCTTTCATCATTTAGACATTATACCTATCGGTGATTTTAGTAAATTTTTGATTTCAAAAGTTTAAAACGCAAAAACCACCCCAAAAAGGGGTGGTTTCATTATATAAAAAATAGCCTCGGCCATTCTTAATCTAAGCAGGGTTTAGCTGATATTTAAACCTAAAAGTCATTTTAAAAATTGTTAAATCTAACTTTGAGTTAAAAATCATTGATTAGGCTGGATTAGTCCCAGGTATTCTCGGCAGCTTCCCCTCCCCAGATTAGAGTAATCAAGTAAGGATTATCAATAAATGGATTTCTATTCCCCTGGGCTGTTTCAATCACTTCATTTCGTTGTCTTTCGAAATCAGACACAGGATCTTCTCTATTCCATTTAAGAAATAATTCAATATTTCCCACTTTGCTAATGTCTTCATTATACCTTAGATTTAAGTATAATACCATTCGGGCCACATCTCCTCTCCATTCATCACCTGGAAACCAGGAGTTTTCATTGATAAGGGCATAATCCCCGCTACCATCAACAAAAGGATTGTTAGATCTCAGTTCATTTACATCGGCATCAGCCACTCTAAGATGATGTAAGTCTGTTGCAGCTTCGTCACTACTTAGACGGGATTGAGGGAAAATATGTTCAGTATTAAAAGTCTGGGGAGAATAGGTATTAGAACCAGACCAGTACTCCTCCCAATACCTGCTTTCACCGGAATAAATAAGTATAACATTATCTGGGTCATCTAAATCCTCATCAGCTTCATATAGATATTCGTGACGCTCTGCGTAGGATAAAATAGTAGTATGCTTACTTATAGTAAGGTCTGAAAGCACCTGATAATTCATGTCTTCATCTACCGAAATAGCCAACCCCTTGTAATAATCTGTCAACTCTGCCGGAATATTAAAACTCATTGCAGATATTAACTCAATATTTACCGTGGCCTCACTGCAAGTAGAGACAGGAAGGTCATTATCACACAGGTTATAGGTAAAAGAATCCTTTCCCTCAAAATCTGCGGGTGGAAGATAACTGATAGTACCATCTTCCTTTAAAGTAACTACTCCCTTGGTATTAGATACGTCTATAGAAGTTATTTCTGCATCATCAAGAAGCTCGTCATTTCTTAGAAGATTTTCCAGAGTAGTCTCGGAACTGCCCACCTCGAGAATCACAGAGTCATCATTAGCCACTGGAGATCCGGCGTCTATTACCAAAACCGTTACTACGCCGGTAGAGCAGGCGGGAGTCTCATCGGCATCACAGATTGTGTAAGAGAATGTATCTTCCCCGGAAAATCCATATGCTGGAGTATAGGTTAAGGAACCATTATTTTCCAAAACCACAGAACCTGCTGTATCATCTGTATTTATTGTAGAAAGAGATGCATTGTCCAACAGATCATCATTATCAAGGTAATTTTTTATGTTAATGGAAGAACCCTCCTGGATCTCATATTGATCGTTTCTTGCCACCGGGTCTCCGGCGTCTCCAACGGTAATAATCACTTCGGCAGTATCACATCGGTCACTGGCCGGCACACAAATGGTATAAGAAAACTTATCTTCACCCTGGAAATCCTCAGGCGGCATATAGGTATAGGTACCATCCCGATTATCTATAAGTGTCCCTCCATTTGAAGTTTCCGAATCAATTGAATTAATTCTGGCATTGTCTATCAGTTCGTCATTAGAAAGCAAGGTTTCAGCTTTAATAATCAGTTCAGTGTTTTCCCTCGCATTAAGGGCATCATCCACGGCTTCTGGTGAACTTTCTACTGGCGGTTCAATTACAGGTTCAACTCCATCATCACTGCTACAGGCATTTATGCCGAAAGCTATTAGACTTATTAAAAATAATTTTTTCATCATCTTTTTTCCCTTTTCCATTAAAAGCTATAAAACTGCCTGAAAGCAAATGAACTTTCCGGCAAATAAAAACCTCTTATCCTTAACAGATAAGAGGTTTTAAAGTTATTATTAAAATTGGATTTTACTCATTAAGTATCCATTCTCCACTCTCATCCTTAATTATACTTAAAGATTCAGTAGTGTTAGTTCCATTATAAATATCAAAAGTAAATACATACTTCTGCCCTACTTCAGCATTAGGGTTAATAGCATCAGCCAGAACACCCATTGCCTCAAGTAACATCTCATCACTCCAGTATTGATCTACATTATCTCTGCGATCAAAGTTACCGTAGTTATTCATACTTTCAACTGCCAAAGGATATTCATCCTCAAGAACCGAGGCTATAATTCCATAATCACTTCCAGTTAACCTGTAATAGATAGTATTATCCGGAACCCAAGCAGTACCGTCATGACCAAACTGAATACTTGTTTCGATAACGCTAGGAATGTGATTCCACTTTCCATTTTCGTAAATGAAATTCGCATAACGGGTTGAAGTACCTCCTGAATAGAAATCATAGGCAAGAGCCACAAAATCACCTTCTTCGGCATAAGGATAAACCTTTCCCAGATAAATCTCAAGCTTGTATATGGCTTCATCCTCATCATCAAAGTTTGGATAGCTCTGGCCCATTTCAGTATATGCCTCGGCATCTAAAGTATAAGGAGTATCCCAACTACCATTAGTATAGGCATAAACTTTAGTTTCTTCGATAGTAGAAACAGAGGCATCTTCATCGATCACATATACGCCATCCACCATTATAACAGAAGTGATAACGGTTGATACACTACCGCTATATACATCATAGGAAACTACAAATTTAGCTCCCTCTTCTGCAGCAGGATATTCTTCCATAAGTACCACGTTAATCGCTTCCAGAAGCATTTCCTGGCTCCAGAAATTATCGCTACTTGATCTAATATCAAAACTATTGTATTGAGCTGCATTACCAGCAGGACCAGGATAATCATCCCCAAGTTCAGTACCGATAAGATCGTAATCATCATTATCTAATTCATAAGCGGTACCTCCGGCTGAGATATAAGAATTACCATCAAACTGCACAGTCATGCTCTCGCTTCCAGAGCTTCCGTCATAGATGTCATACGAGACATTGTATTTTTGACCGATTACCCCGTCAATATTTTCTAAAAGCACAACATTGATAGCTTCAAGGATCATTTCGTTACTCCAATAAGCATCATTACTTTCTCTTCTCTCAAAGTTACCGTAATTTGCTGCACTTGAAGTTGGATCCGGATAGGTATCACCTAGTTCATCCTGGATTAGCTCAAAGTCATCATCTGTAAGGGTGTAATTTTCCTCATCGGCAAGAACCTGGTAAGTAAGCTCTACATATTCTCCCTGTTCGGCCTGTGGAAATTTATAAGAGAGGAAGTCTTCAATATCTCCAAATCCAGAGAAGTAGTTTTCTTGAAGTCCAATTTCGGCATATTCTGAGGAGGCTACTGTATATTCCTCAATATTGATCGGATCATAGAGATCGAAGGACACGTTCATTGAAGAACCGGCTCCCAATGCAGGATATAAATCAGCAAGTAAAACAGGAATTAGTTCCTTGGCTTCATCCTCAGAATTAAAGCTATAGTATCCTAACCCGAGTTCGTCGTAATCATCATCGGTTAAGGTATAGTCCAGTGATCCTGCCACCGCTTTTTCATCCAGCTCCGCATCAATCTCGTCGTGGATGTCTTCCAAAGGCTCACAAGCCGTAAAGCCCAACCCGAGAATAAGTATAAGTAAATAGCTAAACTTTTTCATTTTTTATTTTTTAGAATTTAATTTTAGCACCAAGAGTGTAAGTTCTTCCGAATCCGTAGTAAACTAATGCAGTTCTTGCATTAGATTTATTTCCATCACGAGCATCAGCAATATATTCGGTATCCAATAAGTTGTTGATGTTTCCATTTAATACAGCGTCAAAACCACCAAATTTAAAATTATGGGTTAATCCGAAGTCTAACAGGCCGTAAGCGGGAACTTCCCAGGCTTGAACCACATCAGGAGTATTTCTGTTATTTGGATCAAAATCAGCGTAAAGATTATCGTAATAGTTAAAGTCTAATCGAAGTCTTGTTCCAGGAATTGCTTCGTAATCTGCTCCTAAAGCAAAAGTAGTTTGAGCAGCATCACCAACCTTAAGATCAGCAATATAAAGATCTATTGTTCTAACCAATTGTTGCTCTTCATCAAATATCTGAACATCGGTTACGTCATTTTGCCATTGCCAGTCCCCTAAAGAAGCCATCCCGGTTAAGGTTAGTTCAGGAATTGGTCTGTAAGAGAAATCTACCTCCACTCCCTGGTGAACAGCATTTACTCCAAGAATGTTTGCAGTTCCTGTGGTAAGATCAGGATTCTGGAAGGTTTGAGTTAGTGTTCTGTCATTCCAGTGAGTTCTGTAAACATTCACATTAGCTCTAAAATTTGTACTACGGTAACCATAGCCTAATTCAGCACTAAAAATCTTTTGATTTTCAGCATCTTCATTTATTTCATTTACATAATTAAGAAATACCGAATTAAAGAATGGAGCTTTTTCAAAATATCCAACATTTGCAAAAATATTGTTGTTATCGTCTAAGTTGTAATTAGCACCACCTTTTACACTATATCCAAAGAAGTCTACAAATTCAGTTTCTTGCTGGGGATCACTATCAAGATAATTGAAGTAATCTTTACGTTTATATGAAGTGTTGGAAGCAGCAAGAGAAACAAAAGCAGAAAGGTCATTTCTTGAATACTCAACTTGAGCAAAACCACCTCCCCAAAGTACAATTCCGTCGTTGTAATAGTTGATAATATCACCAACTTCAGCGGGATTGTTTGGATTATTTTCATTCTCATTGTCCAGCCAGTAAGATCCTCCTAATAAATCGGTAACTTCCTGAAAGTGCTCTCCTTTGTAATATCTAAGGTCGATCCCTCCTATAAGGTCAATATCAGGAGTGATTTCAGTAGAAAGAGTAGAAAGCGCTCCATACCAGTTATGGTCATTTCTCGAAGCATAAAGAATAGTTTCAGATCCTAAAACGCCGCGTTCCACATTCTCTTCAACAATTTTATCCATTTGTACCGGTTGTAAATATCCATTTCGGTATTCACTATCCAGACCAAATTTATTCTCACCGTCATATCCGCCACCACCACCGGTACCGAAAGAAGCATACACGGCAGTAGAAAGTTGAGTCTTATTTGAAATATCCCAGTAATGATTAAGAGAAATCTGTGGTTTATGATAGAAGTTATCTTCAATATGCTTAACCTGCCCATTCATATAACCCCAGTCACGGTTAAATTTAATACCTCTTTCACTTTCTCTATAGGTTTCAATTAACATAGAGTTTTGACGCTGACCGTGTCTTTGCGGAGCACCAAAAGCAGTAAAAGACAATTGGTGATCTTCACCAAATTCTTTAGCAATATTTACGAAGTATGAGTAACCTTCGAACTCGGTTCCATCTACAAATCCATTTCCTGAAGTTTTTGAGGCAGAAATAGTAGCGGCAAACCCATTATCCAGTCTACCTGTAGATAGTGTAAATCCGTATTTCTGATATCCATCATTACCGGTGGTCATAAATAAATTCCCACCTTTTTGAGCATCAGTTGTTTTAGTTAGAATGTTCACTGTTCCACCAATAGAAGGCACCGCAACTTTTGAAGCACCTAGCCCACGTTGTACCTGCATAGAACGAGTAACATCAGAAAGACCTGCCCAGTTACTCCAGTAAACTCTCCCGTTTTCCATATCGTTCACGGGAACACCGTTTATCATTACGGCAATATTTTCAGAGTTAAACCCGCGAAGTCTTAGCTCGGCGTCTCCAAAACCACCACCTGATTTGGTTGCATAAACCCCAGGAGTAGATTTTAATATTTCAGGGAATTCCTGGTTCCCTAATTTGGTCTCGATTTCTTCTGCTTTTAAGGTAGAAACTGCCACAGGAGTTTTACGATCTATTGCCAAAGAAAAACTAGTAATAACGATCTCATCCAGCGCATCGGCATCTGGAGATAAAGTAATTTCGCCAAGATCTACCGTTTGACCATTCGAAACTGAAAATTCAAGGGTTTGCTTTTCATACCCTACAAAGCTGATTTCAACTACACCTGAAGTCTTATCAGTTCTAAGACTAAAATTCCCGTCAAAATCTGTAGTAGTACCAGTGTTGGTTCCCACGATCATAACGTTTGCCCCGGGAAGCGGACCTCCCATGTCAGAATCCATTACCTTTCCGGTAAGGGTTCCCTGAGCGAAAATGGTAGCAGTTGTTAAAAACAACGCTAAAGCTAATAGTTTCCTCATGTTTAATTTTTGTTTGTTGAGTTTTATATTCGCCGCAAAAGAAGCTAAAACCTCGGTATTTAGGTTTACCTAAATGTTAAGATTTTTAACTTTAGCATCTTTTACGCAGCAAAACTAAAACTTTTTTTCAACTATCTAATTCAAGAGGAGTTAAAACTATTAAGAAGATGTTAACATTTTTGCTATTTTTACTGCAAAAAGAACTTTAAGAGGTTTTTAGTAGAAGAATCGTGATCTTTTAGCTGTTTATATTCGATTTCTGTAAGAATATTAGTAGCTAATTGTTTTCCTAATTCTACCCCCCATTGATCGTAGCTGAAGATATCCCATATCACTCCCTGTACAAAGATTTTGTGCTCATACAAAGCCACTAATTTTCCCAGGCTTTCAGGAGTGAGTTTCTCAAAGAGAAGGGTATTTGTAGGCTTATTACCTTCAAAAACCTTAAAAGGAAGCAATTCTTCCCGGGCTTCTGAACTCATGCCTTTCTCCTCAAGCTCTTTATTAACCTCCTCAGAGGTTTTTCCCTGCAACAAAGCTTCAGTTTGAGCAAAGAAGTTGGCCATTAATTTATTATGATGGTCGATGTCACCAAAGAGACTTTTCTTAAACCCTATAAAATCTGCAGGGATCAATTTAGTGCCTTGATGGATTAATTGGAAAAAGGCGTGCTGTGAGTTGGTTCCCGGCTCTCCCCAGATAAGGGTTCCGGTTTGATAATCTACTTTATTTCCATTACGATCTACACTCTTACCATTACTTTCCATAATTGCCTGCTGTAAATAGGCCGGCAATCTGTGAAGATATTGAGTATAAGGAATTACTGCTTCACTTTCAGCATTAAAAAAGTTATTATACCAAATGCTTAACATTGCCAGTTGAACAGGAATATTTTCGGAAAGATCGCTTTCTTTGAAATGAAGATCCATCTTCTGCGCTCCTTTCAAAAGGGATTCAAAATTATTATATCCTACGGCCAGA
>NZ_DATCSO010000072.1:0-29286 GCF_036568425.1 Salegentibacter sp. | reverse complement strand
ATGGCGGTCACTCCCGTGCGCACCGAATCGCCTTTTATCAAACTGCTATGCCCAACCTTTACGCCCTGCACATCGGTGATGGCGTTCAAAGGGCCGGTGGGGAGTACCCCAATCTCAATCCCCAGGTCACGGAGGCGCTGCTGCGAAAAAACTTCAGGAATAGTAAAAAGAAGGATAAAAAGTAGGAGGAAAGCTCGTTTCATTATTGTGGTTTTTGCACTGGAAGATACGAAATAGGTTTTTTTAGATTAAAAAGAAACTTCGATTAAATCCCTCACAAGTGTAATGGGATTTGCACTTTATTTTTTAAAAATCCTTTAAAGAATAGACCATAATCCGGCTCATATAGCTGCTGAATAAGAACAAAAAAACAATGAAAGGGATTTCCAATTTAAGATCGTATCTTTGCACCCGCTTTCAGCAAAGCAGGAAAAACAGAATTCTATGAGGACGAAGTCGATTAAGAAGAACAGGATCAATGTGGTAACCCTTGGTTGTAGTAAGAACGTTTACGACAGCGAGGTGTTGATGGGGCAGTTGCGGGCCAATAAAAAGGACGTAGTGCACGAGCAGGACGGGAATATCGTGGTGATAAACACCTGTGGCTTTATCGATAATGCCAAGGAGGAATCTGTAAATACCATCCTGGAATATGTGAAGCAAAAGGAAGAAGGGGAAGTAGATAAGGTTTTTGTGACCGGTTGCCTGAGTGAGCGCTACAAGCCCGATCTTCAGAAAGAGATTCCCGATGTGGACGATTATTTTGGAACTACTGAACTTCCCGGATTACTAAAAGCCCTGGAAGCCGATTATAAACACGAGCTTTTAGGAGAACGCCTTACCACTACGCCAAAGAACTACGCTTTCCTGAAAATTGCTGAAGGTTGTGACAGGCCTTGTTCATTTTGTGCGATCCCACTTATGCGTGGCGGTCACAAGTCGACACCCATTGAAGATTTAGTGAAAGAAGCTAAAAACCTGGCGAAAAACGGGGTAAAGGAACTCATCCTGATCGCGCAGGACCTTACTTACTACGGCCTTGATCTTTATAAAAAACGAAACCTGGCCGAATTGCTGGAAAACCTGGTAAAAGTGGAAGGTATTGAGTGGATACGTTTGCATTATGCTTTCCCTACCGGTTTTCCTATGGATGTGCTGGAGGTGATGAAACGCGAACCTAAAGTTTGTAATTACCTGGATATTCCACTGCAGCATATTTCTACCGAATTGCTAAAATCTATGCGCCGTGGCACCACCCACGAGAAGACCACAAAGCTGCTGAAAGATTTCCGGAAAATCGTACCCGAAATGGCTATCAGGACCACGCTTATCGTGGGTTATCCCGGAGAGACCGAAGCTCATTTTCAGGAATTAAAAGAGTGGGTTAAGGAGATGCGTTTTGAGCGTCTGGGCTGTTTTACTTATTCTCACGAAGAAAATACACACGCTTATAATCTTGAGGACGATGTACCCCAGGAAGTAAAACAAGAGCGCGCCAACGAGATTATGGAAATACAAAGTCAGATCTCCTGGGAGCTGAATCAGCAGAAGATCGGGCAGATTTTCAAAGTGGTGATAGACCGCAAGGAAGGAAACTACTTTGTAGGCCGTACCGAATTCGATTCTCCCGATGTGGATAATGAGGTGTTGATTGATGCTACCTCTACATACCTAAAGACCGGAGAATTCTACGAAATTAAGATCACCGAGGCTGCCGATTTTGATCTCTACGGGGAACCTCTTAATGCTGCTCCAAAACCGGTTAGGAAAGAACTAAAGGTAAAATCGATTTAAGTAAAATTTTAAGCCTTGCACGGTTGAAAATCTTGCAAGGCTTAGTACTTTTTATGCTATTGTAACCTGCGGTTCCAGATAGACATCCTGCACTCTTCTTAAAATATCCACCCCTTCGGCTAAAGGACGCTGGAAGGCTTTTCGGCCCATAATAAGCCCCGAGCCACCGGCACGTTTGTTTACCACTGCGGTTCTAACCGCTTCCTTAACATCAGATTCTCCTTTGGAACCTCCCCCGGAATTGATCAGCCCGATCTTACCCATATAACAATTGGCTACCTGCAGCCTGCAAAGATCTATGGGGTGATCGGTAGTAAGTTCCTCATACATGGCGTCATCATATTTTCCGAAGCCTATTGTCTTGAAGCCCTTATTGGTTTCGGGTAATTTCTGCTTGATAATATCGGCCTTGATGGTTACGCCAAGGTGGTTGGCCTGGCCGGTAAGATCTGCCGCTGAATGGAAATCTTCTTTCTTTGTCTTGAATTCACTGTTCCTGGTGTAGCACCATAGTATTGTAGCCATTCCCAGCTGGTGGGCTTCCTCAAAAGCTACAGCGATCTCCTGGATTTGTCGGCTGCTTTCTTCAGAACCGAAGTAAACTGTAGCTCCCACAGCCGTGGCGCCCAAATTCCAGGCTTCCTTCACCGTTCCGTAGGGAATCTGGTCGTACTTATTTGGATAGGTGAGCAGTTCATTATGGTTTATTTTCACCACAAACGGAATTTTATGGGCATACTTTCGGGCGTGCAATCCCAAAGCTCCAAAGGTGGTCGCTACCCCGTTACAGCCTGCTTCCAATGCCAGTTTGATGATATTTTCGGGATCAAAATAATCCTGGTTCTTGTAAAAGGAAAAAGCCGCCGAATGTTCAATTCCCTGGTCTATAGGGAGAATATTCAGGTAACCCGTCCCCGCCAGGTTGCCGTGGTTATATAACTGGGAAAGGCTTTTCAGTACCTGGGGATTCCGATCGCTTTCCATAAAATTTTCAATACTTCTGGGCCCGGGAACCGTGAGCCTGTTTTTCGATATTTTTTGGCTAACGTGTTCCAGGTAGTAGGAAGCATCTTCGCCAAGTATTTCTGTAATTTCATCTAAGATTCGCATAATCTTTTATTATTTGGTTGAACATTAATTAAATTCCGAAGGGATAGGTTTCAGGGGTTAGTTCAGGATGCGGATGGATCTTTAGGGGGTGTAGTCCCCTGGTTTTATCGATATACAGAAATGCATCATACCGCTCTGCAAGTCGGGAAGGCACATAATTTCCTCTTTCATGACCGGGATGGTAAACTACGCCAATTGCGCGGTGACCCATTTCTTCAGAAAAAATTTCTTTTAAGCGCCTGTCTTCATCGAAAATGATCAGCTTGTTTTGCGGACTCACCCGGTGCAAAAGCTTTTCTACGCTCCCGCGAATGGCCTCCGGAACTTTCATTTTCTCCATGGGAGCGCCCCATCTTTTTCCGGCTATCACCGACCCTGAATAAGAGCCGAATCCCACCAGGCACACGCCATCTTCCCGGTGTTGTTCCCGCACGAGTTGTCCCAGGTTGATGAGCCCGTCGGCGGCCATATCGGTGGCCCGGGCATCCCCGATGTGGGTATTGTGTTCCCAGACTATAACTTTGGCGTCTTTTCCGTGATGTTTCATAAGCCTGTCCAGGGTTTCGGCCATATGCCGGTCCCGAACATTCCAGGAATCTTCCTCAAAGCCTGCCATGGCCTTATAATATTTTTCAGCATTGGCCATCACCAGAGCGTTCAACTCAGCATTTAATCCGGCTTCTTCCTCCCGGTCGTAGCTATGGGCTTTTTTCCTCACTTCCTGTAGCAGGTTTACCACCTCGCTTTTACAGTCTGATTTGGAAGAAGAAAAGACCGAGGCATAGGAATCCCTGGTTTTAAAAGGTTCAAAACATAAAACCGCTTCCCGTGCAAGTTTGGCTGTTTCGGGATCTTCTTTTTCCAGGTAGCCCACAATAGATTCCATGGATTCCCACAAGCTATAAACATCCAGCCCATAAAAGCCCTTTTTTTCCTTTACAGGGAGGCTGTCGTTGTAGTCCCGCAACCAGGTGGCAAAAGCCGCAATCTCCCAGTTTGCCCACATCCAGGTAGGCCAGCGTCGGAAACTTTTCAACACCTCAAAAATTTCTTTGGGGGCATTTTCATAATTTTTAATCCAGGAATTGATATTATAACAATCGGGCCAGTCGCCCTCTACCGCGATAAAAGAAAAACCTTTTTCTTTTATCAGCCTTTTGGAGATTCGTGCCCTCCAGGTATAATATTCGTGGGTGCCGTGGCTGGCTTCGCCCAAAAGCACATATTTTGAATCGCCAATCTTGTCTATTAACGGATCAAGATCTGCTGAATTCTCGAGCCGGTGATAATATTTTTCAATGTTGTGACCTGCATCTTTATCTGTCAACATATTAGAATGGTCTTGGTTAACTGCTTTAAGTTAAGGCTTTAAGCAGAAAATATTCTTCCCTTAGATGATAAAAAAATTATAAAATACGTTAAGGAAGCAACCGGATTATTAGGGCTCAGGATTTGGAGTCTTTCTTCCTTCTTTTACTGTAATCGATGTAGATATAGATAACATAAGCGATTAGGCCGACTCCTCCAATCCAGTAGAGGCCACTTTTGAGTCTTGAGATATCTTCAGAAAAAATTCCGATAGCTATAGATAAGGGGACCATTCCGGTTAAGGTAGCCATCATAAATTTTTTGAATTTCATATGAAGCATCCCCGCTATAAAACTGATGGCATCATTGGAGAGAAATGGGGAGATACGGAACAGCACCACCGAACCAAAAGCATAATTACTGATCCAGAAATCCATTTTTTCCATCTTTTTTTCGCCAAATATCCTGGTTAGAAAGATTCCCTTGAAACTTTTTCCGATATAAAATCCTATGGTAGAGGCTATAACCACCCCTGTTAGGGCCAGGAGGATACCCCACCAAAAACCGTAAGCTCTAACCGCGATGATTACGGGAAGCCAGGAAGGAAAAACAATAAGAAACATCTGCAAAATGATAAAAGCAATAATCGCAACTGGTCCCCACACCCCAAAATCTTTGAAATACTCCTGGGTATATTCCTCATTCCCATTCATCAGGATGTTAACCGTAGTATCTGTAAATTCCCGGAAAGCAGGGAGGATGAAATACGCCAGAATAGATAAGGCAAGAATGCTTCCTGAAAGAAGAAAGGAGGTATGTTTGGCTTTAATAATGGTATTTAATTTTTTAAGGAACTACCTAAAATTACAAAATTATAGAATCCCTAAATCCTAAAATTTTTATTTCTATTTATAGGTATAAAGAATGCCTTCGGAAAGCGGTGTCCAAAGACAGGCTTTTAACCCCGATTTTTTCAGCGCATTATTCGCCCAGGTATTGCAGGTTTTAAAAAGGCTAAGGGAGCCCTTCGCCTTATAAAAAGCATCCCGGCGGGTATAATGCAGGTCCTGGATAGGCTGTACATTTCCTTCAGCATCAAATTCAAAACTGTCTTCCAGAAAAGCGGTGAGCTTCAGGTATTGCTCTCTGTTAACTTTTAGCCGAATGGTTTTTTCTTCGGAAGGTGGTTCTTCCAAAAACTCCAGGTGCAAGGCGGCCGGACTCTTGAGAAACAAGGCTCGGAATGCGGTTTTTAAACTCAGGTCTTCCCACAGTGGGACTTCTCTGTAAAATTCGAGATCGCCCCAGCCAAAGGAAATATACTTTGCCCCGGGAACACCAGAAAGACTATGTTGAAGCGAAATATCATCTTCCCAGTTCTTTAAATCGTTCTTTAGAGGTAATACAATATCTGTGTGCACCTCTGAGGTCCGGAGGTAGATTTCAATTCCTTTTTCTGTTTCCCGGAAATCTGAATTTACAGGGATTAAGGCCCCCGCTATGGCTACCAATAAATAGAGTATTGGAAGAGAGAGAATTATAAGTAGGGATAATCTAAGTACCTTTTTCATTTAGAAAAAGATAAAAAGAAAAAATCGATTATTTTTGTTTTTTACGGTTTGTGTAATCAACATACACATAGATGCCATAACCCAAAAGTCCGGCACCACCTATCCAGTAGAGTCCGTTTTTTAAAGTATTGGGATCTTCAGCAAAATAACCAATAGCGATCGCTAAGGGAGTTATTCCGGTTAGGGTAGCCAGGATAAACTTTCGGTATCCCATAGTTAACATACCCGCGATAATACTTATGGCGTCGTTGGAAAGAAAGGGAGAAACCCGAAACAGGGCTATAGCCCAAAAACCATATTCTTCCACCATATTATTAACTTTCTTATTCTTCTTTTTACCCAGAACTTTGGCCAGATTGTCTTCTCCTAAAAGTCTGCCTATGGCGTATCCCAAACTGGAAGCCAGAAAAACCCCGGTCACCGAGATAAGCACTCCGCCAATAAAACCATAAGCCATTACCGCGACAATCATGGGGAGCCAGCTGGGAAAAACAACAAGGAATATCTGAAGGATCATTAAAATTACTATGGCCACAGGTCCCCAGAAACCAAATCCTTTAAAATAGTCACGAATCCTTTCTTCGTCCTTGCTTAAAAGGATATCCCATGATTTATCGATAAAATCCCCAAATGGAGGATAGGTGAAATAGGCTATAACCAGCCCTAGAATAATAGTTGCAGTTGTTATGTAAGAAATCTTTTTTGCCAAACCAACTAAGGTTTTATTGATGAATTTTAGAAATCAGCCTGAATTGAGGTTTTCCTTCTTTTGAAAGTCTGTATTGATAAATGGCCTGCCCGTTAATGTGTCCATCTTCAAATTCAGCCCATATAAAGCGTTCGTTGAGAATTTCGGTATTTATAAACTGCATTTTTCCTCCTAACACGCCTTTTTCGGGAATTAGCTCGGGGTCACTTTTTAGAGCCTCCGAGATAAATTCTTCAGGATTTGGAATGGTATCAAATGCTTCAGGAAACACCACAGGGTTGCGGCTTTCCAACATGAATAATTCTTCCTGTAAGGAATCATTTTCCACCTTTAGGGCATCTACCTGGGCCTGGAGATTATTGATTTTCAATTTAGTTTTCCTCTCCTTAGCTTCATTGTTACAGCTTAGCAGGAGGATTCCGGTAAGGATTAAAAGTAGTTTTTTCATCAGTATAAAATTAAACTGTTTTTTATACTCTTCAGTTAAAATTCTTATAATTCCCGGGCGACAAGATAGACCGTGTAAACCAGGTAAAAGATAAGCAGGATTGCTGCTTCCCATCGGTCCAGGATTTTGCGTTTCCCCGTTAGCATGGCAAGAATAAGGAAGATTGTTCCACCCGCAAAGATGTATAGATCTACATTAAAGGAATCGCTGTAACTCACCGGGCTTATCACAGAAGCAGTTCCCAGGATAAGAAGGATGTTGAAAATATTAGACCCCACGATATTGCCTACCGCAATATCGGCGTTTTTCTTGGCTGCGGCTACGATGGAGGTGGCTAGTTCGGGTAAAGAGGTGCCGGCTGCGATTACTGTTAAGCCAATAATTTTTTCACTGATGCCTAAATTCTCGGCGATAGAGATGGCATTGGTCACCACCAACTGACCGCCAATGACCAGGCCTGCGAGACCTCCTGCGATAAACAGACTCATTTTTAGATTGGGTAATTTCTTCTCAGGACTCGTTTCTATGCTTTCTTCTGAAGTTAATTGTTTGTACACATAGAATAAAAAGCCGATAAAACCAACCAGCAGTAAAATCCCTTCCCATCTCGATAGAAGATTTTCAGCATTGGAAGTAAGTACGGCGTCATTTACCATCATGAATAAAATGACGATCGCTACAAGCGAAATAGGAATCTCTTTCCAGGCAGTACTCGATTGAACGGCCAGCGGAGTGAGGAGTCCTGTAATTCCCAAAATGATAAATAAGTTGAAGTTATTGCTACCAATTACATTCCCAAAAACGATATCCTGGTGCCCCTGAAAGGAAGCAATACTGTTCACCACCAGCTCGGGCGCCGAAGTTCCAAAGGCTACAATAGTAAGACCTATCGCCAGATCGGAAACTTTAAACTTTTTAGCTAAAGCCGAAGCGCCTTCCACCAGATAATTCGCTCCATAAATCAATACTAAAAGTCCTACGGCAAGTAGGACAAAGTAAAGTATCATTCTAGTTCCTTTTTGTTAAGTAAAACAGGTGTTCCCAGGCCAAGCTCCTCCAACTTTTCTAATTGACTTTCAGCATCGCCAACGATAAGGAAATACATTTGATCGGGATTGATATATTTTTCGGCCAGTTCCTGGATTTCTAAAACCGAAAAATTATTTACCAGCTCTTCCCTCTGTTTCATATAATTATGGTCCAGCTCATAATTGCTGATGTCACTCAGCATTCCGAGTTTGGCATTGAGGGTTTCAAATTTCCTGGCTGCACTTTTTATCATAAAGCCTTTAGTAATCTCCAGGTCTTCCTGGTCATAATTCGTGGGATAATCTTCCAGAATTTCCTTGATGAGCTTTACCGCATCATAAGTAATATTAGTTCTAACTCCGCTGCTTATCATAAAAGGCCCGGTATTTCTTTCTCCATAGAATCCCGAACGGATGTTATAGGTGTAGCCTTTTCCTTCACGAAGTTGCTGGGTAAGCTGTGATGCAAAACCACCTCCGCCAAGCCGGTAGTTCATCACTTCGGCCGGATAAAAATCCTCATCGGTTGCAGATAGAGCAGGAGCGCCAAACCTAAAAATGGATTGTTTTGCACCCGGGACATCATAAAAGTAAATTCTGGATCGCTTTGGTTTTTGAGGTTGTGGGAGCTCCGGAATTCTTACCTGTTGTGGTGGCCAGTTTGCCGAGATACTCTTTAATGCATCCAGGGCCTCTTTCTTTTCTATATCTCCCACGATATTAAAGCTTGCATTAAGTGGCGAAAAATTCTCTCTGTAATAAGTTTTGAGGTCCTGGAGACCTATTTTTTCCAGGCTTTCTTCAGTTCCAATGATTTGATTGGATAGCATATGATTTTCGCCATAGATGAGTTTCTGGAATTCGCGTTTTGCAATGCTGTTAGGATTTGCATTCTGCTGTTTAATTTGGCTCAGGGCTTGTTGTTTTACCAGTTTAAACTCGGCTTCATCCCAACGTGGCTCGAGAAGGATTTCTTCTACCAACTCCATGGTTTCTGAATAGTTTCGGGCCAGGGTGCTGCCGCTAATAGTGATTTTTTCTTCTCCTGCATTTATACGGATATCGGCTCCCAGTAATTCTATGGCTTCTTCAAGTTCTTCGGGGGTTTTATTTTTGCTGCCTTTGGTCATTAGTTTAGCCAGCAAATTAGAAACTCCGGTTTTCCCGGGCTCCTCCAGCATTAAACCGCCCCCGATCTCCAGGCTGAATTTCACCAGGGGTACTTCAGAATTGGTTATTCCCAAAATCTCAAGTCCCGATGGCATTCTGCTTTCCCAAATTTCTGGAACCTTTAATTCTGGAGCAGCACTGTAGGGAGGTTCTATACTTCGGTTAAAACTTGAAGGTGTTTTTTCGTAAGTGACCTCGGCATTTGGGTCAACCTCGTCTTCGGCGTCTTCTTTTATTTCTTCCTCGGTAATATCGGCCTCCATCGCGCCTGCCAGGGCCAGGTCTTGCTGGTTTTTCGGAACAAAAGAAGTGGCTACATAATTTTTGTTGTAGAGATATTTTTCAAAAACCCTTTGCACATCGGCAGCAGTTACCGCAAGGATATTATCCACATCCTTATTGATGTAATTGGGATCGTTAGCAAAGATCTGGTATTGTGCCAGCTGAAAACCTTTTCCCATTACACTGGAGAGACTGTTATAAAACCTGGTTTCCTGTCCCGCTTTTATGCGTTTCAGATCTTTTTCTGATATTCCTTTTTTAGCAAATTCAGCAAAAGTTTCTTTAATAGCCTGGTGAACCGAGTCAAGGTCGGTTTGGTCATAAGCCCTCACCTGAAGCATGATCTGCCCGGCTAGTTCAGAGGTGTAATTAAACATCTGTACCCTGTCTGTGAGTTGCTTTTCTTCTACCAGCTTTTTATAAAGCGGCGCATTTTTCCCCTGGGACAGGTAATTGGCCAATACTTCCAGCGCATAGGAATCTTCGTGGTAGGAATATACTCCCGGCCAGGCCAGCGTTAGTTCCGGTAGGCGGGCGAAATTATCTTCGTAAAATAAATTTTTGGTTTCAGATAACGCTACGGGTTGTTTCTCCTGTCTTTTGATCTCTTCCCCGGCAGGGATCTCATCAAAATACTTGTGCACCCATTCCTTAGCCTGTTCCGTATCGAAATCACCGGCTATTGTTAAGGTAACATTATTGGGGACATACCATTTGTTATAAAATTCCTTTACATCTGCCAGAGTTGCACTTTGCAGGTCTTCAAGGGAACCAATAACCTGCCAGTTATAAGGATGGCCTTCAGGATAGAGGTTTTTGTCTATAACAGCAAAGGTGTGTCCGTATGGACTGTTGTCTACCCGCTGGCGTTTTTCATTTTTTACTACTTGTTTTTCCTTGGCAAGCACCGGCTCGGTGACGGTATTGATAAAGAACCCGAGTTTATCGGCTTCGGCCCAGATCATTTTTTCTAAGGCATCCTTCGGAACTGTTTGAAAATAATTTGTGCGGTCCCGGCTGGTAGAACCATTTGCCCCCGAACCACCAATACGTGCACTCATCTTATCCAGACCACCTTTCCCAAGGTTTTCAGATTCCAGGAATAAAAGATGCTCAAAGAGATGTGCAAAGCCTGTTCGCCCTTCCTTTTCCCTGGCCGAGCCCACGTGCGCTGTTAAGGCTACAGCCACCACAGGATCTGATCTGTCTACGTGAAAAATAACATTTAGTCCGTTTTCCAGCGTGAAGGTTTCGAAATCTACGCTGAAATCCTGCGAAAAGGAATTGCCGGAAATAATAAGAAAAGAAGTAAGAAAAAGTAATCTGAAGAGTTTCATAGGTTATGCTGTTTGAGCTTACCAAAATTAAGGTTTATTTCTATATTCAAAATGAAAATTTTGAGATGAGGTAGAATAGGCCTCTGAAAAATAAAAACCCGGGGAAGCCCCGGGTTTTGTAGTTATTCTGTTAGTAAAAAATCTTATAATCTAAACTTGTTATTGTTGACAAAGAAAATCGAATTCGCAAAAAAGAGCTTCCCATTTTGCCAGAAACCTCTAAACAGCGGATTGTCAACCAAATAAATAATGCTGCCTTTCCCCAGTCGCTCTTCTCCGAATACAAGCGAGTTTTCGAGATTATTAATCGCATCGCTGCCTGCAAAGCCGGCGATTACTTCAGGCTTTTCCAGATAAGCTACATTATAGCCCTGGTTTAAAAGTGAAAAACTTCGGTTATTAAGTTTCAGGCTGAAATAGGTGTCGCCATATCCAAAAGCCATGGGATGCGTATTATCTATTTTGGTTTTCACGATACTTCCGGTGATGAGGTTTTTCGCCCTTTCGCGTTCCCGCTGTGCATAAGGAATCAGGTTTGGAGAAACCGTATCTTTTTCGGTCTTGTTTTCCTTTAGATTCAAGGAATTCTTACCAGCAAATTCGCCTACGGCACGGCCTATGGCGATTACTTTTCCTCCACTGCGAATCCAGGATTTTAAATTATCAAATCCGCTTTCATCAAGAAGTTTTCTGTAATTTCCTTCCGGCATTACCAGAATATCAAATTGGGATAAATCTATGCCTGAAAAATAATCGGTACTAATAGAAGTGATTGGGTACTGTAATTCCTGCTCGAAGAAATACCAGATTTCCCCGTAGTTGAGCGAAGAGATGCCATTTCCTCTTAACACGGCAATTTCAGGGGTGTTGATCAGCTTGATCTCAGGCGAACCAAAATCGGGGCCACTGCCTGCAAAGCCGGTTTTTGCCGCCAATAATTCCCGCTGGTGTTCATCAGCGATCCTGCTCACTTTTTTATCAAAATCTTCCAGGTTTTTATTGTCGCTTTTGGTGATTACGAGGCTTCCCCGGTCAAATTTTTTATTGTCATTTTCAAAAGGCACTTCACTGAATCTTACCTTTATATCTTCCTTCAGCAAGGCTGCGAGAAATTGGGCATCCTGCACAGAGTTCCATTTAGATACATAACCCGTTCCTGAGGCTTGTGGAGTGTTTTTGATCTCTGGCCTGTTAGCTATTTGTTCCGCAGAAACCTGTCTTTTGCTGGCCACGGCATCAAGCCCGTAAGCGTAAGGCAGGCTCCAGGCAGTAATATCGTAGGTTAAGGAGTCTACGAGCTTAGTAGAGGGTTCAAATAAAACATCAACCATTTTTCCTTTTAGCTGATTGGTGTTTACGACCAGGTTGTTTTCTTCAGGCGTGAAATTTCCCTTTTTTCCTTGAACATAATCATAACCGCTTATCCGGCTTGAACTTGTCTGCCCATATTCAATTTCGTGCCTGTCCAACAGGCTTCTTAAGGCATCGATCTTATCCGGATTTCCTTTCAATACATAAGATTTATTTTCGAGTTGGCTGTTGTCAAAAAAGCTTTTAAATTCTTTATTCAGGCGTTTTGCATTATTAGAAGCTATCTCCACTGTAGATAATCCCGTGGTGTGATGATGCTCCACCCGGTCTTTTAGGGTAAGTGTGTAACCTTCATCGGTATTGATGCCAAGTCCTGCATGGCCGGCCTGCTCGTAGGTCATCCCGATAGCTCCCATATAAGTCGGGTAGGTGTCCCCATAGCTAGGGTATAACAGGTCAAAACGTTCTTTAGTAAAGTATAACCAGGCTTCTTCATCAAAATAACGAGCGTGGTTCTTCCCGATCTCGGATTGAAATTCGCGCTGAAACGGAGTTATGATCTCGTGAAATGGCTCTGCAGCAGGTGCAAAATAATAAGGTTCGTTCATTCCTTGTTCATGGAAATCTACATGCACGTGAGGCAACCATTTATTATAAACCTTCAGCCTTTCCCGGGTTTCAATTTGTGTCGCCCAGGCCCAGTCGCGGTTTAGATCAAAAAGGTAGTGATTGGGTCTTCCACCCGGCCAGGGCTCGTTATGCTCAATGGCAGCCTGAGAAGTATTATAAGGTTCGGCCTTTACCTGATTGTACCAGTTGACATAGCGATCGCGGCCATCGGGATTAACCGTGGGATCTATGATCACCACGGTGTTTTCCAGGTAATCCTGTTTTTCGGTGATAAGCGTATAGAGCGTTTTCATAGAAGCCTCGGTACCGGAAGCTTCATTTCCATGCACATTATAACTGAGCCAAACGATGGCAATATCGGCCTCCGCTTCGTTTCTGGCATTGTCCAGGTGCCGGTTTCTTATCTGTTCCAGGTTTCTGATGTTTTCTTCTGAAGAAACTATTGCATAGGTAAGCGGTCGGCGTTCATTGGTTTTTCCATAGCTGTGGTATGCTATCAGAGGAGATTCTTTGGCAAGGTGTTCAAAATAATTCACCACATCTGCGTGGCGGCTAAATTGCGTTCCCAATTCGTAACCCAGAAAGTCGGAGGGGCTCTGAAGTTGAGCATAGGTCTGAAATACGAAAAATAGGAGGAGGAAAGGAAGTAGAATTGTTTTCATTTATTAATTTTGAGGAATACAAACAGAAGTAAAGATAGCGTTCGGAACCAAATAAACTAAAAATTAGCCGAAAAAATATTAATCTGGGTATCTTTACACCACCAAAGAATTGCTAATGCCAACCGAGTGTATCCCGTATATAGAAACCAACTATTTTTCTGATCTTATTTTAGATTACCTGGCCCAAAAGGAAAAATTGAAGCCGTTTTACAATCGCTTCCCTGAAATTGAGAATTTTAAAGCCCAAATAGAGGAAAAAACTTCCTTTCCTGTAAAAAACAGGGAGGTCCTGGTGCAAAGTTTGAAGGAGCAATACGCTGAAATCAGTGTTTCAGCTGCTACTGCCAAAAACATTAATAAAATTGCCGAAGAAACCACTTTCACGGTGGTAACAGGGCATCAGCTTAATCTCTTTACCGGCCCTCTTTATTTTCTTTACAAGATCGTTTCCACGATTAATCTCACTAAAATTTTAAAAGAAAAATATCCGGAATATGAGTTTGTACCTGTTTACTGGATGGCCACCGAAGATCACGATTTTGAAGAAATCAGCTTTTTTAATCTCCATGGCAAAAAATTCAAGTGGGTTAATGCTGAGGTAAGAGCGGGACGAGACGCGGTAGGAAATCTTTCCACTAATGGTCTTGAGGAAGTATATAAACTTTTTTCAGCTGAAATTGGAGGCGGGATAAATGCTGAACATCTTAAGGAGTTGTTTAAGAAAGCTTACCTGGAGCACGAAAAGCTTACCGATGCCACCAGATATCTTGCCAACGAACTCTTTAAAGAACAGGGACTCGTAATCCTGGATGGACAGAAAAAGGAATTAAAAGAACTCTTTATTCCTTATGCCCAAAGAGAACTTACCGAACAAGTTTCACATAAGGCCACGCTTCCCAAAACTGAAGCCCTGAGCGACCTGGGCTATAATGTACAGGTAAACCCCAGGGAGATCAACCTGTTTTATCTTCATAATGGTTTGAGGGAGCGCATAATAGAACGCGAAGGCCGCTATTTTGTTAATGATACTGAAATTGAATGGAGTAAAGAGGAAATCCTAAAAGAACTCGAAGAATACCCGCAGCGCTTTAGCCCCAATGTGATGCTTAGGCCGCTTTATCAGGAAGTGATTCTGCCCAACCTTTGTTACATTGGAGGTGGAGGAGAACTGGCATACTGGCTCGAGCTAAAAGATTATTTTGAAGCCGAAAAAGTGCCTTTCCCGGTTTTATTACTGCGAAACTCGGCTTTAATTCAGAATGAAAAGATCAATGAAAAACGGGAGAAGCTAAATATTACGATAAAGGAGCTCTTTTTAAAACCACACGAGCTCATCAATAGAAAAGTAAGACAGATCTCCAACATCGATATAGACTTTTCACCTCAGAAAGAGCATTTGGTAAAGCAATTTCAGCATTTATATGAGATAGCCGAACAGACTGATAAATCATTTTTGGGTGCGGTAAAGGCCCAGGAGGTTAAGCAGTTGAAAGGTCTTGAGAACCTGGAAAAACGGCTCCTCAAAGCTCAAAAACGAAAACTGGAAGACCATGTGCATCGCATAGCCGAATTACAGAACAGTTTGTTTCCCAACCAGAGCCTGCAGGAAAGACAAACCAATTTTTCTGAACTCTATGTAGCATATGGTGAAGAATTGATATTAACCTTATTAAAAGAATTAAACCCTTTAGAGGCTGAATTTAAAATACTGACTTTTGGAAAATAACAGAATGCATACCATAGATATGGATCTGGTAGAAATGACCCTGGATGTCATGAAATATACCATAGATCGTATTTCTAATGTAACTCCTGAAATGGGAGCACCTAAAAAAGAAGAAGATTTATTCCGGATTGTCGGGCAAACCATAACTCCTGAAGGCATTGGAGGTGAGACCGCCTTCCAGTTATTCAGAGACGTACTGGTAAAAGCTACTGTGCCTATAGACCATCCGAGACACCTGGCTTTTGTTCCTGCAGCTCCTACAAGGGCGGCTATCATGTTCGATTTGGTAACATCGGCTTCCAGTATTCACGGGGCTTACTGGATGGAGGGTGCCGGCGGAATTTTCTGTGAAAACCAGGCGATGAAATGGTTGGTCTCCCTTACCGGTCTTCCCCATGACTCATTTGGAGTCTTTACCAGTGGAGGTACAGCTGCAAATCTTTCGGCATTAGTTACAGCCCGAGAAGAATGGCGCAGCAGGGAAGCTGAAAATGAAGATCTCAAAGCTTTGCTTATCACCTCCAGTGGTGCCCATAGTTCCATAAAGGCTATGGCAAAGGTTATGGATGCCGATGTGATTCTGGCCGATTGTGAAGATGAGCATCTTACAGGTGCCGAATTGCAGAATACCGTCGATAAGCTTAGTAAGAATGACCGAAAACGGCTTTTTGCCGTAGTGGCTACCGGAGGCACAACCAACGCCGGAATTATTGACGAACTGAATACCATTGCCGATGTATGTGAAAAAGAGAGTATATGGCTTCACGTAGACTGTGCCTATGGTGGAGGAGCCTTGGCTGCGCTATCGGTTAGGGATTTGTTTAAAGGAATAGAACGCTCTGATAGTATCACCATAGATCCTCATAAATGGCTTTTTTCACCATACGATTGTGGGGCGGTAATATACAAGGATATGGAATTGGCAAAAAATGCCCATTCTCAAAAAGGAGCTTATCTTGAAATCTTTAAAGATGAAGGTGCCCATGGTTTCAATCCGGCTGATTACCAGATACAGCTTACCAGAAGGGTACGTGGGATGCCGCTTTGGTTTTCCCTGGCTATGCACGGCACCAACAAATACCGGCAGGCTATTGAGCGGGGTATCGAACTCGCCAAGATAGCCGAAAAGAAAGTTAAGGATGACGCTCATTTTGAATTGGTGCGGCCTTCGAGTCTATCGGTTGTCTTATTCAAAAGAAAAGGCTGGACTCCTGAAATGTATCGGGACTGGACTTATAAAAATCACCGGGAAGGTTTTGCACTGGTAACTCCAACCATCTGGAAGGGGGAGACCGTGGTACGATTCTGTTTCATAAATCCTGATACTACAGAAAAAGATATCGATATGATCCTGGATACCTTGAAATAAAAAGAAGAGCTCATAAATTTTAAAATTTGTGAGCTACTTATTCTCAATTTAACCGCATTATAAATGATGCGGTTTTTTTTTACCCGAAGCACTTTGGTATTTCATTAATATTATGATGTTGTTCAGAATAAAGATAGAAAATAAAGTCGCTGGTTATTTTATTTTTGCCTCAAATTATTACTTTTGCCTATGCAACAAAACGTACTTATTTTAGACTTCGGTTCGCAGTATACGCAGCTTATTGCAAGGCGCGTTAGAGAACTAAATATCTACTGCGAAATTCACCCCTACAACAAAATTCCAAAAGATCTTTCAGAATTTAAGGCAGTTATCCTTTCGGGGAGTCCCTTTTCTGTAAGGGCAGAAAATGCCCCACATCCCGATCTTTCTCAAATTCGCGGAAAGAAACCAATGCTGGCTGTTTGCTATGGTGCACAGTACCTGGCCCAGTTCCATGGAGGGAAAGTGGAAGCTTCTGAAACCCGCGAATATGGTCGAGCCAATCTTTCTGTGATTAAAGATGCCGAACCGCTGTTTGAAGATATCTTGGAAAATTCACAGGTATGGATGAGTCATAGTGATACCATTAAAGAACTTCCGGAGCACAGCGTTCGCCTGGCCAGCACTACCGACGTGCTGAATGCCGCCTACCGTATCGAAGGGGAAGAGACTTTCGCTATTCAGTTTCACCCGGAAGTTTATCATTCTACAGACGGGAAACAGTTGCTGGAGAACTTCCTGGTAAAAATTGCAGGAGTTGCTCAAACCTGGACTCCGGGGAAATTCGTTGATCTTACGGTTTCTGAATTAAAAGAAAAAATAGGAGACGATAAGGTGGTTCTGGGCCTTAGTGGTGGAGTTGACTCCAGTGTTGCAGCGGTACTTCTGCATAAAGCCATAGGGAAGAACCTTTACTGTATTTTTGTGAATAACGGACTTCTTCGCAAGAATGAATTTGAAAGTGTCCTGCACCAGTATAAGGATATGGGGCTTAATGTAAAGGGAGTGGATGCTTCGGCACGATTTCTGAAAGCCCTTGAAGGTATTAGCGAACCCGAAGCAAAACGTAAAGCCATAGGAAATACTTTTATTGAAGTATTTGATGACGAGGCTCACGAAATTAAAGACGTGACTTACCTTGCACAAGGAACTATTTATCCTGATGTAATCGAGTCGGTTTCGGTAAGCGGAGGACCTTCAGCAACTATCAAGTCGCATCATAATGTGGGAGGCCTTCCCGATTTTATGAAACTTAAGATCGTGGAGCCTCTTAAAATGCTCTTTAAAGATGAAGTTAGGAGAGTGGGCGCAGAGCTTGAGATAGATAAGGAATTGCTGGGAAGACATCCTTTTCCAGGTCCCGGTCTGGCCATAAGGATCCTTGGAGATATTACTGCCGAAAAGGTGCGCATCTTGCAGGAAGTAGATCATATTTTTATCCAGGGATTAAGAGACTGGATGTTATATGATAAAGTATGGCAGGCAGGCGCGATACTGTTGCCGGTGAGCTCGGTAGGTGTTATGGGAGATGAAAGAACTTACGAAAAGGTGGTGGCCCTGAGAGCGGTAGAATCTACCGATGGGATGACTGCCGATTGGGTAAACCTGCCCTATGAATTTTTGCAAAAAACCTCTAATACCATAATAAATCGGGTTAAAGGCGTTAATAGAGTAGTATATGATATAAGTTCTAAACCTCCGGCGACTATTGAATGGGAATAGGCTTTAAATCTGATTAAAATAATGGATATGAGATACCTTTTAGTTTTGTTCTTTGCTTTTCAGTTATTTACTGCTTCTGCCATAGGCCAGGAGTATAAGTATCATGAAATAAAGCCTGGAGAGACAGTTTATAGCATAGCGAAATCATATAACATCAGTGAAGAAGCTATTTATAAATATAATCCGGATGCCCGGAACGGGATAGAGGTGTCTTCAAAATTGGTAATTCCAATTAGCCAGGCGAAAGCTTCTACAAAAGCAGGTGAAGATGTAAGTTTCAGAACCCATAAAGTAGCAAGAAAAGAAACCCTGTATAGCCTTTCAAAACAATATGAGGTGAGTATAGAGGATATAAAGCGATATAATCCTCATTTGTATTCGGTGGAATTACGTACCGGGGAAGAGGTGAGAATTCCGGTGGGAGAAAGAGAAAAAGCTCCAGCTAGCTCCGAAAGAAGGGTAAATACTGATATTAAGAACCAAATCCCCGATACCCGGGAACATGTGGTACTTCCTAAGGAAACCAAGTATGGCATCGCCCGCAAATACGGACTTACCGTTAAGGAACTGGAAGCTCTTAATCCTAAAGTTGACGTATTGCAACCGGGAATTATGCTGAGGGTGGGAACCAAGGTGCTGGACCAACCGGTGATCCTTACCGATGATAAATTTGAATTCTACGAGGTACAACCTAAAGAGACGCTCTATAGCCTTTCAAGGAGATTTGAAGTCGCACAGGATTCCCTGGTCGCTTTGAATCCTGCTCTGGAGGACGGACTTAAAACAGGGATGGTTTTAAAAGTTCCGAATAAAGATCAGAGAAAAGACGATTTTGCTTCCTCTGAAAACGAAATCTTAAATGATCGGGATCAACTTGAAAAAGAAGCCCTGGCCTCTGAAAAACTTGACCTGGAAAAGGAAATTCGTAATTATAAAACCAAGGTAATTTCCCTTATGCTCCCGTTTAATCTGCATAAGATTGAGTCAGATTCTATCCATGATTACAAAATGGCTATTGAAAATGAAAGAATTCTTCGTATCTCCCTTGATTTTTATGGCGGCGCTTTAATGGCTGTGGAAGAGGCAAAAGAACTAGGGATCTCCTCCAGCTTACGTACCTACGATACCCGTCAGAATGCCGGCGAGGTAGTGAATATTATCAACACTAATAATTTTGATAATGTTGATGCGGTTATCGGACCATTTCTGCAAAGTACCACTGAGGCTGCAGCTGCCAGATTGGAACCCAGAGGAATTCCGGTGATAAACCCATTATCCAACAGGGCAATGAAACCATTTGATAACCTGTTCCAGAGTAGACCTACCGATGAGATGCTTCGGAAGGCCATGTTGGATTATCTAAAAGAGAATGCCGGAACCAAAAATATTGTAATCATAGCTGATGGACAGGCTTATCAGGTTAAAGAGCAATTGAGAAGTATTTTCCCAACAGCGCGGGTCATAACTCCTTCTAATGGAAATATAACTGCAGAAAACCTGGATGAATCTCTGGTAGAAGAACGGGAAAACTGGGTTGTTCTTGAATCTTCAAGTGTGGGCGTTATTAGTAGTGTTACTTCCGGCTTAAATCGCCTCGCAAGAGACCGGGATATAACCTTGTTAACTACTGATAAGAATAGTACCTACGATAACTTCAATGTTTCCAACAACCACCTTGCACGATTGAATCTTCATTATCCTTCGGTAGACCGGGAATACAACAGGGAAATATCCAGGGAATTTATTGAGGAATATACCGAAAAATATGGAGTAGAACCCAATCAATATGCCGTTAGAGGTTATGATCTCACTTTGGATATACTACTGAGATTGGCTTCGGCTGAAAATTTGTATGCCTCCTTCGAGGATCACCTGGGCTATACCGAATACAACGAAAATAAGTTCTATTATATCAAAGGAGACAGAGGTGGTTATCATAACGAGGCTGTTTATATTATGAGGTTAAATGAAGATTTAACCCTTAGCACGGTAGAATAATGACATCAAAAGTAGTTTACAAAGGCCATCTGAGAACAGAAGCCGAACATCTACAAAGCGGGTCCAGGATGACTACCGATGCACCGATAGATAATCACGGGAAGGGAGAAGCTTTTTCTCCAACCGATACAGTAGCGACTGCCCTTGCAACCTGTATGGTCACTATGATGGGGATCAAAGCAGAGGAGATAGGTGTCAAACTGGAAGGCTCCAGGGCGGAAGTAACGAAAACTATGGCTGAAAGCCCAAGACGTATTTCTAAGATTGAGGTGAACTTGTATTTCCCTTTGGTTTATTCTGAAAAACAGACCAAAATACTGGAACATACCGCCAGAACCTGCCCTGTTTTACAAAGTCTGCATCCCGATATTGAAAAGATCATCAGCTTTAAATACTCTTCAGAATGAAAAAGATCTTTTTTTTCATTCTTTTGCTTTTTGCTGTGGAAAATTCCTTTTCCCAAAAAGAGGAGAAAATTGAATGGGAAGAGGGTCTTAAACTTTCATGGGCCGATTTTAAAGCTACTCCAAAGCAGGGGGTAGCCTTTGAAGCAAACACCAATTCTGGGATTTCTTTTTCCTGGAGTTATAGCACCGAAAGTGGTCAACCGGTGTTGAAGTATGAGGTGATTACCAATTTCTTTCCTCAGCTTTCCTGGGTAAAGCCAGGGAAAGAAGACGATTATCTCCTGGGGCATGAGCAACTGCATTTTGATATTTCAGAACTCTATGCCCGTAAACTTCGTAAAGCTATCGATGAATATGAACTAGGTAGAAACATTAGACGGGATTTGAATCGCATATATGAAGGTATCGAAAAAGATAGAGTGACGATGCAGAATTTGTTTGATTTAGAAACTAAACACAGCACCGATAAAGAGGCCGAGGCCAAATGGAGAAAATTTATAAAAGAAGAACTAAAAAAACTAAGTGCCTACGGTGATTAAAGCTGTGCTACTTCTGCTTTAGCTCTTTCAAACTCTTCAATCATTTCTTTAACGATCTCTGCCGCAGGTTTTATTTCGTGAATGAGCCCTGCTATTTGCCCAATTTCCAGTTCTCCTTCCTCCAGGTCTCCTTCAAACATTCCTTTTTTAGCCCTGGCTCTGCCCAATAAGGCAATAAGGTCTTCTTTGGAAGGTGAATCCTGGTACAATCTTTCTATATCCTGATAAAATTTGTTCTTGAGTAATCTAACCGGAGCGAGCTCCTTTAGTGTTAAGATAGTATCCCCTTCGCCGGCCTTTACCACCATTTCCTTGAAATTGGGATGGGAAGAGGCTTCAGGGCTAGCCACAAAACGACTCCCTACCTGCACGGCATCCGCACCAAGAACCATTGCCGCCAGCATTCCCTTGCCTGTACCAATCCCGCCTGCAGCGATAAGCGGTATTTTTATTTTTTCCTTTACCATTGGGATTAGCGTAAAAGTGGTGGTTTCATCACGACCGTTATGACCGCCTGCTTCAAAACCTTCGGCAACCACGGCGTCTACACCGGCCTCCTCCGATTTCAGAGCGAATTTTACACTGCTCACAACATGTACCACCTTAATTCCTTTTTCCTGTAAATGCTTTGTCCACACCTTAGGATTACCCGCAGAAGTAAAAACGATTTTAACACCTTCTTCTACGATGATCTCCATTAATTTTTCAATTTCAGGATAGAGCATAGGTACATTAACCGCGAAAGGTTTATCGGTGGCATTTTTACACTTCTGAATGTGTTCTCTTAAGACATCAGGATACATAGAACCCGAGCCAATGATGCCAAGTCCACCGGCATTGCTTACTGTACTGGCAAGTCTCCACCCGCTGGCCCAGATCATTCCCGCCTGAATAAGCGGGTATTTTATATTGAAAAGTGAGGTGATTTTGTTTTCAGGCATTGCTTAATTTTTCCCGAATTTAAGAAATAACCCCCGAACCTAATAATTCTTCTCCATCATACCAGGCAACAAATTGTCCTTCGGTAATAGAAGCCTGGGGTTCCTCAAAAACAATGTACATTCCTTTTTCGGTTTGATGAAGTCTTGCTTTCTGAAGCGGCTGTCTGTAGCGAATCCTTGCCATTACCTCCAGGGTTTCCTCAGGATTAATAGCGAGGTCTTCCCGTACCCAGTGTACTTCTTCACTATGGATAAAAAGGCCACTTCTGTAAATTCCGGGGTGATCTTTGCCCTGGCCGGTATAGATTACGTTTTCATCAACATCGGTGTCTATAACAAAGAGAGGTTCCGGAGTGCCACCTACGGCAAGACCTTTTCGCTGGCCCTTTGTAAAATAATGGGCACCCTGGTGTTTGCCTACTACTTTACCATCCTGAGTAGTATATTTATACTTTTGGGAAAGAAAGTCTAATTCCTCCTGTTTGTTGCTGAAAGAAGGAGTTTTGGTTTTATATAATTCTTCATTGGCTTCTACCTCCACGATATCACCTTCTTTTGGCTGAAGTTTTTGCTGAAGGAAATCCGGTAAGCGAACTTTTCCTATAAAACAAAGACCCTGAGAGTCCTTCTTATCGGCAGTGACCAGCTCCTGTTCCGCAGCGATTTCACGAACTTCAGATTTTTGTAATTCCCCGATAGGGAAGAGGGTCTTTGAAAGCTGTTCCTGCGTAAGCTGGCAAAGGAAATAAGACTGGTCCTTATTATTATCTTTTCCCGAAAGCAACTGATAAATGGTTTCTCCGTCTTTCTCAAATTCTCCTTTTCGGCAATAATGGCCGGTAGCCACATAATCGGCGCCCAGGGAAAGAGCGATCTTCATAAAAACATCGAATTTGATCTCGCGGTTGCAAAGTACATCTGGGTTGGGAGTACGGCCTTTTTCATACTCATTGAACATATAATCTACGATACGCTCCTTATATTGCTCGCTAAGATCTACTGTTTGGAAAGGGATGCTGAGTTTCTCAGCTACCATCATGGCATCATTGCTATCGTCCAGCCAGGGGCATTCATCAGAGATAGTTACCGTATCGTCGTGCCAGTTCTTCATAAAAAGCCCAATCACCTCATAGCCTTGCTGCTGCAAAAGATATGCAGAAACGCTGGAATCCACTCCGCCCGATAAACCTACTACAACTTTCTTTTTCATTAAGCTCATTTTGTTTTCTTTCCGCAGAGAAAGTCGGAAAGCAGGCTGCAAAATTACGAAATATAAGAGATATTGAATATTATAAGTATAAAGCTTTCTTATTTCAGCACCAATAAAAAAGGGTGGCTAAAGCCACCCCTATAGGTATCCAATCGATCTGAATTATTTCTCGAAAGTGATGCTTACTCCAGGCATTGCTGGAACCGAAAATTTGAACTGGTTACTTCCCATAAATTCTACGTCCCCTGTCTGCCTTCCGAAAAAGGGTAACTCGAAGGTGTATTGACCGTTAGTGTTTCTTTCCCAGCCTGCTGTTTCGGCCTCGAACACACATTCACCCTGAACTTCCTCATAGAATTCAGAATCTGCGGTATTGTCGGCGTGAAAAGTAATATTCGAATTCATATTACATTCACTTAATTCATCATCACTATAAGCATTCTCTAAGTCTACAACAAACCAGGTGCCCAGGATCGGGTCTTCTCCGTCGTTAACATCGTCATCACTGTCACAGGCAGTAAACATCATAACTACGGCTAATAAGGCAATAATTTTTTTCATAACATTTTGAGTTTAGTGGTATAAATATAAAAATTTTAGATTCTAATGGTCTTTTTCTTTTTCTAAATTTCCGTCATTAAAGTAGCGCCAGTTTCCGGTTTTCCTGTCTTCGTAGTACTGGCCTTCAATGAGTTTTTCGCCTACGGCATTATAATAGCTCGCCGGGCCATGAAGCTCCCCATTTTTGTAGTTTAAGTGCTGGAGAACCTGTCCGTTCCTGCCATAAATTAAACTTTTACCATGTTTTCTGCCGTGCTTATATTCGGTTTTTTCGGCTGTGATACCATCAGGGAAGTAGGTGATCTGGAGCCCGTTAAGTTTACCTTCAGAATAATTTTCTGTCATCATGGTGTCTTCCGATTTATTGTGGAAATATACCCAGGTGCCTTTCCTTTGCTTATTTTTCATCATGCCCTGACTAATGGGTTTACCGTCTTGTGTATAATACGTGGCTTGAGCAGTTTCGGCATCCTGAAATTCCATTATTGCAGTTGGGTGCTCCTGAAAACCTTTTTTATAAAACTTAAATTTCCCGGTTTCTTTTCCGTGTAGAAAGTTTCCTTCAAACTTAACCTCATTCGTTCCTTCGAAATTAACTTTCCATGGGCCGTGCCGCCGCCCCTGTTCATCAGTTTGATTGATCTTCTCCTGGGCAAACAGGGGAGAGCATAGAATTAACAAAAAATAAATTAACTTGTGTTTAAACATAATTAACAAATATTAAACAAGATTATAGATTTGTCTACTGTACTTTTACCCAATAACTTAAAAACTTAAAAAGATGGCTTTTATTTCAAAAATTTCAAAATTCGCTCTTTTCGCCTTACTGGTAACGGGGTTGATTTCGTGCAGCGATGACGATGAAGCAGGAGATGTTATTGTACCCTCCAACACCATTGCCGATTTTGTAGCTGCTAACGACAATTATTCTTCACTTGCAGCAGCATTGGAAGTTGCAGGATTAACTTCAACTCTTGACGGCTCTGCAAATTACACCGTTTTTGCACCAAACAATGCGGCCTTCAATACTTTTTTATCTGACAACGGATTCGCTAGCCTGGATGAAGTACCCGAAGACCTTTTAAGAGAAGTGCTTCTTAACCACGTGCAAGCCGGAGTAATTATGTCTTCTAATCTTGCTACCGGCTATATTAGCAGTATGGCTACCGGAATGGCTTCTGAGGAACCTTTGAGCATGTATATTAATACTGAAGATGGCGTAATGATCAATGGGATGGCCGAAGTTACTAATGCTGACATTGATGTAGACAACGGAGTTATTCACGCGGTAGACGCAGTAATTGGGTTGCCTGATGTTGTAGATTTCGCTACTGCCGATCCTACTTTCGATATTCTTGTGCAGGCTTTAACCCGTGAAGATGAATTTACTTTTGTAGAAACTCTTCAAATGACTGATTCACCCGCCCCTTTTACCGTATTTGCTCCTACAAATGATGCTTTTGTTGCACTCTTAGATGAACTTGAAGTAGCTGGCCTGGGCGATATCCAAACTGAAACTCTATCTGCTGTTCTGACATATCACGTGGTGACTGAAGTTAATGTGCGTTCGGCAGACTTAAGCGACGATATGATGGTTGAAACTCTTAACGGGGATTCTTTCACTGTAAACCTCGGAGATACTGTAACAATTACCGATGCAAATGACAGAACAGCTACAGTTGTTGCTGCCGATGTACAGGCAAACAACGGAGTGATACACGTTCTTGATACGGTGATTTTACCTGGGATGGAGGAATAATAATCGGCTTTCTTTATAGCAAAAAGCCCCTTCGTTTGAGCGAAGGGGCTTTTCTTATTGGAAGAAATTTAAACTATTTTTTGCCTTTTTGTTTCTGCTGTTCCTCGGCTTGTTCCATCATTTCCTGCATCTTTTTGGTAAACCTGTTTTGTTTTTTAGGCTTCTTCTTATTCTCCTGGATCTTGGCGTGGATCTTATCCTCGTCAATAATCACATATTTAATTACCAGCATAATTCCGATGGTAATAAGGTTAGAGGTGAAGTAGTATAAAGAAAGTCCACTGGCATAGTTGTTAAAGAAGAACAACATCAGTAATGGAGACAGATACATTATAAACTTCATATTAGGCATTCCCGGCTGCTGGGTTTGTGCCATACTCTGGCCGGTGGTCATCATCATGTAGATGAAGATCGCGATGGATGCCAGAATAGGGAAAAGACTCACGTGGTCGCCATAAAATGGAATTGTAAATGGTAACTGGGCTATAGTATCATAACTCGAAAGGTCATCTGCCCATAGGAATCCTTTTTGCCTTAACTGAAAAGCACTGGGGAAGAACTGGAATAAGGCATAGAAAACCGGAATCTGCATCAGGGCCGGCAAACACCCACTCATAGGGCTTGCTCCCGCTTTGCTGTAAAGCTTCATGGTCTCCTGCTGCTTCTTCATCGCGTTATCCTTGTACTTCTCGTTAAGCTCATTGATCTCCGGTCTTAAAACCTTCATCTTGGCCTGAGACAAATAGGACTTATAGGTCACGGGAGAAAGAACAATCCTAACAACAATGGTCATTACGATAATTGCAATCCCATAGCTGGGCAATACCCCGCTCAGGAAGCTGAAAAACGGAATAAAGATATGTTGGTTGATCCATCCAAAGATTCCCCATCCAAGTGGTACGACCTCATCTAGATTTCGATCGTAATCGTTAAGGATCTTGTAATCTGTTGGTCCGTAGTACCAGTTCATATTATAGTTAAGCTCACCCCCGTTTAGCTCAAGTGGCATGCTGGCGGTAAAAGCTTTGGTGTATACGGTATCTACCTCTTCGTCCTGTACCAGGTTTTCTGAGGTGAATTTACCGCGTTTAAAAGGGGTGTCAGTAAGCAGGATAGAGGTGAAGAAATGCTGTTTGAAAGCTACGTAAGTTATGTTTTCTTCTTCATCCTCGGTGAAATCGCCTTGTCCCAGGTAATCATCGTCACCGTCATCATATTCATAGATAAGTTCGGTGTATCGGTTTTCGTAAGAGATACTTTTGGCGTGGCGATAACCTTTCAGTTTCCAGTCAAGCTCGATATCCTGGTTAGGGTTAAAGACGCGGTTTAATCCCTGGGACCTAATGCTGAAATCCAGCATATACTCACCGGGTTTCAATACATAACGATATTCCAGGAATTCGTTTTCTGAAACCTTGAGTTTCATTGAAAGGACCTTATTGTCGCCATTTTGGCTTATTTCCGGTTCAAAATAGAGATTTTGAGTATCCAGAACCCTACCATCTGTAGTGGTGAAATTAAGGTTAAAAGAGGCGTTACCATCTTTTATTAAATAAACCGGGATAGAATCGTAGGTTTTAAAATTGAGTAGCCTCGCTTCAGAAATGCTTCCTCCTTTGTTTTCTATTTCTAACTCCAGTACATCGTTGGAGAAGGTAGTGCTTTCATCCCCGGCAGAAGCCAGTCCTGCAGAATAGCCGAAAGCTCCCAGACGTTCCCTGGCCTGCGCCATAGCGGTAGAATCCTGAATTTCTGTAGCTTCGGTTCTGGCCGGTGGCTCATTGGCATCGGTATTCCCCGGGATTTCTACCTGTTCGGTATTTTGTTCAGCTTCTAATTCTTCTTCGGTAGGGGTGTTGTTATACAACATCCACAGTAAGATTCCCCCAATTAGTAAAAACCCGATTAAGGATTGAACATCAAACTTTTTTTCTTCCATGTTTTTCTTTAACTGTAACTTGCCTTAGGTCAAAAAACTGACCATTTATTGATTAGGTGCCAGGCTGGCAGAATTTTTCTTTTTTGAATAAGTGAGCGCCGCTTTTATAAAGTCCACAAATAATGGATGTGGGCTTGCTACTGTGCTCTTGTATTCCGGATGATATTGCACCCCGATAAACCAGGGGTGATCTTTAAGTTCAACTACCTCTACCAGCCCAGTATCCGGGTTGATCCCGGTACTTAGCATCCCGGCTTTTTCGAGGTGTTCCTTATATTTGTTGTTATATTCAAAACGATGTCGGTGTCGTTCTTTTATATCTGCTTTTCCATAGATACGGGAGATCAGGGAGTCTTCAGAAAGATGACAATCCCAGGCTCCAAGTCGCATAGTACCACCTTTTTGGGTGATATTTTTCTGTTCCTCCATAAGGTCTATCACCGGATGCTGTGTTTCCGGATCCATTTCAGTAGAATTTGCAGCTTTTAATTGTAATACATTACGGGCAAATTCAATAACGGCCATTTGCATTCCCAGGCAGATTCCTAAAAAAGGGATCTTGTTTTCCCGGGCAAAACGCACCGCGTCTATTTTCCCTTCTATCCCGCGTTCTCCAAATCCGGGAGCCACCAGTATTCCGTCTAAATGAGCGATTTTATGGTGAATGGTATTTTCATTAATAAATTCTGAATGTATGCTCTCCACATTCACCTTCACCTCGTTTTCGGCGCCGGCGTGAATAAAAGCTTCAAGGATCGATTTATAAGAATCCTGAAGTTCTACATATTTCCCAATAAGACCGATATTTACTTCAGCCTTAGGATTTTTATGGCGTTTAAGAAATTCATTCCAACGCTCCAGTTTAGGGGTGGTATCGTCCGGGAGCCCTAATTTTTTCAGGGTGACGGTATCCAATCCTTCCTCCAGCATCATATTGGGAACATCGTAAATGGTGTCGGCATCTATGCTTTGAATCACCGCTTCCTGACGAACATTACAGAAAATAGCCAGCTTACGTCGAATATCGTCAGAGAGTTCATGCTCTGTGCGACAAACAAGGATATCGGCTTTAATTCCGCTTTCCATCAGTGTTTTTACACTGTGCTGGGTAGGTTTGGTTTTAAGTTCTCCCGCCGCTGCCAGGTAAGGCACCAGGGTTAAATGAATAACCAGGGCGTTCTCATCGCCAAGCTCCCATTTTAACTGTCTTACGGCCTCGATGTAAGGCAGCGATTCAATATCACCTACGGTTCCGCCAATCTCTGTGATTACAATATCATAATCGCCATTATTGCCGAGTAATTGTATGCGTTCCTTAATTTCGTTGGTAATATGCGGTACCACCTGTACCGTTTTTCCTAGAAACTCACCACGGCGTTCTTTCTCAATCACACTTTGGTAAATCCGGCCAGTGGTTACGTTATTGGCCTGGGAAGTATTCACATTCAAAAAGCGTTCGTAATGACCGAGATCGAGATCGGTTTCCGCCCCATCGTCGGTTACATAACATTCCCCATGTTCATAGGGGTTGAGCGTTCCCGGATCTACATTGATGTAAGGATCCAGCTTCTGAATAGTGGTTTTAAACCCACGGGCTTGCAGTAATTTTGCCAGTGAAGCTGCGATAATCCCTTTTCCCAGTGAAGAAGAAACGCCGCCAGTGACAAAAATATACTTGGTTTCGGCCATTTTGTGAAGTGTTTGTTGCGTTGTTTTATTCAGGGCGCTAAAATACAAAGAAGAATAGAAAAAGCG
>NZ_DATCSO010000071.1:0-14841 GCF_036568425.1 Salegentibacter sp. | reverse complement strand
ATGCGCACTCCAAAACTATTTAAAATCTCTTTTCCTTGATATTCGTGTATATTCATAATCAGGTATTTCTTCAGATTTAATTACGGTTAACAAAAGTAACAAAACCAAAAGTATTGTACCAATCTTTTTTCCTTTAATAATGCAGGTTTCCATAGGTAGCAAATATTTGATCTGCCGGCGAATAATTGCTGTAAAAAGAGCTTTCAGCAAACCATCTAAGTCTCTTTAAATGTTAGGAAGAAAACAATTTGGCGGAATTCGTTATTTTTGGAACTTGTGCTTGCGGGAGTTTTATTTTCTCCGGTATTTTGCGCTTTAATCTTATCCAGATATGACCAATCAAGACCTGCTGGCCGTTGCCAAAGAATTCGATAGCCCCGTATATGTTTATGATGCTGAAAAGATCGCATCTCAGTACAAGCGCCTGAAGAATGCTTTTAGCGAGATAAAAGATCTACGTATACATTATGCGGTAAAAGCTCTTTCCAATATTTCTATTCTGAAATTCCTTAACTCCATGGGCTGCGGACTCGATACGGTATCGGTACAGGAGGTGATGCTGGGACTTAAGGCGGGAGTAGCCCCCAAGGATATTATCTATACTCCAAACGGGGTTTCCCTGGAGGAGATTGAAGAAGTAGTAGAGCTGGGAGCACAGATCAACATAGATAATCTATCAATTCTGGAGCAATTTGGTGCCAAGCATCCGGAGGTTCCGGTTTGTATTCGTATAAACCCTCATATTCTCGCTGGTGGAAATGCCAAGATTTCGGTAGGTCATGTAGATTCCAAGTTTGGAATCTCCATTCACCAGATGCCCCTTTTGCTACGCATCGTTGAAAATACCGGAATGAACATTAACGGAATCCACATGCACACCGGAAGCGATATCCTGGATATAGAGGTTTTTCTTCGTGCCTCAGAAATTCTCTTTGATGCAGCAAAGAACTTTAAAAATCTGGATTTCCTGGATTTCGGAAGTGGTTTTAAAGTCCCCTACACCGCTGGAGACATAGAAACTGATATCGAAGAACTGGGAGAAAAGCTCACTCATAGGTTCAAGGATTTCTGTAAAAATTATGACCGTGAACTCACCCTGGTTTTCGAACCCGGAAAGTACCTGGTTAGCGAGGCGGGTAAATTTCTCGCACGGGTTAACGTGATCAAGCAAACTACCTCTACTGTTTTCGCAGGGGTAGATACAGGTTTTAATCACCTTATACGCCCTATGTTTTACGGGTCTCATCACGATATCCATAATATCTCCAATCCAGAGGGCAAGCAGCGCTTTTATTCAGTGGTAGGATATATCTGTGAAACCGATACTTTTGCCAATAACCGCCGTATTGCCGAGATCACCGAGGGAGATATCCTGGCTTTTAGCAACGCCGGAGCTTATTCCTTCTCTATGGCCAGCAATTTTAACTCCAGGTTTCGTCCTGCCGAGGTACTCTGGTATAATGGCAAAGCTCACCTCATTAGAGAAAGAGAAACTTTTAAAGACCTTTTAAGGCATCAGGTGATCATAGATCTGGAGTCCCCGGCCTCTGAATAAATTTTTCTTGGGAAACTTAAGGCGGGTTTTGCTTAACTTTCCCTTCGGAAAAGAACAGCAAGATGAGCCTGTATTTTATTGCCATACTCCCACCCGAAACCCTGAGCCAAAGCATCAGAGAACTGAAGCTGGAACTGGCCAAAAAATACCACAGCCGGCATGCGCTGAAACTCCCGGCGCACCTCACCCTGCAGATTCCTTTTAAAATGGCAGAAGCCAAGGAAGAAAAACTGAAAAAGCTACTGGAAGATTTCACCTCACAGCAACAGGCTTTTGAGGTGGAAACCGATGGTTTTGGAAGATTTTCAGGAAAAGTCCTGTTTATTGCCATAGCCAAAAATGCCGTGCTACAGGAACTCCATCGTAAGCTGCAAAAACATCTGGACAGGTCTTTACACTTAAAAGAATACGAAAAAAGCAACAACTTTCACCCACATTTCACTCTTGCCACCCGTGACCTCAGTTCCAAAAACTTTGAACCTTCCTGGAAGGAATTAAAAGATCAAGAACTAAAGAAAACTTTCACGGCAGATAGTCTGGTGTTGTTCAAGCACAACGCTAAAACCTGGGATTGGTTTGGGGAGTTTTTCTTAAACAAGCCCTCCGATGCCTGAACCGATTTCTGAGAAATTGAATCCCGGAATTTCATAAAAACATCCGGCCCTTTTTATCCAAAAAGGGCCGGGAATGCTTTTCTATTCTGCTGGCTATTAAAATTTGCCAGTAGCACAACTAATCATAGAATTGGCTTTTGACACAAGCGAGTTCTTTTCATCAACTGCCGGATAGCCAAGTTTTCTCAATTTCTCCTTAACTTTTATTGCATCTTCCGGCCCGTTATATTCAAATGATATTGCAGAGGTTTCCTTATCCACCTGTACCTCCCGGATATTTTCCATTTCTGAAATTTTAGTGGTAATAGTATTTACACACCCACCACATTTTAAATTTTGTACTGTTATTGTCATGTTCATTTTCAAAGAATTTTAGGATCCCCAAAATTAATATTCCAGGCAGCCCAGGCGTGTAACATAAGTTACAGTTTGACACATCAAAAATAACCAGGCTTAATTTCTCTGTTAGAAAAACGGATATGCTGAGAAATTGCAAAGAGAATGAAAATCTAATTTTTAAAACCAGTATAAAAACACTTATAATCTTCGCTTTGCAATTACTTCACGATTTTAAGCCTCTAAGTTTTGTCTGCAATTTATTCCTTTTATCAGCATCTTATTTCGGATCTTGAAATCATCTTCTTACAAAATATATTTTTTGTCTAAACATTTAGTTAAAATATTAAACAATACTATTTTGTTTAATATATTTACCTCATTATTAATCATTTAAAAAATTGATTTGTTATGAAAAATTATGCCTTACCGATCACTTACAACAGAATTGCTGTATCGATCTTTTTTATCGTTTTCTTATCTCTTTTCCTGGTTTCCTGTGAAAAAGAAGAATCAATGACCGAAACCAAATCTTACGAAATGACCGTTTACGATGTTTTGGAAGCAAACACCAAAAAAGCAGCTGCCAGCAAAAAGAAAGGCGCTCCTGCCCCCGGCGATGATCCCATTGCGGCAATCGCTATAGAAGCAGGCTTTGATGAACTGGTTGATGCGCTTTTTTATGTAGACGAAGAGCTTGATGCCGGCTTGGTAAACCTGTTCCTTAACGGCACCGACCAGTACACTGTTTTCGCTCCAACCGATGAAGCTTTTGAAAATCTCTACACAGCACTTGGCATTGACAGTACACGCGACCTGCCTGCAGAATTAGTACTTAATGTGCTTTTATACCATGTTACCGAAGGCCGCAGAGCTGCCAATAGTGTTGTGCCCCCAAAAAACTATCGCAGCATAGAAACCTTGCTGGGAGAGAGTTTTAGTGTTAATCCTGAGAGAAAAATTACTGCCATCGGCAGCACTGCAAACATCATGACCCCGGATATTTCAGCCTCTAACGGAATTATTCATGTTATCAATGCGGTGCTTTTACCCATAGAATAGATTTAGATTAGTTTGGTTTGAATTGGTAAAGGTCGTCTCAACTCAATTGGGATGGCCTTTTTACTCTTTCCTAACTTTACCGGTAAGCGATATTCTCCTATCTGGAATTAGACCAACCCCAGGAATTATTTCAGAAAAAAATCCTGATAAATTCCTCTTGCATTTGCTGCTAAAGTCATAGTTTTATTGCCAGAAAGTATTTCATCAATGAAAAAGATTCTCTGGATAATCCTTCTGGTTTTCCTGTTTTTAATAAGCCTGGTGTACATCTCTGTTTCCGGCAACGAAAAGGAATTTGAAACAGCGAACATTAAAGAATTTAAAGACCTGGAGCAAATAGATTTCAGCAAACATGACTCGGTGTTAGTAGCCGCGAGCAGTCTTTACGAAGGCAATATACTAAAAGGCATTATCCAGGGAGAAAATTACCGCGAAGCCTGGTCCGCGCCTATGAAGGTACCGGTGGTGTTTCTCGATACACTTTTTGGCGGGATGATGATCGTCAAAGAAGGTGGTGGAAGCCAAACTCATTCCCTCCGCCTGGAAGGCCCCGATGGGGTACTTTACTCCCTGCGCAGCGTAAATAAAGATCCGGCCTCCCACGTACCGGAAATTGCCCGAAGCCTTGGCCTGGAAAATATTGTGATAGATGCTATTTCGGCTTCACATCCCTACGGGGCCATCCTTTCAGCATCACTTTCTGAGGCGGCCGGTGTACTGCACACCCATCCCAGGTTGGTTTTTATTCCGAAGCAGGATTTTCTAGGAAAAGAATACAACGAAAAATACGGAAACAGGCTTTTTCTGCTCGAATATGAAACCGAAGGTAAAGAAAACTGGACAGATATCGAGCAGGTAGTGGAAATACTGGATACCAAACATTTACAGGAATGGAAGCAGAAATACGGTTCAAGCTTAAAAATTGATGAAGGCGCTTTGGTTCGGGCCCGGCTTTTTGACCTTCTAATTGGCGACTGGGACAGGCACGCTGAACAATGGGGATGGGTGGTGCAGAAAAAGGCCAGGAGGTTTAAGGCCTATCCGCTTGCGGGCGACAGGGACAATGCTTTTTTCAATATTAGCGGAATGATCCCCGAAATAATCTCCAATAAAAATATAGAACCTATGGTTCGGCCTTTCGAGAAAGAGATAGATTATCTTCCCGGTTTGATCTATCCCCATGATGTATACTTCCTGAGATATACCCCCGAAAAAATATTTATAGAGGAAGCACAAAAGCTTCAGGAACTTTTGAGCGATGAAGCTCTGGACTCAGCCTTTAAAGTTTGGCCTGATAATATATATGCCCTGGATGGCGAGGAAATAAAAGACAAGATAAAAAGCCGAAGAGATAACCTGGTTGAGACTGCCAGGAATTTTCACCGGATCATTTCTGAAAAATCATTGCTAAGCGAACCCCTAAAAGGATCTGAAGACATTGATATAAGTCCGCAACTAATGCAGTGTTTTGAATGCGCCCAACATCTAATTGAAAATTAAATGGAGTTAAAGTTATTCCTGATCACGCTTTTGATTTCCCTGAACTGCCATGGCCAGGCAGCAAATAATTCAGAGATCAGAATTTTTCAACACCCGGCCCCGGAACTCGATACTTTAAAAACAATTCGGGTTTATCTACCTCCCTGCTACGGGCAATCAGAAAAAAGATATCCGGTAATTTACATGCATGATGCACAGAACCTTTTTGATGCGAAAACAGCCTTTGCCGGGGAGTGGGAAATAGACGAGAGCCTTGATGGTTTGGAACCCGAAGTTATCGTGGTAGGAATAGACAATGGCGGAGAAAAGAGAGTAGAAGAACTTACCCCTTTTCCCAATGAAAAATACGGAGGTGGTAATGGCGAGGCTTATGTAAATTACATTATCAACAGCCTGAAACCTTATATAGACGAGAATTTCCGAAGTAAACCTCAACGGGAGCACACTGCTGTTTTTGGTTCCTCACTAGGCGGACTTATTTCTTTTTATGCCGCGCTAAAACATCCGGAAACCTTTGGAAAAGCAGGGGTTTTTTCCCCTTCATTCTGGTTTAGCGATAAAATCTATGGTTTTGCAGAAAATACAGAATTTAAAGAGGAGATAAAATTCTATTTTCTGGCAGGTACCCGGGAAGATGAAACGCTTATTTCAAACATCAGAAAAATGATCGGTCTATTAGACGATAGGATTCCTGAAGAAAATATATTCTTTAAAGTCATAGAAGAAGGCGAACACAATGAAGCCTTATGGCGGGAAGCTTTTCCAATAGCTTTTTCCTGGCTTATGGAGGAAAGGAATGGACTATAAGAGCTGTAAATTTTAAAGAAAAAGGCTGCTTAATTTATTTTAAGCAGCCTTTTTTGAAGGATTTATTTTATTTTCTAATCATCATCATTATCATCGTCATCATCATCCCCATTTTTATCTTCTGCACTAACAAAGGCGCCATCTAGGTCGAATTCGAGTTCAACCCCGTTGTTAAGCGTTACTTCATAACCGTCATCTTCTTTCTCGGCTTCGATAATGTTTTGATCGGGATAATTTTCAGCGATATAATCCAATATTACCTGCGGAAGATCAGCGGGGTTAATATCCTCTTCATCGTCATCATCATAAGAATCGTCCTCATCTTCTCCCCGGCCTAAAAACTCACCATTAGCATTAAAGATAAGTTCTGTATCGTTGTCCAATTCTACTTCATAATTGCCATTATTTTCCCGCTCGGCTTCATCAATGCCTACTCCAGGAAAATATTGAGCAATGAAATCCTGAATATTCTGAGGCAATTCTGAAGGATCCAAATGTTCATCACCAAAATCATCCACATCGTCATCATCAACGCCAAGGAAATTACCCTGCATATCAAAAATTAGCTCAGTTTCATCACTTAGGGTTATTTCATAAGTATCACTGTCCTCAATTTCAGCCTTCCTTATAGTAAGATCGGGATAATTGGTAGAAACATAATCCAGGATAGGTTGAGGTAAAGTGGAGGTTTGCACGTGAGCATCGGCCTTAATTGCGATTGCATTAAGATCTACTTCGGTGGTAATGTCATCATCATCATCAGAACTGCAGGAAAAGCTTATAGCTGCAGTTAATAAAGTAATTCCTAAAAGCTTAATTCTTTTCATAATACATTTTTTATTATTTAACTAAATATCAGGTGCTAAACCTGAATAATATTCACAGTAGGATTAATACAACTAAAACGCAACAATAACCAGCAAATTGTGAATGCCTTTCATAAAACCTTCCTAAAACTTAAGGAAGGTTAGCGGTTTAATACCTGCCATCATTGACTTCTATCCAGTAACCATCGGGATCCTGGAAATATATTTGTCTTATTCCGTCTGGTCGGGTATTAGAAGTCCCCGCCTCTCCTTTCCAGGTTTCAAAAGGAACGTTCTTCGCTTTCAGATGATCCATAAAGGCATCTAAAAGATCGGTTCTCATGGCCATATGCACTCCTTTATATTTTTCTATTACTTCCTTACTCTCTACAAGATGGAGCTGAACCCTGTCGTTGAGCTGAAACCATTTAATATGGTCGCCAAGACCTCCATTAGGAATTTCTTCCAGGTCTAGTACATTTCCGTAAAAATCGGCAGATTTCTTCAGGTCTCTAACCCTAATGGTATCATGGTCTTTTCTGAGGTTATATTTATTGGCTTCTGATGTTGCAGCGAAAAGAATTATCGCCGGTGTTTTTTGTATTGACATAATGCAATATTTTTTGGTTTATTAGTACTCTACAAGATAATTTAATTGCTTTCTTCAACTGTAAAACTGAGGTTAAAACTTTTATTTAGGGTGTCAAAAAGTCTTAACTTGCAGGATAAAGTTCAAATATCCTATGATTTATATCCTTTACCACCCCGAAGATGAATCGGAAGTGAAAAAAGATCTTATTCCGCTCTTGGAAGGAAAGGAATATAAATTAGTTGAATACCCCAATCCGGAGTTCAAGCCCGAAAATGAAAGGGTATTAATTACCTATTTAAGCGATGAATATCTTAGGGAATTTTTGCCCCGGGCGGCAAATCAGAATTGGCCCGTAGGCATCCTGCCCCATCCTGAAAACTTATACACCTCTAAAGGTTTAGGGATTTCATCAAAGATGGGAGAAGCTATGGAGGAGATCCTTGTTGCTGAGGGCAGCAAACTGGACATGTTATTTTGTAACGGGAAACCCGTCTTTCAGGCTGTAAACCTAGGTAATGTCTTTATCTTTTCAGAAGAACATAAAGAGAATAGTTTCTTTTTCGAGGTCACAACATTTTTAAAAAATATAAGACGACTTTCTTCTCTCTCTCATCACTCTTATCTTTTAAAAACTGATGGTGAGAAGTTAATACAAACTTCAGCCCTGGGAATTATCGTGGTAGAGCACCCATTGAGTTCGGTGGTTTCCAAAAGATTAGTTGCCGATAGTGCTATGAATGACGGGATGTTCAACGTACTGATACTTTCGCCACAAAATCTTTTTGAATTATTGTTGTTCTTATTACGCAGTTTAATTCCTATCAAGAAAAAACTGGGAAAACTACCTTCTTTTATCGGCCAAATCAAGATTTCCAACCTCGAGATAGAAGACTCCTCACAGATAGAGTATACGGTAGACGGACAGACAGATTTAGCCGAAAGCATTAAACTTGAAGTACAACCGGAAGCCTTGTGCTTAAAACAGGTAAGCATCTATTGTACCGATGAAAAGGGGGCCGATGTCAAGAAAAGTTTAAAAATAGACAAGCTACCCACGGGACAAAAAAGGGAAGAATTAGTCAAACGCTCCCTGCCCATCCTTCCCAGGGCTACAGCCGAAGAATTTGAAGATTTATTTAAGGTATTAAGGGAAAATGCGGTGACCAAATCTCCCTATGTGATAATGATGATTCTATCCACCCTTATCGCGACCTTTGGCCTTTTTGGTGATTCCTCACCGGTAATTATTGGAGCGATGATCCTGGCTCCTATTATCTCTCCTATAGTCTCTTTTTCTATGGGAATGGTGCGATACGACACACAAATGCTAAAAACCGGGTTTATCACAATTCTTATTGGAACAGGGGTTTCACTGTTATTTGCAGCCGGGGTGAGTCTTATCATTCCGCTAAAAGTACTCACTTCTGAGATCGATGCCCGGCTTTCTCCTACCCTCTTAGATATGGGGATAGCAGTTGCGTCGGGTGTGGCCGCTGCTTACGCTCACGCCGAGGAGGGTATCGCCAAAAGCCTGGCCGGAGTTGCTATTGCTGTCGCGCTGGTCCCCCCACTTGCCGTTGCAGGAATAGGTATTGGATGGTGGGATTGGGAGGTCTTTTCAGGAGCCTTTCTGCTTTATTTAACCAACATGGCCGGGATAATTATGTTTGCAGGAATCACTTTTCTTATTTTAGGTTTTGCACCATTTAAACGAGCTAAAATGGGACTTGTGTACACTTTAATAATAACCGTTTTGATCCTTGTTCCGCTTTCGCTTTCTTTTAATCGCATAAAGCAGGAAGCAAGCATTACCCGGCAACTGGAAGGTGCTACATATAATGATGTTATTCTGCGAAATGTAAAAGTACGGTTTGGTGCGCCCTTAAAAGTAAGTTTAACTCTGGTTGGCACTGAAAGCCTTGAAAAAGAAGATATGGTAGATATTAAAAAGAAAATAGAAAAAAGCCTAAACGAACCTATTCAACTGGAAGTGATTTCGGCACGCCAGTTTTAAGCCTTTAACAATTAAGAATTGAAGTGTTAAGATTTATCCAACAACCTATACTTTTTTCCTAAAGAGTTTTTCAGCCAAATATATTTCTCTAGTTTCGGTTCTGAAAAAATATAAAAATAAACAAAAACGATTATGTTTAGATTGAAAAGAATTGCGACTTCCCTGTTTTTTACAGCTGTTTTAGGTACTGTAGGCGCTGTGGCTCAAACTCCACAACAAATGGCACCGCAACAGCAGCAGCAAGTGGAAGTTAATGATGAAGAGCTAACAAAGTTTGCCAATGCGTACCAGGGAATCACAGTTATCAATCAACAGGCCCAACAAAAGATGATAAAAGTTGTTGAAGAAAGTGGTTTTGATGTACAACGCTTTAATGAAATTCACCAGGCTTCACTAGATCCAAATAAGGAAGTAGAAGCAAGCAGTGAAGAAAAAGCCAGACACAAAGCTGTAGTAACCGAAATTGAAAGTATGCAAGGTGATTTTCAGAAAGCCATGGAAAACACAATTAAAGAACAAGGGCTTAGCATTGAACGTTATGAACAACTTGCTATGGCCTTGCAACAGGATACTGCACTGCAACAAAGGCTGCAGAAACTTATGCAGGGATAAAAATCATCCGATCCCCTCATATCATAAAAATTACAAAGCGACAGAAATTTTCTGCCGCTTTTTTTTTGACCTTAGCCCCTGCTCTCATTGAAAATTCTCAATAAATCATTATTGGATTTATAAATTTTAAAATAAAATCTATTTTTTTATAAAAACTCCTTAAATATATTGTATATTTGCAGTCAATATAAATAATAGTTACAATGAACAGAGGAACAGTTAAATTTTTTAACGACTCAAAAGGTTTCGGTTTTATTACCGAGGAAGAATCAAACAAGGAGTATTTTGTACACGCAAACGGCTTAATTGACGAAATCAGAGAAAATGATGAAGTTGTGTTTGATCTTGAAGAAGGAAGAAAAGGTTTAAATGCGGTAAATGTAAAACAAGCTTAGGCTTTTTTTTAATTACCAGTTTATAAAGATTTTCAGGCCCTGCATTAATTTGCAGGGTTTTTTTTATACATTTTTTATAACATCAGGTTTGTTCCATTAGCTTGTTATTCCATATTTTAGGAACAAAAGGAAAGTATAACTATTTTGAAATCACCGGTTATTAGCATATTTATTTTTGCAGTCCTGTCAATAGGCCTGTCTCACCCCGGTTATGCACAAACTATGAAACAAAAAGATAGCTTAAAGTTCAACAATAAAATTGTTCCCGATGTCATTTGGCGTGAAGCTTATGTCGCCCTCGCTCACTATCCCGAGCTAAAGAATACTCCTATAGAATTTAAATTCAAGGCTAGTATTCAGAAATCATTTATGCAGGCTCAGCCCAAGATTTCCGGACTTTTCAAAAACAAGAAAAAGAGGGAATACTTCGTGATGATAAGTGAACAAATAGTCATTGAAGATGAAGTCTTTGATGTAACCACCGTCCCATCGGATGTTCTTATTGGCTGGTTAGGCCACGAACTGGGCCATATTATGGATTACCGGGAAAGAAGCGCCCTGAATATGATCTGGTTCGGATTGAAATATTTCACCTCAAAAACTTATATCCAGGAAGCAGAAAGGGTGGCCGACACCTACGCTGTAAACCATGGAATGGGAAAATATATAATCGCCACTAAAGACTTTATCCTTAACCACGCACACCTTTCCGATATCTATAAAGCACGCATAAAAAATCTTTACCTCTCCCAGGAGGAGATCATGATGTTAATAGATGAGTTAGAATAAAAGTGAAAATATGGAAATCGAGATCCTGGGTTGCCGGGGAAAGATTAAGGCCAGGGCACCAAAATATAGAAATCATAGTGGCTTCCTGGTCAATGAGAAACTGTTAATTGATGTTGGGGAAGAAGCCTTCCTTGAGAGAAAACCGAAGGCTATTATCTTCACCCATTTTCATCCTGATCATGCTTACTTTATTTTTAAAGAGGAAACCTTCTCTCCAAAAACCCCACATTATGGTCCCGAATCTCATCCTCTTATTCCTGAACTGAAGATTATTTCAGCAGAGACCGAAATTTCAGGATTTAGCATAACTCCTGTTCCTGTAATTCACGCCAAAAATTTAAAATCATATGGTTACGTGGTAGAAAAACACGGAAAGCGGGTTTTCTTTACCGGGGATGTTGCCTGGATTGAAAAAGCCCACCTAAAGGAAATCGGGCAGGTGGATCTTATTATCACGGAAGCGACTTTAATTAATAAAGGAGGACGTATAAACCGGGATGGTGATAATATCTATGGTCATACCGGAATACCAGATCTTGTTCGAATTTTAAGTCCGCTTAGTCCAAAATTGATTTTTACTCATTATGGAGACTGGTTTTTTAAGGATATCGGAGAAAGTAAAGAAAAACTCAAATCTCTGGAACCGGAGGGCACAAAGCTAATCCCAGCTTTTGATGGCTTCAAAATAAAAGTCTAATTTTCTAGCTCAAAGAATGATCTCATTAAGCGGGCATTGTTTGGTGCACTGGCCCCCAAATCGTTATTGAAGTACAGATATACTTCCTCCAATCCTGAATTTTTGATCTTCTCGTACCAGCTATGCAATTCCTCCCGGGAATAGTCGTAATCATACCATTTCTTTCCTTTTCCGTGAAATCGCACATAGCCTGTTTTCCCGGTGTTGATCATTTTTTCAGGGAAATCGGGACTTGAAATAGAGCAAAACACTACATTGTATTTGGTGAGAAGCCTATAGACCTCCTGATCAAACCAGGAAAGGTGACGAAACTCAATTACATTGGTAAAATCAGGATTAAGTAATTTACAGAAAGTCGCCAGTTTTTCATCATCCCGATGCAGGCTGGGTGGTAATTGCCACAGAATACAGCTTTTTTTATTTTCCAAAAGGTAGGCGGCATTATAAAATTTCTCCACGCTCTCCCTCACCTCGTTCAGTTTTTTCATATGTGTAACATACCTGCTGCCTTTCAGGGTGATTTTAAAATCATCAGGAACAGTTTCTTTCCATTTTATAAGGGTGGAATCTCTGGGAAACCTGTAAAACGTGCTGTTGATCTCCACAGTATTAAAAACTCCCGAATAATATTTCAACCAATCTTTTTGAGCCAGGTTTTCAGGATAAAAGCGATCTTTCCAGCCGCGGTAATTCCAGCCTGAACAACCAACATTTACTTTCATGATTGCTCCTTTTGACATTTAGGGCAGAAATAGGTACTCCTTCCCGAAACCTTGATCATCGAAATTTTCCCTGAACATTTAGGGCAATCAGCTCCCTCCTTACGGGAACGGCTTAGATAGTTCGAGGGAAATTCCGATCGTTCTCCTTCCTTTTTTATCGCAGTATTTAAAACATCCTGCATTTCTTCAAAAAGCTTTCCTCTCTCTTTTTCTGAAAGTTTTTCCACTTTGGTTTTAGGATGAATTCGGGTTTGAAACAGGATCTCATCGGCGTAGACATTTCCAATCCCCGAGATCATATGTTGGTCGGTAAGGGCCGACTTTACGCCTCCTTTTTTCTGCTGAAGCAGTTCTAAAAATTCTTTTTCAGAAAGGTCCAAAGCGTGTTTCCCAAGGGAGTGTTCCTTCTGAAACTCCTCAACCCCATCTGTGAGGTAGATCTTCCCTAGTTTTCTCACACATATAAATGCGAGATGAGAAGAATCCTTAAACGTAACGAGTAAATGGGTATGTTTAGGGGTCTCATTATGCTGGTAATATTCAAATTTACCCGTCATTCCAAAATGAAAAACCAGGCTTTTCTTTTTGTTGGTCTTAAGGAAAAGATATTTCCCGAGTTGTTGTAAGTCGGTAAATTTATTGCTGAGTAGGCTTTTTTTAAAATCGGCCGGAGAAGCTTGCAGTAACCCGGTTTCGGGAAATTCCACCTCTACTATTTCCTTGTTGAGCACAGTTTCTTCCAAAAAACTTTTAAAGGTCGCTATTTCCGGTAATTCAGGCATAATTGAACAATTTTTAATAGGTAACTCCTTAGGCTATGAGAATTTACTTTGGTTTTCATTTACGAATTTCTCCCATTCAGCAAACTTCTCTTCGTTCATCACTTTTTCCATTTTCACCTGCCCTCCCTTTTTCTTGTTGGCAGCATTCCACTCAGGGAACATTTCGGGATGTACTTTACTTACTTTCACCCCTTTTAGGGCTTTAGAACGAGCCACCCGGTAATTTTTATTCGCATTTTTCAAGGATTCATCCAGAGCTTCAGCAAGTTTTCCTTCAGAAATATCTGTTTCAGTGCCCAGGTACCAGTGATGATTAAATTCTCCATCAATTCTAACCGCCGCAAGGGTAAATTCAGGAATTTTAATGTCAAATTTTTCTTCCAGTTCCTGTACGGCATCATTCATCTTATTCACCGACAGCTGAGAGCCTACAACATTCAGGAAAAACTTAGTCCTCCCAGTTATCCTGATCTCATGCCTGGAGACATCGGTGAATTTAATGGTATCACCAATCAGGTAACGCCATGCGCCAGAAACAGTACTGATGAGCAGAACATAATCTTCATTTTCCTTTACATCGGCCAGGGAGATTACAGGAGCATCTTCCACCAGGGATCCATCATGGTTTATATATTCGGCCTTAAAAGGAACAAATTCAAAATAGATCCCGTTATCTAAAATTAGCCTCATCGCATTGGTTTCAGGCCGTTCCTGGATAGCCAGGAAGCCTTCTGAAGCCAGGTAGGTGTCGATTACCGTTATGGGGTGAGCTAAAAGTGAGTTAAAACTTTTTTCATAGGGTTCAAAAGCCACTCCTCCCGAGGCGAAAACCTGAAGGTTTGGCCATATATCGTGAATGTTATCCAGCTTGTTATGTTCAATCACCTTTTTCATCATCAATTCCAACCAGGAAGGAATTCCACTTAAGGCACCAATATCCCAGTTTTTAGCATTTTCAGCAATGCGCTGTACCCGTTCATCCCATTCTTCAATTTTGGCAATATCTTCACCCGGCTTATAATAACCCCGGAACCAGAATGGAATATTACTGGCGCTTATTCCGCTAATTTCTCCTTCCCGGTGGTCACCTTCTTTCTGAAGATCGGTAGAGCTACCAAGCATCATAATCTCTTTCTCGAAGAAATCCGGTGGCAGGTCAAAATTACTCAGGGCACTTACCTGTTTGATCCCTGCTTTCCGGATCCCTTCAACCATATCATTGGTTACAGGAATCCTTTTACTGGATTTCCCCGTCGTACCAGAGCTTAGTGCAAAATAAGGAGGGCGGCCCGGCCAGGTGATATTTTCCTTACCCTCGTGCACCTTATGCCACCACTCTTTTTCAAGTTTATGATAGTCGAAATAGGGTACTTTTTCTGCGAAGGTCTTGCTAATATCTCCAGATTTCAGAATAGCCTCAAAATCGTAATGTTTTCCGAATTCGGTATTCTTCGCTGTTTTTAATAATTTCTGAAGGACTTCCTTCTGGGCTTTCTCAGCATCGGGTTCAGTAACGAGATTATCCCTTAAATCGATAAGACTCTTTATAATAGAACCT
>NZ_DATCSO010000070.1:0-6773 GCF_036568425.1 Salegentibacter sp. | reverse complement strand
AACATGATTACAAAAGCTATTAGGTACCTCATAGGTTTTCAAAAGTTTGCAAATATAACAATAATGTTTGCTCTACAATAATTTGAGCAGTTTTGTACATATTCATAAACAGTTTTAGAAAACTTTTATTGCTTAATTACGTTTATCTTCTCCCCATAAAAGTTTCTGACGTAGGGTATACAGGAAGCTTTGTTCGCTTAATTCTACGAAATTTATTGTGTAGGGTGCTTTGGTAATAGTGATTTTTGTATCATTCTTTAGGGATGCAATACGGGAATCCATAGAGAGTAAATGGGAGTCTTCCCGTCCCGAAACCCGGAGTGTTATTTTCGTGTTGTCTTTTATAACCAGAGGTCTCGCATTTAAATTATGTGGTGCGATAGGGGTGATTACAAGAGAATCTGTATTTGGGGTAATCACAGGCCCACCACAACTTAAGGAATACCCTGTAGAGCCGGTGGGTGTTGAAATAATTAACCCGTCTGCCCAATAAGAAGTGAGATACTGGTCGTTAAGCCATGTGTCTACAGTTATCATGGAGGTGGTGTTTTTCCGGCTAACGGCTATTTCGTTAAGGGCTACATTATTGAAAATAGGATCGTTATCGTTAGGATGACATTCAGTTTTTAAAACACTACGCGGAGATATACTAAAATTCCTGTTTAGGATGCCATGGAAGGTGCTTTTGATTTCTTCCTTTTGTATGGTTGCCAAAAATCCCAGCCTTCCAGTGTTAATGCCAACAATTGGGATTTCCATATCCTTTACATAATTGATGGACTTTAAAATAGTTCCGTCCCCTCCGATGCAAAAAAACAGGTCGTACGACCTGTCTAAAGAGGTGAAGGTTTCATAATGGCTCCGGGAATTTGGAATTGTTTCATTGAGTTTAATTAATTGAAAGAACTTCTCCTCAATAACTACTTTCACATTTTCATTGTCCAGCAACTCCAAAAGCTGCCCGATATATTCTCCGGCATTGGTATGATAAAACTGTCCGTAGATGCCAATTTTCATATTAAATATTAAGGTATTTATCTAGATATTTTGAGCGGTCTTTTAAATTTTTATTGAAGCTGTCTTCCTGATGCTCTGAAACCACTTTGTACCCATAACGTCTAAAGGCTTGAATAATCTCGTTGATTCCGGTTGGATTAAGTTTTAGGGTGATTTGTGCAAGATCATTTTCAAATTTTGAAACAAAAACCCCCAGGATATTTGCATTGTTGGACTCTGTGATCTGGCATACTTCACTAAAAGAATAATCCTTGAAGCCTTTCTCTAACACAATTATATTTCCAGGTTCACTTAAAAAAGGAGTTTCATTAAAAAGCGCGATAATCTCATTAACCTCCACGTAGCCCAGATATTTATTCTCCTCATCTAAAACGGGTAAGATATTGGTGTTGTTTTGCGCAAAAGCATCAAGGATATCCAGCCAGTAATCGGTTTCTCGTACGAAGAAACCTTCCAGGGCATATTGATACTCCTCAAGGTTTTTCTCTGCTTCAAAACAACGAATATCATTTTCTGAGATGCAGCCCATGTATATCCCGTTATTTTCTACCGGGAGATGGGAATAGGTGAGCTGGTTGAATAAATTTTGGATCTCTCCAACCTTATCGGAAAAATGACAAATCGAGACATCGTTTATAATAAAATCTTCTATGTTCATATCCCTCGTCCTTATTTTTGCAAATTAATTAAAATAAAATTCATTAGGGCATTGGCAAGTTTGTATTTTTGTTAATCTAAAGCCAAAAAGATGACCAAATTAAGCGTTAATATCAATAAAATTGCCACTCTTCGGAATGCCAGGGGTGGGAATATTCCGAATGTATTGCAAACTGCTTTGGATATTGAAAAATTTGGGGCCCAGGGAATAACCGTTCATCCCAGACCTGATGAAAGACATATTCGTTATAGCGATGTAAGGGAGTTAAAACCTGTTCTGCAAACCGAATTCAATATTGAAGGAAATCCAGTAAAAAAATTCATAGATCTTGTGCTTGAAGTGAAGCCTGCACAGGTTACCCTGGTACCCGATGCTGAAGATGCTATCACATCTAACGCCGGGTGGGATACCGTTAAACACCGTGATTTTTTAAGAGAGATAATATCAGAATTTAAGAATAACGATATCCGCACATCAATTTTTGTAGATCCCGAAATAAATCAGATCAAAGCTGCTGCCGAGACAGGCACCGATCGTATTGAATTATACACCGAAGCTTATGCTCTGGCTTTTTCTGAAGGACATAAAGCCGGGGTGAAACCTTATGCCGAATGTGCCCGCAAAGCCCATGAACTTGGACTTGGAGTAAATGCCGGTCATGATCTTTCCCTGGAAAACCTGAAATATTTTAATAAAGAAGTGCCTTTCCTTGATGAAGTGTCTATAGGGCACGCATTAATTTCTGAAGCTTTATATTTAGGTTTGGAAACCACAGTCAAAAGGTATCTTGAACTTTTAAAATAGTAGCTTTATTATGAAATTACATACAAATATTCTTGGGGAGGGTACGCCCTTTCTCTTTCTACACGGGTTTTTGGGAATGGGTGATAACTGGAAAACCCTTGGCAGCGAGTTTGCCGAAGCAGGTTATCAGGTGCATCTTATCGATCAAAGAAACCATGGAAAAAGTCCGCACAGTGATGATTTTGACTATCAAATAATGGCTGATGATATAGTGGAATACTGCCAGCAACATAAACTTTCCGAGATCATATTGCTGGGGCATTCTATGGGTGGCAAAGCCGCTATGCTTATGGCTGCCCAAAATCCTGATCTTGTAAAAAAACTGATTGTAGTAGATATCGCCCCAAAATATTACGCGCCCCATCACCAGCAAATCCTGGATGGGTTAACAGCCCTGGAGGAGGCCAACCTGGGTTCGAGAAAAAAAGCCGAGAATCTCCTGAAAGAATTTATCTCAAATAAAGGTATCAGGTTATTTTTATTGAAAAATCTGGAAAGAGAGTCTCAGGACAAACTTTGTCTTAAGCTTAATCTTTCAGCCCTTAAGGCAAACATAGAGAAAGTTGGAGAGGCTCTGCCCGAAGACCAGGAGTATACCGGGGATACTTTATTTATCAAAGGGGAGAATTCAGATTATATTACCTCAGAGGATGAAGTTTCAATAAAAAACCAATTTCCAAAAGCGAAAATAATAAGCATTCCTAATGCGGGTCACTGGGTCCATGCCGAGAATAGTGAAGCTTTTTATGAAGCTGTGCTAAAATTTCTTTAGATTTACACTGATTATGTTATGTATGCATAATAAATTGATCTAATTTATTGCATACTTTCTAATTTATTCTATTTTTGAAGAGACTATTTTATTAAATACCATTATTAATTCCAATTCAATTATGAAAAAACTATTATTTCTATGCCTGTTTGGTTTGGCTGCATCCGTAACATATGCCGGAGGATACCGGGTGAGCCTGCAGGGCCAGCGTTCTTTAGCCATGGGGCACACCGGTGTTGCGGTGGTGAACAATGCTGAACTCGCTTTCTTTAATCCTGCAGGCTTGGTGTACCTTGAAAACAAAATTAATATTGCCGTAGGTGCAAGTGCCGTATTCTCTGAGACAGTTTGGCAGAATGATCAATTTGGTGAAACTTACCGTACCGATAGTTCGGTGGGAACTCCTTTCTACGCTTATTTTTCTTACAAAATGAATGACTGGCTAAGTCTTGGTTTTGCTGCATATTCACCTTACGGAAGTGCTGTTGAATGGCCAACAGATTGGTCTGGATCCCATTTAGTAAATAATATAGACTTGCAGGCGATTTATTTCCAGGCTTTAGCTTCAGTAAAAATCACTGATAATTTAAGTGTTGGTGGTGGACCAATTTACGTTAGTGGAGCTGTAAATTTTAACCGAAACCTGAACAGAACTTTAACCGATCTTGACGGTAATCGTGCAAATGTTACTGTAGATGCCAGCGGCGTTAGTGCTTTTGGATGGTCTGCGAGCGCCATGTACAAACCCACAGAAGATATAACACTTGGTATAAATTACCGATCTGAGATAATGATGGATGCTGAAGGTGGAGATGCCGATTTCCAGAATATTCCAAACTCCCCGTTAACTCCATTTGAGGATACTGCTTTTGATGCATCATTACCACTACCGGCTGAACTTAGTATAGGGGCTTCCTACCAATTGCTTGATAAGTGGTTGCTGGCTGTGCAGTATGATCGTGTATACTGGAGTGTTTATGAATCCCTGGATATAGATTTTGCCGATCCCAATATACCTGATTCGAAAAATGCAAGAAACTATAAAGATGTTTCAACTTACCGTATTGGTATGCAATACCTCGCGAATGAAATGTTTACCCTGCGAGTTGGATATTATTTTGATGAATCTCCGGTGCAATCGGGTTATTTCGCCCCGGAAACACCCAGAAATGATGCACAGGGATTCACCGGCGGTCTTTCTGTAAATGTTAACGAGAGGCTGTCTATAGATGCAGCTTTCCTGTATAACCGTTATAAGGAAGTTGATGAATCTTATGGTTACTATAGCGAGGATGGACAAAGAGTGCCTTTTGAAGGTACTTATAAATCATCGGCTTTTGTTCCGGGTCTTGGTTTAACTTATAAAATTTAATTAAAGAACATGAAAAAATATTATAGATATATAGCAGTAATACTAGCCGCAGGAGTTTTGTCCTGTGAACCAGAGTTGGAAACTCCGGTTGATGAAATAGGTGTTTACAGCAATGGGGAAGCCAATTTCTCGAGTTATGTTGCATTGGGTAATTCCCTAACTGCAGGTTATGCCAATGGAGCTTTGTATATTACCGGTCAGGAAAATTCTTACCCTAATATCATGGCGCAACAATTTGCGTTAACACAGGAAACTAATGATTTTACTATTCCTTATGTAAGCGATAATACCGGCGGACTTTTATTTGGTGGAACCGTCATTGCCCAAAACCGCTATGTTTTAGCAGTAGGTGCTAATGGAGAACCTGGGCCTGCCCGTTATACCGGAAGTCAGCCTACTACAGAAGTTTTAAATACTCTGGATGGGCCATTTAGTAATATGGGAGTGCCCGGGGCTAAAAGTTACCATTTAGTGGCCCAGGGATATGGAAATCCTGAAGGTGTACCTGCAGGGATGGCTAATCCTTATTTTGCGCGTTTCGCTACTTCGGCATCCACAACTGTGGTGGAGGATGCGATGATGTTGAACCCCACTTTTTTCTCTCTTTGGATAGGAAATAATGATGTACTTGGTTATGCGACTTCAGGCGGGACAGGAGAGGACCAAACTAACAACACCGATCCTTCTACCTATGGTCCAAATGATATAACAGACCCGAACGTATTTGCTTCGGTTTATTCAGGAATTGTAGAAACTTTAACCTCTACCGCTACCGGTGGAGCTTTGGTTAATATTCCAGATGTTACCTCTGTGCCTTATTTCACAACGGTACCAAATAATGCCTTAGTACTGGATGCTGAAACTGCTGCAAATCTTACGGGCTTCTTTCAAGCGGTTTCTCAGGTTTTTGCCGGGGGATTAATGCAACAAGGTGTTCCGCAGGAGCAGGCAGTAGCACTTGCAAGTCAGTATGCCTTAACTTTTAGCGAAGGTCCTAACCGTTTTGTGATTTCCGTAGAACCATCCGATGCTAATCCTCTTGGATTCCGTCAAATGACTGAAGAGGAATTATTGCTTTTAACCATAGATCAGGGAGCTTTAGCTCAGGGTTATGGTTCAGTAAGATTAACTCCGGAAGTTATGCAAGTGCTTGGAGTGCTTCAAAGTGGAGGGCAGCCTACCGAAGAGCAGGTAAATACGCTATTTGGTGCTGTAGCCGGTATTAAAGATGCTGATGTTCTCGACGGTGAGGAAATTGAGAGTATTAAGAATGCAACAGCGGCTTATAATCAGGCCATCGCTGCTATAGCAGATGCCAATGGTTTGGCGATGCTCGATGCAAATTCCTTACTAACAGATATTGCTCAAAATGGATATAGCTTTGATGCGGGTACCGTAACTACAACTTTTGCCAGTGGTGGTGCTTTTTCTTTAGATGGCATTCATTTTACTCCGCGTGGGAATGCGATTGTAGCCAACGAGTTGATTAAAGAGATCAACAATACCTATAATGCATCTGTACCGGGAGTTAATATTGGGAATTACCCTACAATTACTCTCAATAATGAGGTCAATTAAAAAATTTCACTTTTTTCAATTTTCATTAAACGCCGGAATATCCGGCGTTTTTTGCATATTTGTAGTACTAACACCATAAGCTATGAACTTTATTTTAAGGATTTTACTTACCGCGCTGGCCGTTGTTGTGCTGGCTAAATTTCTTCCCGGTGTTGCGGTGGCAGGGTATGTTACCGCAATAATTGTTGCCATTGTCCTTGCAATTCTAAATTTGCTGGTCAAACCAATTTTGATACTTTTTACGCTGCCGGTAACTATAATTACCCTGGGATTGTTCTTGTTGGTTATAAATGCAATTATCATTCTTCTTGCCGATGCATTTGTGAGTGGGTTTGAGGTGAATGGTTTTCTTATCGCCATACTTTTTAGCCTGCTTTTATCCCTCTTTCAATCCATACTATTTTCTCTTCTCGGAAAAGATTAGAAGAGGGCTGAAATTCAATAAATTGAAACTTTGCGGGCTTGGGAAAAAAGTGTAATTTTGCACTCCAATTTTTATAACAAGTCAAGATGAATATTACCAGAGAGAATATTGATGAGCTTAATGCGGTAGTAAAAGTTGATATCGCAAA
>NZ_DATCSO010000069.1:0-36666 GCF_036568425.1 Salegentibacter sp. | reverse complement strand
AAGATCGCTTTCTTTGAAATGAAGATCCATCTTCTGCGCTCCTTTCAAAAGGGATTCAAAATTATTATATCCTACGGCCAGACTAATAGATAAGCCTACTGCACTCCAAAGGGAGAAGCGACCGCCAACCCAATCCCACATTGGAAAGACATTCTGAATATCTATCCCAAATTCCTTAACTTTTTCAATATTAGTAGATACCGCAACAAAATGTTTTGAAACCGCATCCTGAGGTGCCGATTTCCTGAACCAGTTCCTTACAGTAGTCGCATTAGTCCTTGTTTCCTGGGTAGTAAAGGTTTTGGAAACAACCAAAAAAAGAGTGGTTTCCGGGTTAAGCTCGTTAATTAGTTCGTGCACATGATCTCCATCTACATTCGAGATAAAATGCACATTGAGATGATTCTTATAATGTTTCAAGGCTTCGGTAATCATAACAGGACCGAGATCTGAACCGCCAATCCCGATATTCACAACATCGGTAAAGGCCTTACCTGTATACCCTTTTCTACTCCCATCAATAACCGAATTGGTAAAATCCTCGATCTTTCTTTTTACCTCCTGAACTTCAGGAATTACATTCTCTCCGTCAACTTCTATCACAGAATCATCGGCAGCTCTCAGTGCGGTATGCAAAACCGGACGCTTCTCTGTCCTATTGATAGCTTCACCGGTAAAATAAGATTCAATAGCCTCAGGCAAAGCACACTCCCGGGCAAGCTCATTAAGCAAATCTCTGGTTCTTGATGTTATACGGTTTTTACTGAAGTCAACATATAAATCCTCCCAATGCAAGGTAAACTCGGAGGCACGGTCGGAATCTTCCTTGAACAATTCCTTCATTTCCAGATCTTTAACCTCCTTATAATGTTCAGTTAATTTTTTCCAGGCAGTCGTTTGAGTTGGATTTATATTTTTCACAGCGATTATTTTAATTAAAAATTCAAATGAATTGCAAATTTATAAAAAGAAAAATACGAAGTCAGCCTCGTAATCAACTTAAAACTTGCAAAGGTAAAGTTACTATTGGGATCGGATTAAATTTCCTGGTAAGGAATACTGTCTAGCCTTTGTTTTAACTTATCGATAGCGGCGAAGTAAGCCTCTTTGTGCTCGTTTTCAATATGTTTAGCAGCCGGAAGGTTCTGGCGATAGGGATCTACCTGCTTACCATTCACCCAAAAGCGATAACAAACATGAGGACCTGTAGCCAGGCCAGTGCTTCCTACATAACCAATTACATCTCCCTGTTTTACCCGCTGGCCTTTACGCACATTTCGCTTGGTCATATGAAGGTATTGAGTCGTGTATTTACTGTTATGGCGCACCTTAACGTAATTCCCATTACCCGAAGTATAACTTGAAGCGATAACTGTCCCATCGGCAGTACTTACAATAGGTGTACCCCTTGCCGCAGCATAATCTGTCCCAAGATGAGCTTTCCAGCGTTTTTGCACTGGGTGAAATCTGCGTTTGGTGTAACGGCTGGAAATCCGACTGTAATTTAATGGGGCTTTCAGGAAGAAGCTCTGCAAGGCCTTAGCTTCTTCATCATAAAAATTGGCTTTTCCGGTAATAGAATCGGTTTCATAGTTGAAAGCATAAAAAGGCCTGCCGGAATGTTTAAAAACGGCAGCTTCCACATTTTCAATACCGGCAAAAATGGTATCATCGATATATTTTTCTTCGTAAACCATTTTAAACTGATCTCCCTTCTGAAGCTTAAAGAAATCTATGCTCCACTGATAAATATTGGAAAGTTCATAAACCAGCAAATTACTTAAACCCTGATTTTGCATGGCCTCTGAAAGAGAAGAAGTAATAACCCCGGATATTTCCCGCTTCTTTATAGTTACCGGGCGTTTTGCTTTATATGCTGCCGGTTCATTTAGATTAACAACAGTATAGTTTATTTTATCATTCTCGTATATGAAGTATTTAGGAGTTTGAGCAGAATCTTTATCCTTAAGAATGATATATTTTTTACCGGCTATTATTCTGGCAGGATTAAAAGTATCTTTCACCTTCTCTGAGATTTCATGCACTTTTCCGGGACTAACCCCCTGTTTATCAAGAATATTTCCAAAAAAATCTCCTCTGGCAATAGTATCTACTACCACCTCGAAATCGTTAAGCACAAAACCATATTCTTTTACCACCGGCGGAGTTTTGACCTCGGCCAAATCCTTATTCATGGCTTCATTTTTCACATCATCGTTGCAGGCGATCAAAGCCAGCATCATCAACATCAGGTAACTAAATTTTTTCAATTTTTTCAAGCTGTTTTTTCTGTATTAAACTTATTTTCCACCCATTCTTTGCCCCATTCTTTAAATTCTTCTTCACTCCATAAATTCGGAAAGAAACTGTTTTTCTGAAAGCCCGGCGGAAGAAACTCTTTCCAGTTGGTGCCTCCTGTGGCCTTTATTGTCTTGTTATCTTTATTCAAATAGCGATAAGCAGCTCCAATATGCATTAATGGCCAGTTAATATTTACATAAACGTCAAAATTACGCATTGCATTGATCAATCCCGAATTATTTTTTATCTCTTCCGGAAGATCTAAATAAGTATGATAAAGTGTTTTCCCTTCTACTTCATGAGCAAGCTTTTTAAAGCTTTCGATATATCGATCTTCGAACTGCCTCAGAGTTAAAGTTTTCTCCCCGCTTTTAAGGTCCATACCACCCTTTTTCCAGTAGATATTCTCCAGCAATTCCTCGATACTATTTTCAGAAGAAAAATTTTCCCGTATATCATAAGCAACAATGTTCTCCAAAGGGGTAGAATAGATCTCGATCATTCTAAACTGCGCCGACTGGAAACCACTGGCCGGTAAAAGTGCCATCCTGAACTTAAGGAATTCTTCCCTATCCATCCCCTTGATCATCACATCAAAAGAATCGGTCAATATTCTAAAATATCGATTTAAACGTTGAAACTTTTCAATATAGAATGCGGCATTTTCATCTTTGGCTTCAATTATTTGCTTTTGCTCGTGTATAATGAGCTTGAAATATAATTCTGTGATTTGGTGATATGAGATAAATATTTTCTCATCAGGGAAATGTGTGAGAGTTTTCTGAAGACTTAAGAGGGTATCAATATTGATATAATCCCAGTAGGTAAGGTATTTATCGTATAATAATCCATCAAGATATGAGCCCAGGTCCTGTCCTGAATTTCTGAATTTTTCTTCGAGTTTAGCTATTCTTTCAGCAATCTCAGGCTTGATTTCCATGTTAATCTACAATTATTCTGAAGGGATGTTTTAGTCCTTTATAAGCGTCAAGATCAGCATCCAGGGAGCCAACTCTGAGATCAGCTTCAATTTTCACAGGTATTTTATTGGCGTCGTCAGAAACCCAAAAAGTAAGGCTTTCTTTTTCTTTAAAAACCCTTCCTGCCATAACCAAAGGCCTGAATTTCAGAGTAGCCACTTTCCCAAACTTGGTCTTGATCACCTCGCGACCAAGAAACCTAAGTTTGAAATTCATCGTTTCATCATCTATAAAAAGATTGAGATTCATCTCATCTCCAGGACTAAGCTCATCGCTCTTAATATTGTTGCGAATATAATAAAATGCAGATAACATATCGTGCACATTTTCCTGGGTTGTATAAGTATTATTTTTCCCGTGCTTTTTATCAAAGACATGTGCCTTATTATTGTTGTGATTGAAATCTATTTCAAGATCCTTGGTATAACCACCTTCATCGATCTTCCTGATGAATTTATAAGGTTTCCCATCATTTTTGTCGATAAAAGTTTGATAATCATCATCAACTTTAAAAAAGAGGTGCAGCAGTCCGGTAGATTTGCCACGGCCTTTAATGTGATAAACAGGTTTATTACGCAGCGTGGTTTCCTTTACTTCCATAGTAGCAAAACTGGCATTAAAAGGCCCATAATGAATCCTGAAACGAAACCATTCTCCTGCCTGAAAAGCTTGCTGTGATTGCGCCTCCAATGAAAAGGAGGTTAAAATTATGACGAGTATTGCAAAAATTTTTTTCATGATCTTTTCTTCCTGATAAAAGTAAATTCGTGTTACAATACCCATATTTACAATTTCTATTCCAAATGTAATTAAACAAAAAACCTCATCAAATTAATGATGAGGTTTTTATCTTATTAACCAACTAAAACTTAAATTATGAAAAAATCACACTGTTTGGTAACCACTCCAAAAAATGCGAGTGCAAAATTCCTTAAATGGTCCTTTATTTACAATCAAAAAACAAACTTTAACCAAAAGAATATGATTAATTTAAGGTTTTATAAAATAATTATATAAGTTGATAAATATTACTCCTTAACTCAATGTACCTCGTAAATCCTGCTCTCTTTCAATGGCCTCAAAAAGTGCCTTAAAGTTTCCTTTTCCAAAAGATTGAGCGCCTTTTCGCTGAATGATCTCAAAAAACATTGTTGGCCGGTCTAAAACAGGCTTGGTGAAGATCTGCAACAAATAGCCTTCGTCATCACGATCTACTAATACTCCAAGTTCTTTTAGCGGCTCGAGTTCTTCATCAATTTCACCCACTCTTTCCAGCAGAGTATCATAATAAGTCTCCGGCACATAAAGGAATTCCACTCCGCGATCGCGAAGTGCGGTGACAGTTTCTATTATATTATCGGTAGACAGAGCGATGTGTTGCACTCCTGCTCCATTATAAAAATCTATATATTCTTCAATCTGGGATTTTTTCTTTCCTTCTGCCGGCTCATTAATTGGAAATTTTATCCTTCCGTTTCCGTTGCTCATCACTTTACTCATAAGCGCAGTGTAATCGGTAGAGATATCCTTGTCATCAAAAGAAACCATTTGAGCAAAGCCCATAACTTTTGCATAAAACTCCACCCATTTATTCATTTCGTTCCAGCCTACATTACCTACCATATGGTCTATATATTTTAGGCCGGTATCATTTGTTTTCACCCTGGACGCATAGGCCTTGTAGCCCGGTAAAAACGGACCGGTATAATCTTTTCGTTCCACAAAAAGATGAATGGTTTCTCCATAAGTATGAATTCCTGAAATCACTGCTTTTCCATTTTCATCCTCCAGAACATAAGGCTCTACATAAGATTTCGCCCCTCTTTTAGTGGTTTCTTCATAGCTTTTTCGGGCATCATCTACCCAAAGAGCTACCATTTTCACTCCATCCCCATGTTTATTGATATGTTCATTCAGATCTCCGCCGGGTGTTAAAGGCGAGGTAAGAACAATTCTAATCTTCCCTTGTTGTAATACATAAGAAACCTGATCTTTTTTCCCGGTTTCTAATCCTGAATAAGCCACAGGCTCAAACCCCCAGGCATACTGGTAATAATAGGCCGCCTGTTTTGCATTGCCAACATATAGTTCAACGAAATCGGTACCCAGAATTGGCAGAAAATCTTCTGCACCGGGAATTACCTTTTCCAGTTTTAATGATGTGTTATCGGTACTCATATTAATATTTTTATATGTTTATCAATTAATGTTTTACTCTAACCAGGACTTATGATAAGTCTCATCGGCTATTTTCATCGCCTCTTCCGTTAGTTTTAAAGGTTTAAAAGTATCTACCATTACAGCTAGTTCTTCGGTTTCTACCTGGCCAATACTTCTTTCTACGGCTCCGGGATGAGGCCCATGCGGGATTCCGGCGGGATGCAGGGAAATGTGCCCTGCTTCAATATCATTTCGGCTCATAAAATCTCCATCAACATAGTAGAGAACCTCATCACTATCTATGTTGCTATGGGCATATGGCGCAGGAATACTCTCGGGATGATAATCGTATTTTCTGGGACAAAAACTACACACCACAAATGCATCGGTTTCAAAGGTTTGATGCACCGGTGGTGGCTGGTGAATTCTTCCCGTAATTGGTTCAAAATCGTGAATACTGAAAGCGTACGGATAATTATACCCATCATAGCCCACTACATCAAAAGGATGCGTGGCATACACCATATCAAAGATCTCCCCCTGCTTTTTTACCTTGATTAGAAAGTCTCCTTTCTCATCATTGGTTTCAAGCTCATATGGCTGCCTCAGGTCCCTTTCACAAAAGGGGGAATGCTCCAGCAACTGTCCAAACCAGTTTCGATATCTTTTCGGAGTGTAAATTGGGCGTCTCGATTCTACAATAAATAAGCGGTTATCCTCATCATCAAAGTCTATCTTATAAATCGTTCCTCGCGGAATTAACAAATAATCTCCATACTTAAAATCCAGGTTTCCAAGATGGGTTCTTAATTTTCCCGTTCCCTTATGAATAAATAATAATTCATCTGAATCGGCATTTTTATAAAAATAATCATCAGTAGAGGCCTGGGGAGAAGCAAGGGCGATATCCACATCGCTATTGGTAAGTACCACCTTTCTGCTTTCGAGATAATCGGGATGTGGCACTACCTGAAATCCTTTAAACCTATAAGATTTAATATTATTTTCTGAAGCAATCTTTGGCTTGACGCTATAGCTTCCTTTAATTTCTTTAACTTGTGTTGGCCGGTGCTCATGGTACATGTTAGATGACATACCATCAAAACCTACAGTTCCAAAAAGCTGTTCGTAATACAGACTGCCATCTGGTTTTTTGAAAACCGTATGACGTTTGTGCGGAATTTTACCGAGTTTATGATAAAAAGGCATAATCTTATTTTTTTTAAGCCTCCCAATTTTATAAAGAAAATTGAGAATTTACTATTTTTTAGGGATTAATTTTTCTTAAAAGCAAATATCGGGAAATTTAGATCAAACATTCTTAAAACATCACTAAAACCAGGAAGCAAAATGTAATTAACCTAAACCAATTTCGATTAACTATATATGACAAAAATTAAACTCAGCATACTCGATCAATCAATTGTTAGAACCGGGGCCACCTCACAGGAAGCTTTACAGGAAACTATAGAAACTGCAAAACTTGCAGATAAATTGGGCTATTACCGGTTTTGGCTCTCTGAACACCATAGCTCAAAATTTATTGCCGGTTCTGCCCCGGAAGTTCTTTTAAGCCGACTTGGGGCGGAAACTCAAAGGATTAGGCTGGGATCTGGTGGGATTATGCTTCCCAATCACAGCGCTTTTAAAGTTGCTGAAAATTTCAGGACACTGGAAGCACTTTATCCAAACCGTATAGACCTGGGAATGGGTCGCGCCCCGGGGGGAGATCGGGTGAGCGCCTACCTTTTAAACCCGTCAAACACTTTTAAGGAGGAAGACTACTTAACCCAGCTGGAGCATCTTCAGCATTTCTTTGGGGATACTGCAGCGACTGATAAGGGCCGCGTTTATGCAATCCCGCAGGTGAAGACAAAGCCGGAGCAATGGATCCTGAGTTCGAGCGGAGGCAGTGCTAAAATAGCTGCTGAAATGGGCATGGGTCTCTCGGTGGCCAAATTCATTAATGGCCTGGTTTCTCCTGAAGTCGTGAAGGAATATCGTAAACTTTTTAAAGCATCAGAGACCTCAAAATCTCCAATGGCTTTTGTATCGGTGTTTTTAATGTGTGGTGAAACCGAAGAGATTGCTGCCAACATGCGCAAATACATCGAATATATCCTGCTTCAGTTTGAACGGGGAAACTTTCAGAATTATCCTGAATTTTCTGAAATAGAGAAATATGAGTTTACTGAAGGAGAAAGAGAATTGCTGCAACGAAATTCGGGAAGAATAGTTTCAGGCACAAAAGAATCTGTAAAAACCCAACTGGAACAACTTGCCTCCGATTTTGAAGTAGACGAAGTTATGATTTCTACAATGAGCTATTCAAAAGATTTACGCTTGAGGTCCTTTGAACTGGTAGCCGAAGCTTTTGAGCTAAAACCAGAAGCCTAAACTAAAGAACCAGGTACTGGATTGTAACTCGGGAGACCAGGTATATTTTGCTTCGAGGGGACCAATAAAAGACTCGAACCCGTAGCCCAAGGCGTAACCCGAAAAATCCGGTTCAGAAAACCAGTCTCCGGTGGAGTACAGCCTGTTTCCTACATTGGCGTAATTTGCACTACCGATGAGGTGATGTCTTCTGGTAAACTCAAAATCAAATTCAGCCAGAGCTTTGATATAACTGTCCCCTGAAATACTGATAAAATCATAACCCAAAAAAGGCTCAAAATTATTGATAAGGTTATTCCCATAACCTCCGAGAAAGAAATCGAGGGTATTTATATTATCATTACCAACTTTGAACCCGGCCGAACTTTCCAACCTAAGAGATAATTTATCCAAAAGCCTTATTGCATAGCCTATTTTACCTTTCCCGATAGAAAACTCAGAGAAATTCTCGTTATAATCTGATGAATAAAGATAAAGATGAAAATCCCCATTAAAATAAAAACCCTTTGAGGGAAAATATTTATTATCGTAAGAATCATACTTTAAATTGCCAAAACCACTAAGGAAATGGCTGTTTTCAAAAACATTATCAGGAATTTCTGCCGAGCTGCGCTCCAGGGTCTCGCTTTTTATTTTTAGAAACTTATGTTCGGCGCCAATTCCAAAGGAAAAAACCTGTTTAAATGTGGTTTCAAAATAGATTTGGTTAGTGAAATCTATATGGTCAATGTTTAACTTATTTAGAGCCTGGTCTTCCAGACCCGCATTTTGCCGTGCAAAATCAAAGGAAATATCTTCACTGAATTTGTTATATCTGGAATGAACTCCCAAACTCCAGTAATATCCCTTATCCAGATAATAATCGAAATTGTATCTTAAGTTATCACCAACAATGACATCGAGTGAAGTCACATCGTTGGTAAAAAGCAAACTTTTATGGGTAACGTTCACCAAAGCAGCACTCCGGTATAATTCATCATAATGCACCCCAAGCCTGAGAAAAGTTTTATTTTGACTCTCTTCAATTTGCATTGCCAGAGTATAAAATTTATTATCTTCATTTGGAATTAACCGATAATTTATCCGATTGAAATTTCCGGTAGCCGAAAGGTTGTTAATCCCGTTATTGAGGTCTTCGAAAGTGAATTTGGTGAAATAGTTAAGACGGAGTTTTCCCATTATATATTCCCTGGGATAAGTGTTATTACCCTCCAGGGTGAGGGTGCTAATTTGAAGGGTATCGATACGTGGGATTAAAAATTCTGATTTGCGAGGCTTCTGGCGTTTAGAAACCACTCTTAAATCTTCTATCCTTTTCTGGGTAGCTACTACCCCCGTGTCTATAATTTCCTTCCCTTTATCGAAGGAAAGAACAGAAAATTTTGAAATATCTGGTTTAATATAGATATCGGTTTTCGGGATCTTCTCCTTCATGTCGTTTATTGTCCTGAAGTTGCTTATTTGGGTGAGAATATCGAAGACTCCTTTTAGCTCAGAGCGGTCCATCAAACTGTCCTGGACATCAACTCCAATAACAAATTCGGCGCCACGCCGTCGCAATTCCTCCACCGGATAATTATTAGCAACACCTCCATCGGTAAGTAGACGGTCCCCGATTTTAACCGGACTAAAAATAGAAGGAATCGCACCGCTGGCCGAGACTGCCTGGGCCAGGGAACCTTCATCGAGAATTACTTCCTCGCCGGTTTCAACATCTGCAGCCACGCAAAAAAATGGAATAGGCAGTTCACTGAAGTCATTTACATTCCCCAAATGCATGGTCAGTTGGGACATTAAATTATAAATATTTTGACCGCGGGAAAGGCCTGAAGGCAAACCTATCTTAAAACGATCAAAAGGTAAGGTCAATGCATATTTTTCTGAATCTTCTTTTTCGTAGAAGGTTTTTGCATCACGCGGGAGGTTGTCCTGGATAAGTATATTAAAATTAGTTTCATGAAAAATAGAATCCAGCTCATCAGCCGAATAACCTGAAGCATAGAGCCCTCCAATAATCGCCCCCATACTGCTCCCTCCAATATAATCTATACGAACTCCGGCGTCTTCCAGGACCTTAAGCGCTCCAATATGTGCAAGACCCTTAGCACCACCTCCACTAAGCACAAGACCTACTTTTAAGTCTTCTCCCTGTGCTTTTCCAAGGAAAGACCAGAGTACCATAAATAGAAAGAGGATTTTTTTCATCTTAAGTTGAATGATAATGCTGATAAATAATAGTGGCTTTGGCATTGCCTATTACCTCACTTAATTCCTTTTGTGAGGCTTCTTTAATTCTTTTCACCGATCTGAAATGTTTTAATAATTCCACAACTGTCTTTTCCCCTATTCCCGAAATTTCTTCAAGTTCGGTATTAAGTGCGGCTTTACTTCTTTTATTTCTATGGAAAGTGATGCCAAACCGGTGCGCCTCATTTCGCAATTGCTGAATAATTTTTAGCGTTTCAGATTTTTTATCAAGATAAAGCGGAATTGAATCCCCGGGATAAAACAGCTCTTCCAGGCGTTTTGCAATTCCGATTATGGCAATCTTTCCCCGTAAACCCAGACTATCCAAAGCTTTTACTCCTGATGACAGCTGCCCTTTTCCTCCGTCTACAATTATCAACTGAGGCAATGGCTCTCCTTCATTTAATAGCCGGCGATACCGCCTAAAGACCACTTCCTCCATCGAGGCAAAATCATCGGGACCCTCCACTGTTTTGATATTAAATTTACGATAATCTTTTTTACTGGGCTTCCCGTTTTTAAAGACTACACAAGCCGCTACAGGATTACTTCCCTGGATATTGGAATTATCAAAGCATTCTATATGTCTTGGCTCTTCATTAAGCCGAAGATCTTCTTTCATCTGGGCCATAACCCGGTTTACATGCCTGTCTGGATCAACTATCTTCATCTGTTTAAAGCGTTCCTGTCTGTAATACTTCGCATTTCGTTGAGAAAGCTCTACAATCTTCTTTTTATCACCCAGTTTCGGAACAGTTACCTTAACATTCTCTCCGGCCTCAACTTTAAAAGGCACATAAATCTCTTTGGAATTCGAATTAAAACGCTGTCTTATCTCAGTAATTGCCAATTCCAATAACTCCTGGTCACTTTCATCCAGTTTTTTCTTCATCTCAATGGTATGACTTCTTATAATCGCACCATGGGAGAGCTGAAGAAAATTTACATACCCGTAGCCTTCATCGCTTACTATCGAAAAGACATCCACATCACTTATTTTTGGATTGACTACCGTAGATTTAGACTGATAATTCTCCAGGACATCAATTTTATTTTTTATCCTCTGGGCGTCTTCAAATTCCATCCGTTCGGCATGTTCCTTCATCTGCTCTCTGAACTTATGCAACGAATCTTTAAAGTTGCCTTTTACAATTTGGCGTATGGCTTCGATGTTTTTATTGTATTCTGCTTCCGGCTGCAAGCCCTCACAGGGCCCTTTACAATTTCCTAAATGATATTCCAGGCAAAGTTTATATTTCCCCGCTTTTATTTTATCCTCGGCAAGGTCATAATTACAGGTTCGCAACTTATAAAGGCCTTTTATGAGCTCGAGCAGGGTATTTACGGTTTTAAAGCTGGTGAAGGGACCATAGTATTCGCTTCCGTCTTTGATAAGTTTACGGGTGGGAAAAACACGGGGAAAACGTTCGTTTTTAATGCAGATCCAGGGATAAGTTTTATCATCTTTCAGCATCACATTAAAGCGTGGCTGATGTTTCTTGATAAGATTATTCTCCAACAAAAGCGCATCGGTCTCTGAAGCGACAACAATATGTTTTATCTCGTGGATCTTCTTCACCATAACCCCAATCCTGTGACTGTCGTGGCGTTTGGTAAAATAGGAAGTAACGCGTTTTTTTAAATTTTTAGCCTTCCCAACATAGAGTATTTTCCCGTTTTTATCAAAATACTGATAAACTCCGGGGCTATTAGGCAAGGTTTTAAGCTGAAGGTCTAAAGCAGGCGTTTCCATTACCTCAAAGGTATAGTTTTTTAGGGTTTACACCCGCAATTTAGGTGCTTTCGGTAGTCGTTAAAGTTTTCAAAATAAAAATCTCAGATACCAAAACCTCTTATAGCTTTACTATAAAGTTAGGTCATTACATAAGACATCGTTTGACATTTTCGCACTTCCTTAAGAAAGAAACTTGCCTTTTTACTATCTTGCAGTATGGAGAAAACCGTAATTGGACGATTTGATAAAGCAGATTTCCCTGCGCTTCACCTTAATGATATTGCTATAAAAATTGATACCGGTGCCTACACCTCCTCAATTCACTGTGAGAACATAAGGGAAGAGAATAATTTACTCTTGTGCACTTTTCTCGATGAAGAACATCCACTTTATAACGGAAAAGAATTCTCCTTTACAGACTACGATATCGTCTTTGTACGCAGTAGCAACGGGATAATTCAAAAAAGATATCAGGTAATGTCTACCATTAAAATATTTAGTAAGGTCTATAAAATTTCGCTTTCTTTGTCGTCTCGTCAGGAAATGCGTTTTCCAGTGCTTATTGGACGAAAATTCCTTACAAAAAAATTTATCGTAGATACACAACTCACTGACGTTTCTTTCAATCTAAAGCAAAATGAAAATAAAAATCCTATCCAGGAATAGTCATCTATATTCAACTCAAAGACTCGTAGAAGCGGCCAAAAAGAGGCGACATGAAGTGGAAGTTATAGACCCCCTAAAATGTGATATCGTTATTGAAAAACGCAAACCCAATATTTATTACAAGGGCGGTTATATAGAAGGTGTAGATGCGGTAATCCCAAGAATTGGAGCTTCGGTTACTTTTTATGGTACTGCAGTGGTACGACAGTTTGAGATGATGGGTGCATTTACCACCACAGAATCTGAATCTCTGGTTAGAAGCCGCGATAAACTTAGAAGCTTACAAGTGCTTTCCAGAGCTAAAATAGGATTACCAAAAACTGTATTCACCAACTATTCCAGAGATGTTTCCGGAGTTATTAAACAGGTTGGGGGCACTCCTTTAGTTATAAAATTACTGGAAGGAACCCAGGGAGTAGGTGTTGTCCTTGCTGAAACAAAAAACGCTGCCGAATCTGTAATTGAGGCTTTCAATGGCTTACAGGCTCGTGTGATCGTGCAGGAGTTTATTGAGGAAGCTAAAGGAGGTGATATTAGAGCTTTTGTTGTAGATGGCCACGTGGTGGGGGCGATGAAAAGACAGGGAAAAGAAGGTGAATTTAGATCTAACCTACACCGTGGTGGTAGCGCCGAGGTAGTAGAACTCACTGACGAAGAAGAAATCGCAGCGGTAAAAGCCACCAAAGCGATGGGGCTTGGTGTTGCCGGAGTAGATATGTTACAGAGTGCTCGTGGGCCACTCATTCTGGAAGTTAATTCATCTCCGGGATTGGAGGGTATTGAAAAAGCCACTGGTAAAGATATCGCCAAAACTATTATTAGGTACATAGAAAGGAATGTATAACTTATGCCAAAAATAACCGAGGACAATGTTTTGGAGATCCTGGGTGAGAAGGTTTTACCCGGAAAAAGCGCCACGATCAACTTCAACATGGCTAAACTTTACACTGCCAATTCGGTAGATGTACCTGTAATTATTGAACGCGCTAAAAAACCAGGTCCGGTAGTTCTGCTTACCGCGGGTATTCACGGTGACGAAATAAACGGGATTGAGATAGTTAGGCAAATTATCTCCAAAGGCATAAATAAACCCCAGAAAGGAACTATAATCTGCATTCCTGTGGTGAATATCTTTGGATTTTTGAACCTTAGCCGTGAATTTCCGGATGGACGGGACCTTAACAGAATGTTCCCCGGCACAAAACATGGTTCCCTGGCCAGCAGGTTTGCATACCAGTTCGCAAAAAAGATTCTCCCGGTTGTCAATTTTTGTCTCGACTTTCATTCTGGTGGTGCAAGCAGATTTAATGCTCCGCAAATCAGGGTTAAACAATCAGATGATTTGAGCGTAAAATACAGCCACATCTTCAATGCCCCCTTCACCATGGAGTCTAAAACCATTACAAAATCTTTTAGGGAAACCTGTACAAAACTTGGAATTCCCGTTTTGCTATATGAAGGCGGGAAATCCAAATCCAGTGACAAAGAGATCGCCAGGCACGGTGTGGAAGGCAGCATGCGTATTCTCAGTCACCTGGAAATGCTGAATCCTAAATTTGAATACCCCGATGCGGTTACCCAAACCGTTCTCATTAGAAGTAGTTTCTGGATGCGCGCCAAATACAGCGGACTCCTCCACGTGAAGATTCCCTGCGGAAAACATGTGGAAAAAGGCGAGTTTATCGGCACTATAACCGATCCATATGGGAAATTCAGGCATAAGGTAAAAGCATCCAACACCGGGTATATCATAAATGTTAACGAGTCTCCTATAGTCTACCAGGGCGATGCTATTTTTCATATATCCTTACCAACAAAAGAAGATGAATAAAAGGGAGCTCCGAAGAAAATACAAAGATCTACGCCTAAAGCTTTCCGAAGAAGATATTGAAGAGCTAAGCCTCAAAATCGCCAATAATCTTCTGAAGCTTCAAATATGGAACTTCGAGTTCTACCATCTGTTTCTAAGTATTGCTGAACAAAAAGAAGTTAATACTGAATACGTCCTGCACATTCTCCAGGGAAAAGATAAAAATGTGGTGGTTTCAAAAACCAATATTAAAAACCACCGCCTAGACCACTTTCTTCTAACCGATACCACCAGGATCATAAAAAACAGGTGGAATATCCCTGAGCCTAAAGGCGGGATTGAAATTTCACCAGAAAAGCTCGATCTCGTTTTTATCCCTCTGTTGGCTTTTGATAGGTCAGGCCATCGAATAGGTTATGGAAAAGGATTTTACGACCAGTTCCTGGATTCCTGCAAACCCGATGTGATTAAGGTTGGCCTCTCCTTTTTTGAAGCTGAAGAAAAGATTAGGGAGATCTTTGACACAGATGTGGCAATGGATTACTGCGTGACCCCTAAAAAGATATATCGGTTTAAAAATTAGGCATTTATTTGTTAGTAATAGAACATTCTATTACTTTTAGATAAACTAACCGGCCCCAGATGCTAAACGACCTTCAGTTAAACAGTATTCTTGAAGATTTTGATATTGCCTACTGGAAGATCAACCTTTTCAGCAAAAAGCTTAGCTGGTCCGATCACTTCAACACAATCGTTGGAAAACCAGATACAAACGATCCTTTTGAACATTTTATCAAAGAAATACTTCATCCCGATTATCGCTACGATTTCAGGGTGTATTTTGATAAACTTACTTCCCAGAAAGAAGCATTTAGCCTTGAATTAAAATTGAAACTACACAATGGCAAGTATCGCTGGTTTGAATGCCGTAATTTAAAGAACAAAGATCAAAGCAACCGGGAAACCGCCGTGCTTTTGTTTGTTAATATTCACCAGTCCAAACGCGATCAATACACCATTGAAGAAAATTACTTCTACTATCACGAAACAGCCGAAATGACTTCAACCGGCGGTTGGTACGTAGATACTGTGCACAAGAATATTTACTGGGATAATGTTACCAAAAAAATTGTGAATTGTCCTCTGGATTATCAGCCGGCTTACGAGGAACGCTTAAGGTTCTATGCTCCCGAGCATCACCAACGGGTATTATCTTCCTTCGAAAAATGTGAAAAGTACGGTATTCCTTTTAAGATAGAACTTAAAATGTTAAGTCTTCACCATAAGGAATTCTGGGTACGGGCCACCGGAAAACCGGTTTATAATGAAGAACAGGAAATAGTTGGAATAAGAGGGGTTTACCAGGACATTGATGAGAATAAAAACAACGAACTCAATCTCCAGAATTCCCTGGATATTATCGCAACACAAAATTCAAGACTTTTTAATTTTGCCCATGTAGTTTCTCATCATTTACGCTCACACAGCAGCAACCTCAGTCTTATAGTAGAGTTATTAAAAGAGGCAAAAACAGATGCCGACAAACTTGAACTACTTCCTAATGTGGTAGACATAGCAGGTAATCTGGATACGGCTATTTCCCAGTTAAATGAGATTGTAAATAAACAAAGTCTGCTAAGCAAAAACAGACGTATCATCAAATTTGAGGATGCCTTAAGTGGGGTAATGGCTTCAACCTCATCTCTGATTAATCGGGAAAATGCAAAAATCGTAGCTGAATTTAATGCTCTTGAAGAAATTAGCTATATATCTGAGTATCTTGAAAGTATTTTACTAAATTTAATCACAAATGCCATAAAATATAAACATCCGGGTAGGAAACCGGTAATTTATATTCAGACCTACATTGAAAATGACAAGGAGTATCTTGAAATTAGCGATAACGGGATGGGCATAGACCTGGATCAATACGGAGACAAGATGTTTGGAATGTACAAAACTTTCCACAGCAATCCGGAAGCAAAAGGAATTGGCCTGTTTATCACCAAAAATCAGGTGGAAACATTGGGAGGTTCAATTTCGGTTACCAGCACCGTAGATGTAGGCACAACTTTTAAGATTAAATTTTAAACTATTTCTCATGGGGCAAAAAGTAGAATTGGCGTGTATAATTGACGATGACAAAATATACGTTAACCTGGTACGAAAGATTATCGAGATCAAAAAACTTTCTGAAAATCTGTTGATCTTTAAAAACGGAAAAGAAGCACTGGACTATTTTCAATTAATTATGGGCAATATGACCGAGGATAAACTCCCCGATATCATATTCCTCGATCTCAATATGCCGGTGATGGATGGCTGGGAATTTCTTAGTGAATTCATCAAGATCAAGAACAATTTCGAAAAGAAAATAACACTTTATGTAGTGAGCTCTTCTATAGATCCCCGGGATCTTGAAAGGGCCAAATCATTCAATATGGTAACCGATTATTTGATCAAACCAATTGAGCTGAAAAAATTCGAAAAGATCTTTGAAAAGAATAACGCTGCTTAATTCTTTTCAGAAGTTTCTTCCTCCGCCGGGAATGCCTTTTTATTGAATATTAATAAGAGGGCGACCCCTATACTTATGGAAGAATCGGCTATATTAAAAACGGGTTCAAAAAAGGTAAAGTAATTCCCTCCCCAAAACGGGATCCACCCGGGCAAATATCCCTGCCATAAGGGAAAATAAAGCATGTCTACCACCTTCCCGTGAAAAAGAGTACCATAGCCTCCACTTTCCGGTAGAAAGCTCGCTACATTACCATAACTATCATCAAAGATAATTCCATAGAAAACCGAGTCTATGATATTACCCATTGCCCCGGCAAAAATCAGAGCAATAGAAATAATAAGTATTCTTGAACCCTTTTTCCTAACCGAATCCCAGAGCCAATAGCCTATCCCTACAATTGCCGCCAGCCTGAAAAGAGTTAGTGCTAGTTTCCCGTAAGAACCGGGAATCTTTGCTCCCCAGGCCATCCCTTCATTCTCCACGAATAAAATTCTGAACCAATCGAAAACTCTTATTTCATCCCCAAGAGCAAAATTAGTTTTAATATAAAATTTGGAAACCTGATCAACTATCAGGATCAGTATTATAATTATTCCGGCTTTTTTTAAGGACATGTATAGCTATTGCATTAAAATCGCACCAAAAATACAATTATTATTTAGTTTTTCGCAGGCTAATGTCGCCATTGACCGAAGTCAACTTCAGGAGCTTCCCTCCATTTTGGGATAAAGGCAAATCCACCTTTCCATTTCGGGATTCGGCTTCAATACGGGTATTCCGGGTTTCTACTGAGATATTCCCCATAATGGTTTGCACATTACCATTTCCGCTGAAGTCTCTAAGTTCACAGAAGCCCTGATTCAGCCTAAGCTCCAAAAATTCAAATTCCCCTGCTGCGGTCACCGAAGCAAGATTTGATTCAATATACAGCCTTAAGCCCGCAGGTATTTTTAACTGCAATTCTAATGAGAAAACCTTGTGGGCACTCAATTTATCATAGCCTCCCGAAAGTGTTTCAGGAAAGTGAGTACTTAGAATTAGCTTTTTATTCCGAATTTCGGCATTAAGCATTATCCGGTTATAATATTCCCCATCTGAACGAGTAGCAATTACAATTTCAGAACCCTCATAAGTTTCAATGTTAATACTGTATACCTCATCGGCATAAATCTGAATAGCTTTTACAGATTTTGCATCAATAGTCTCCAGCGTTTCTTTTTGACTAAATAGAGGAAGACTTAAAATTAAAGAAAGTAATATTAAATAGTTTTTTAACATCTTTAAAAAAAACAAAACGCTCCCTTGAAGACGTTCAAAAGGAGCGTTTTATAAAAATTTATTTTAGTAATTAGCGCTGCATATTCTTGGCTTCAATGCTTAAGGTAGCATGTGGCACAAGCTTGAGGCGCTCCTTGGCAATTAATTTGCCGGTTACTCTACAAATTCCATAGGTTTTGTTCTCAATACGCAATAAAGCGTTTTTAAGATCCCTGATAAACTTCTCCTGACGAATGGCCAACTGTGAGTTAGCCTCCTTACTCATGGTTTCACTTCCTTCTTCAAAAGCTTTAAAAGTTGGGGAAGTATCGTCGGTGCCGTTATTCCCGTCATTTTTGTAAGCATTTTCATAAATTTCCAACTGTTCCTGGGCCTTCTCGATCTTTTTTAAGATGATGGCCTTAAACTCCGCCAAATCGGCATCACTGTAACGTTCTTTAACTTCTGCAGACATAAGCTCAATGTTTTTTAATAAACAATTTAGTGGTAATGTCATCAAAAGCTACCTCTGTACCTTCTTCTACCACCGCTGCAACTTCGAGGTGTGCAGTTAATGTTTCGTTCTTAATATAAGTTATATTTTCATTAACGGCATCCTCGACAATGCCGTCTTTCTGTAGGGTCACATCTATACTATCAGTAACTTCAAATCCGGATTCTTTCCTAAGATTCTGAATTCTATTTACTAATTCCCTGGCTACTCCTTCCTTTTTAAGTTCCGGAGAAATACTAACGTCCAGGGCTACTGTAATATTTCCGCTGCTTGCTACCAACCAGCCTTCAATATCCTGAGAGGTAATCTCCACCTCTTCGGCCGCCAAAGTAATCAATTTTTCATTAACCTCAATATCTATACTACCCTCTCGCTCTATTGTGGTAATATCTGTGGCATTCAGATCATTTATTTTGCTGACAACCAGCTTCATATCCTTCCCGAACTTAGGCCCAAGCACCTTAAAATTAGGTTTAATTTTTTTTACAAGAATACCTGAAGCATCATCAATAAGTTGCAATTCCTTTACGTTTACTTCAGATTTAATAAGCTCTTCCACAGCCTTTATTTCTTCCCGCTGTTGCTGGTCAAGCACCGGAATCATTACCCTTTGAAGGGGTTGTCTCACTTTTATCATCTCTTTTTTACGCAATGAAAGCACCAATGATGAAATGGTTTGGGCTTTTTCCATTTTACGTTCCAAAGATTTATCAACAAATTTATTATCAAAAACCGGAAAATCAGCAAGATGCACTGATTCGAAAGTATCTTTTTGAGTTGCCTGGTTTAGATCTTTATAGAGCCTGTCCATAAAGAATGGTGCAACAGGAGCTCCTAATTTTGCAACTGTTTCAAGACAGGTGTAAAGCGTTTGGTAAGCTGAAATCTTATCCTGCTCATAGTCGCCCTTCCAGAATCTTCTTCGGCTTAAGCGCACAAACCAGTTACTGAGATTTTCCTGAACAAATTCTGAAATTGCCCTGGTTGCCCGAGTTGGTTCATACTCAGCATAGAATTTATCCACTTTTTCGATAAGGGTATGCAACTCTGAAAGGATCCAACGATCTATTTCTGGTCGTTCTCCCAATGGAATCTCCTTCTCTTTATAATTGAATTCGTCAATATTTGCGTATAAGGTAAAGAAGGAATACGTATTGTAAAGGGTTCCAAAAAATTTGCGTCGTACCTCAGCGATCCCTTCTATGTCAAATTTCAGGTTATCCCAGGGATTTGCGTTAGAGATCATATACCAACGGGTAGCATCGGGCCCAAAAGCTGCCAGGGTTTCGAAAGGATCAACAGCATTACCAAGACGCTTAGACATTTTCTGCCCGTTCTTATCCAATACAAGTCCGTTGGAAACCACATTTTTATATGCCACATCATCAAAGATCATTGTAGCAATAGCGTGCAAGGTATAAAACCATCCACGAGTTTGGTCCACACCTTCAGCGATGAAGTCGGCCTTTCTTTCTCCTCCTTCAACTTTATCTTTATTCTCAAATGGATAATGCCATTGTGCATAAGGCATAGAACCGGAATCGAACCAAACGTCTATAAGATCGGCTTCGCGTTTCATTGGTTTCCCAGAATCGGAAACCAAAGTAATTTGATCCACAACATTCTTATGAAGGTCTACCAACTCGTAGTTTTCTTCACTCATATTGCCGGGTTCAAAGCCTTCAAAAAATTCTCTGTCCATATGGCCGGCTTCTACAGCCTTGGCCATTTCTTCTTTAAGTTCGGCAATAGAACCAATAATTTTTTCTTCCTTCCCCTCTTCAGTTCTCCAAATTGGCAACGGAATTCCCCAATAGCGGCTACGAGACAGGTTCCAGTCGTTGGCATTGGCCAACCAGTTTCCAAAACGACCTTCCCCGGTAGACTTTGGTTTCCAGTTTATACTTTGATTTAACTCGAACATCCGCTCCTTGAATTCGGTTACTTTTATGAACCAGGAATCCAACGGATAGTACAAAATAGGTTTATCGGTTCTCCAGCAATTAGGATAGCTGTGAACGTACTTTTCTACTTTAAAGGCACGGTTTTCTTCTTTCAGCTTAATAGCAAGCTCAACATCTACCGATTTTTCCGGTGCCTGCCCATCTTCATAATATTCATTCTTTACATATTTTCCACCAAATTCATCCATTTCAGGTCTGAATTTTCCCTGTAAATCTACAAGAGGAACAGGATTCCCGTTTTCGTCTTTTACCAATAATGGCGGAACCGGCGGGGTGGCCTGTTTTGCTGCCATCGCATCATCGGCTCCAAAAGTTGGGGAAGTATGCACAATCCCGGTACCATCTTCTGTAGTCACAAAATCTCCGGAAATAACACGAAAGGCATTTTCAGGATTTTCAAACGGTTGTGCATAGGGCAATAACTGCTCATACTTAATCCCAACCAGGTCTTTTCCTTTAAAACCTTCTCCAATTAAAAATGGTATCTTCTTATCGCCTTCAGTATAAGCTTTTAACTCCTCTTCGGTTTCTACTTCCTGAAACTTCTTGTCGAATTGTTTTCTGGCCAGATTCTTTGCAACAAGAATTGTAATGGGCTCGAAAGTATACTGGTTGTAGGTTTTTACCGCAACATATTCAATTTTTGGACCTACGGTGAGCGCAGTATTAGAAGGCAATGTCCAAGGGGTGGTGGTCCAGGCAATTAAAAATGCTCCTTCCAGGTTCTTCCCCACTGAGGCTTTGGAAGAATCCGTTATTTTAAACATCGCTGTCACCGTGGTATCGGTAACGTCCTGATAAGTCCCCGGCTGGTTAAGCTCGTGGGAGCTCAATCCCGTTCCGGCCTTTGGCGAATACGGCTGGATGGTGTAACCTTTATAAATAAGGTCTTTTTTATAAATTTCGGAAAGCAGCCACCAAACCGTTTCCATATATTTTGATTTATAGGTAACATATGGATTATCCATATCCACCCAATAACCAATTTTTTCAGTAAGGTCGTTCCACACATCGGTGTAACGCATCACTGCATTTTTACAGGCTTCGTTATATTTCTCTACGGAAATCTTTGTCCCGATATCTTCTTTAGTGATCCCAAGTTCTTTCTCTACCCCAAGTTCAACCGGCAGCCCGTGGGTATCCCACCCGGCCTTACGCTTTACCTGGTATCCTTTTTGGGTTTTATATCGACAAAAAATATCTTTAATAGCACGTGCCATCACGTGGTGAATTCCCGGCAGTCCATTTGCAGATGGCGGTCCTTCAAAAAACACGAAAGGCTTTTTCCCCTCCCGGGTGCTTACGCTCTTTTCAAATATATCGTTCTCCTTCCAGTAAGCCAGTATTTCATCGGCTACTTTAGGTAAGTCAAGTCCTTTATATTCAGGGAACTTATTGCTCATTTTGTCGTGATTTCTAATGAATCGCGAAATTAATGATTTTTAGCAAAATAGCCGACCTGAATTATGGAAAAAGCAGCCTGATTAATTCCTAAGTCTTTAAATAAAAAACCTAAAAGCTATATTTCATTGCCAATACCAAATTTCTCCCGGCCGCAGCAATACCTGAAGAATAAGTACGATAACGTTGATCTGTGATATTTTCAATAGAAATTGTGGCTAGCCAGGCTTCGCTTAATTCATACTGCCCACTTAGATTGAGGGTATGCCAGGAGGGAGAATATGGATTCCCATTTTCGTCGGAGGCATACAAATACGCCTTCCCTTTCTCTGAGGGAGCCAAATCATTGTAATCCAACTGCCCGTTGTATTCGGCGAAAAGATCGATTTTTATACGTTTTTTATGCCAGGTGAGATGGGTATTTCCAAAAATTGGCGCAGCATGTCGTAAAGCCAGCTTTGTTCCATCCTCCTGCTCTTCTTCTCCCTTGGTTACATTAATTTGAGAGCTAAGCCTGAGTGCCACAGAAATATCATAAAAAACTCCGGCTTCAAAACCGTAAACATAGGCTTTAGAAGCATTTTGTATAGCCTGCACCCGGCTTGGCTCACCCTGGTATTCGATCTCGGTTTCACCGTCTAACTGAAAATCTCTTCTCACCATCGCGTCTTTAAGACGGGTGTAATATGTGGCGAAAGAAAATTGCAAATTTCGGGAAGGGGTCCAATCCAGGCCAAGTTCCCCGTTGTAGGCATATTCCGGTTTGAGATTTGGGTTGGGGACAACCACTGCACCGGGTTCAGAATCGAAGATCTTGCCTACATCATCAATGTTTGGCGCCCTAAAGGCCGTAGACAAATTAACTTTCCACCTAAAAAAACGGTTTTGTTTCCAGTTAATTCCCGCACTCCCTGTTAAGGCCCCGGTATTAATTGCAGCTTCAGAAAAGGGAAAATCGAAAAAACGCTCATCAAATTCAGCATCAACCAAAATATGGTTATATCGTGCTCCCGACTGAAAAGTTAGTTCTGAATTAATCTTCCATTGATAGGAAAGGTAGGCCGCAAGCGACTGCCAGGTAGAACCATCTGGATAGCGAGATGCATCTGGCCGGCTGGCTGCAGTGATAATATTGAATTGCCGGGCACTTGAGGAGACCAGATTGTAAACATATTCGGCGCCATAGAATAGCCTGCTTTCTTCAAATTCCTTCTCAAAATCAAGATTCAGGGAATACGCATCTACATTTTCAGTTGATTTAAACAGAATATCCTCATTAAAATCCCTGTTATTCCGGCTTTCTTCAAAAAACTGATAGGCCCCTGTTAATTGTGCTTTATCGTATACCACAGCATCCCCATCTTTATTTATTTTAAAATTACCCATAAACCAGGTTTGAGGCCCGTAATACCACTCTGCCGAACGAAATTCTCCGTTTCTTTTCCGAATAAGTCTATCGTATCGTGGAAAATCGGAGGTGGTAGAATAGATGAGTCCCAGGTTGAAATCCCAGTCGTTCCCGGGCATATATTTTATTTTCTGAAGCAGATTGATTTGGTTGTAACCCGTGAATTTTTGAACTTTTTCATTAGAGTTATTTACTACAACATCCCGTTCTCCACGCCGAATCACATAATTCGGCCGAAGGTATTCTTCAGGCCCTTCTGATCCCATTTTAAGGTCTTCAAAATCTGAATAGGTAAGACCGGTTAAAAAAGCCCAATTCTCGCGTCCAATATTAAAATCGACGTGCACGGTTTTTTCATTATTCGCCGAAGCATACCGGGAATAGGCATTTCCCGAGAAACCGGTTTTTCCTGCCGAAAATTTAGGTTTAAGCGTATAAAAATTCATCACTCCACCTACGGCATCACTACCATATACCACCGAGCCTGGCCCGATAAGCACTTCGGTCTTTTCTACTGCCAGAGGATCTACTGAGATCACATTTTGCAGGTTTCCACTTCTAAAAATAGCGGTGTTCATGCGTACGCCATCAACAGTAATAAGCAGGCGATTAGCCGAAAATCCACGTATCATTGGGCTTCCGCCACCCATTTGACTTTTTTGAACAAAAACCTGTCCGCTGCTCTCTAGCAGATCTGCGGAAGTTTGAGGTGAAAACAACTGCACATCTTCAGAACTTAAGCTCACAATTTTTTGGGTGGTTTCTTCTTTAGTCATTTTAAATCTTCCTGCCGAAAGCACCACTTGTTCAAGTAGATTCTCCTGATTTCCAAGGTAAACCCTGTTATTATTTGCAACAATTTCGGCCTTGGTAAAAAAGGCTTCTTTGTGTCCCATATGCTTGAAGGTGATTATTTCAGAATTTTCAAAGCTTGAAATATAGGCCTTCCCATCAAGGTTGGTAATGGTAGATTTGGATTTGTCTGAATTAAAGATAGCTACTCCCGGGATGGGTTCGTTACTGGTTTCTTCCAACACCTGTATCTCCTGGGCATTGGACAAACCGAAAATGAAAAATAGAAGAATGGCTCCCGCAACTGATGCTCGCATTTAATTGAATATTTCATTGAAAACCGAAAGCGACCTGGGTTTTTTAAAACCTTCAATATGCAATTCGTAATATAACAGCAGCATATTCAGAAAATTTCTCCGGCTGGATTGGTTAAGTTTAATTCGGCTTATTTCATCAAAATTTATGCCCAAAAACCTGCTTAAAATCTCAACATTTTCCCCTTCTATACAATACTCATTAGTTTTAAATTGCTGAAAACTTCCTTCCAGTAAATTAAAGTAAGCCAGGTCTTTTTGAGATGTATCAGGAGAAAAACCAAGATAAACAGATAATTTCAGCAAAAATAATAAATGAAAATTCCCTACCTGTTCCGATTGGTCCAGCATAAGAAAACTATTATCAAGAAAATTAAATAACGGCTGGTTGGGTTCTTCTTCCTGGATCGAGTTCCGAAGCACTTCAGCAAGAAACATTATGAGCGCCGATTTCACGACATCGGTATGCAGACTTTTATAGTGATGAGCCAGCCTTGCATCGGTGAGATACTCCATAGTTCCCTTGCCACGATGCTTAGCTACAATTTCCAACTGGGTTAAAGGCTGAAAAAGGGAAGCTTTGAATTTACCTTTTCTGGACTTTAAAACTCCTTTAAGCATATAGGTCTTCAGGCCATCGCTAAAGGTATAAGCTTTCACGATTAAATCGGCCTCGGCATATTTAAGAGCACTAATAACAATGGCTTTGGTGGTCACCAACATCTAAAGAAATTTATTCGAAGATATAAAAAATGCCGCTCCGGGAAGGAAGCGGCATTGAGTATTAAAATTATAAATTATTAAACCACGCCCTGGGCAAGCATAGCATCGGCAACTTTTACAAAGCCGGCAATGTTTGCTCCTCTCACATAGTCTATATATCCATCTTCCTGTGTTCCGAATTCCACACAACGATCGTGAATTTCGTTCATAATAGCGTGAAGCTTGGCATCTACCTCTTCAGCAGTCCAGTTATATCTCATTGAGTTTTGAGACATTTCCAAACCTGAAGTCGCTACTCCACCAGCATTAGAAGCTTTACCAGGAGAGTAAAGTATCCTGGCATTCTGGAAATGCTCAACGGCTTCAGGAGTACAAGGCATATTCGCACCTTCTCCAACACACTTACAACCGTTATCCACAAGCGTTTTAGCATCCTTTTCGTGAAGCTCGTTTTGAGTAGCACAAGGTAGGGCAATATCACATTTCACCTCCCAGGGAGTTTTGCCTTCAATATATTTAGCCGAAGCATATTCATCTACATATTCACTAATGCGACCACGCTTCACATTTTTAAGGTTCATAATAAACTGAAGCTTTTCCTCTGTGATTCCATCTTTCTCGTAAATATAACCCCCTGAATCTGACATGGTAAGCACTTTTCCGCCAAGCTGAAGCACTTTTTCAGCAGCATACTGGGCAACATTACCTGATCCAGAGATAACCACTGATTTTCCTTCAATGCTATCGCCCTGTGTTTTAAGCATATTCTGAGCAAAGTACACATTCCCGTAACCGGTTGCCTCAGGACGAATAAGCGAGCCTCCATAAGATAGACCTTTCCCGGTTAAGATACCGGTAAATTCATTTTGAAGTCTTTTGTATTGTCCAAAAAGGAAACCTACCTCTCTTGCACCTACTCCAATATCTCCTGCAGGCACATCGGTATCTGCACCAATATGACGGCTTAATTCGGTCATGAAGCTCTGGCAAAAACGCATTACCTCATTATCAGATTTTCCTTTTGGGTCGAAATCTGAACCTCCTTTACCACCACCCATAGGCAAGGTGGTCAGGCTATTCTTGAATACCTGCTCAAAAGCAAGAAATTTAAGAATGCTAAGGTTTACAGATGGGTGAAAACGCAGGCCACCTTTGTATGGCCCAATAGCAGAATTCATTTGAATTCTAAAACCACGATTTACCTGAATATCACCTTTATCATCCAGCCATGGCACTCTAAACATAATTACACGTTCAGGTTCTACCATGCGCTCCAGAAGCATTTTATTCTGGTATTTTTTATTCTTTTCTATAAAAGGAAGAACTGTTTCGGCAACTTCGCGAACCGCTTGCATGAATTCGGGTTCGTTTTGATTTCGTTTTGAAACTTTATCAAGGAAATCTTTTACATTTTGTTCCATAATTATATTAATTCTAATAGATTTTACAATAAAATTGGGTAACCCCCTTGCAAATATATGGGTTATTCAAAAAACAAGGAGTATTTTTTACCATTTCGTATAATATTAACGTATGAATTTTTAAAGATTGTGAGCCTGGTCATAGAAAAAAAAATTGTTAACCTAGTTTTTATATATTTGCTATTACTTCAATCCCGAGGTGCATGCACTACATCAAGATAATCTTAGTCTTTTTCTTTATTTTGGTAATGCAAAATGGCCGGATGCATGCACAATTTGGAATCTCTCATGAAATTGGGGTTTTTGGGGGCCCGGCAAACTTCTTAACCGATTATGGAGAAAGATGGAATTTGAAGGCGAATGTTGCCAATGCAGGACTTGGAGTGGGTTTACTGCATTTTATGAACCTTGCTTATTGCAACGAATGTAATTACCAAAGAACCGACTCCTGGTTCGCAAGTCACCTACGACTGCGAAACGAGCTTACCTGGCTTCGCTCCAATCTTGAACATTATGGTCCTGTAGCCTCGAAAAATAACATAGGAGGCCAGCTTCTGCGTGCCATGCATGGAAAGACCAATGTACTCGAAGTAGGTTCGCTTTTGGAGTATCACCCTTTAAGAATTAGAGATTTCACCAATTTTGGCTACTGGTTTTCCCCATATATTGGGATGGGAGCTCACTTTGTTTCTTATAAACCCGATGCTTATTCTGATTTAGGTTCCCTGGAAAATCCCAAAAACGTTTTCCCTGCCTTCGTTGGAGGCATAAACCTGGAACGCGGTACAACCTACTCCATAGTAGGAGTAATGGGAGCAAGGTATCGCCTTGGATGGCGCCACGATATTATGTTTGAGGGCCGCTGGCATTATTATGGTAATGACTGGGTAGATGGCTTAAACCACGATGTTGTCGCCAACAAATTTAACGATGTGGTTTTCTGGATAGGCGTGGGTTATGTTTACTATATTAACTTTTAATTGCTTAATTCTTCTGAAGTAATAATTCTCCCACCTTTTTCGAGGATTTCTTCTTTAGCATTTTTAAAATCCTCTGAATCCAGGGCCCGGGTAGCATCTTCAATAAGTACAGCCTTAAAGCCTTCCTGTAAAGCATCTTTTACAGAAAAGTATACACAATATTCTGCAGCCAGGCCACAGAAATAAAGTTCTTCGGCTCCTTTTTCACGAAGATATCCGGCCAGGCCGGTAGACTTTAGGTGAGCATTATCATAGAAACCACTGTAGCTATCAATTTCCGGATTGGTTCCTTTCCTGAAGATCGCTTCTATTTTAGCCATTTTTAAATACCGGTGGAATTCAGCTCCTTCAGTATTCTGTACACAATGCACCGGCCAAAGGATCTGGTCTGTTCCGTTAAGGTCAATATTTTCAAATTCTTTCTTTCCGGGGTGGCTTTCAGCAAAACTCGCATGAGCTTTTGGGTGCCAATCCTGGGTAGCGATTACCAGATCAAATTTCTCCTGAAGCCGATTAATTAAGGATACGATCTCATCTCCGCCGGGTACGGCAAGAGCACCACCGGGAATAAAATCATTCTGCATATCTATGATCACTAAAGTTTTCATTGCTTATTTTTTAAATGAAGAGATAAGCCGGTCCCTTTCCTCTTTAAGATTCTGGCTAATCCCTATTTTGTAAATATGTGGATTATTAAAACGCTTGTATTCTGTAGGAAGCTCTGAAAGTCTTTTTTTACTGAATTCGGCTATTTCCGTAAGACTTTTAAAATTCATTTTTATTTCCCCATTCAGCATAACTGGTTGGAGTAGTTTCTCCAGCTTCAGCCCTGTCAGTACCATAGATTTAAATGGCTCAAATGGATGGAACATGCGCTCTGGTTTTTCCTCTTCCACGAGGGTAACTACCTCGGCACCTATCGCCTCTCCCTTATCATTCTTTACTCTGTACACCTGTTTTTTATGCGGAAGAGTAATCTTTATAATACTTTCTGAAATTTTTATCCGGGGTTTTCCTGCAGAAAATGTGAGTTTATAGACTCCATCCAATGCTCCATCAGGACTACCTATAACCAGGTTGGTCCCAACCCCAAAAATATCTATTGGAGCTTCCTGTTCCAACAAGCTCTTAATTACAAATTCATCCAGCTGATTGGAGGCAGCAATCTTCACATAATCAAGTCCGGCCTCATCAAGCATCTTTCTGCTTTGTTTAGCAAGGTAAGCAAGGTCTCCGCTATCGAGCCGGATGGCGAGAAGTTTCTGTCCTCTCTCTTCCATCTCCCGGGCAATCTTGATGGCGTTGGGTACTCCACTTTTTAAGGTATCGTAGGTATCTACTAAAAGTACGCAGTTTCTCGGACGGCCTTCAGCAAAATCCCTAAAGGCTGAAATTTCATCATCGTAGCTCTGGATAAAGGAATGAGCCATGGTTCCCGAAACCGGTATATCAAAATCACGGCCGGCAAGAACATTGCTGGTGCCATTAAAGCCCCCAATTACCGCTGCCCTGCTCGCATAATATCCGCCAGCTCCCTGGGCCCTGCGAAGCCCAAAATCCAGTAGCGTTCGGTCCCCTGCAGCAAGGCGAATGCGGTTCGCCTTAGTGGCTATTAGAGTTTGGAAATTCAGGAAATTAAGTAAAAGAGTTTCTATGATCTGAGCTTCTACAATACTCGCTTCAACCTGCAAAACAGGCCGGGTAGGAAAAACCACATCCCCTTCCTGCGCCGAATAAATATTCCCGTTGAATTTAAAGCCTATAAGATATTCGAGGAATTCCTCATCGAAATCCTGGGTTTTCAGGTAAGCGATATCCTCTTCAGAAAATTTAAGCTCATCGATAATTTTCAATACATCCTGTAGTCCTGCGAAAATCGCATAACCACCGTTAAAGGGATTTTTTCTAAAGAAATAATCGAAGACGGCGGTATTGTTCTTATGACCCTGTTTAAAATATACCTGTGCCATAGAGAGCTGGTACAGGTCGGTATAAGTAGCTGTGAAATCAAGCATAGAAATTTAGTTTTTATTGCTTAGCTCCTTAAAAACTGACTCATAGATTTTCAGGTCGCCTTCGCTGTAAAGGACAAATTTAAGTTTTTGCAGGTGGTTTAGCTTTGGGACCTCCGCTAAAATTGTATTAAAAGTAATTTTGGTGGCTTCAGTTATAGGATATGCAAAAGCACCGGTGGACAGGGCCGGAAAGGCGATACTGCTAATTTCATGTTCTTCAGCGAGCCTGAGGGCATTTGAGTAGCAGTTTGCCAGGAGTTTATCTTCTGGTTTATCCTGGCCATAAACCGGTCCCAGGCAGTGAATCACATATTTGTTAGGTAAGTTATGAGCTCCGGTTAGTACGGCTTCCCCCGGAGCGATGGGCGCCAGTGGTTTACACTCTTCGTAAAGTTGAGGCCCTGCAGCCTGATGAATTGCTCCTGCCACTCCACCGCCAGTAGCCAATTCTGCATTCGCGGCATTTACCACGGCATCAATACCCTTCTGGGCGGCAATATTCCCTCTTGAGATTTCGATCTCCACCTGCTTATACATTGCTTTCATAATTGAAAATTTTAAACAGAAGTTACGAAAATCTTTGGCATGTTCAGAAAAGTTTATTCGACGAAAAATATCCTCAAGCCTTCATTTTTTTACAAATTTGAGGGTGCGGGGTGCAGAATTAAAATCCAAATGTAGATTCTTATCAGAGGAAGACCTTTCCAAAAGAACATATTTTTGAATACCTTTAATAAAACTTAATCCTAAAATTTTCATCCCCTTAGGGGAATTCCGAAATAAATATCCGGCACTGGTAAATTACAAACAATAAATGTCTAAAAAACCTAAAATAAGAATTGCATTAATCGGATTAGGGAGAATTGCTCAAAAGGCTTATTTACCAATTTTAGCTAATCACCCTAAAGTAGAACCAATACTTTGCACCAGAAACACCGATACTTTAAAAAACCTTTCGAATCAATTCAGAATAAATAATACCTGCTCTACTATAGGTGATCTTATCCTCTCAAAACCAGATGCAGCAATGGTTCATAGCTCAACTGAAAGTCATGCTCCAATTCTTTCCAAATTGCTAAATGCAAAAATTCCGGTTTTTGTAGACAAACCTTTAACTTATTCTCTGGATGAGTCTGAAAGGATATTAGATCTGGCTGCTAAATATAGGTTGCCTCTTTACCTGGGGTTTAACAGGAGGTTTGCCCCACTAATTAAATCAATCTCCAATGTTCAGGATCCTATCCAGATATCCTGGGATAAGAATCGTGTTAACTTAGCAGGCAAGCCTCGAATTTTTATTTTTGATGATTTCATTCATGTAATCGATAGCCTTCGATTTTTAGGAAAAGGGGCCGTGCAAAATTTAAATGTTGTTTCCAGAGTTAGGGATGGAAAGCTGGAAAACATACAAGTCCAGTGGCAACAAGGGGAAACCCTAGTCCTGGGAGGGATGAACAGGGTTAGTGGCATTACAGAGGAACGTATCAATTTATTCTCAGAAGGGAATAAATGGGTTATTAATAATTTAAATTCCGGATATCATTTCACACAAGAAGAAGAAAATCCGTTGAAATTTGATAATTGGGAATCAACTCTGTACAAACGAGGTTTTGTAAACATGATTGAAGATTGGATCAATATTTTGGAGGAAAGAAGATATGATCCTGAAGCAATGGAGGATATTTGGGCCACTCATCATTTATGTGAAACTATCTTAAACAAAGTTTCCCAAAGTTAATTTAGTTAGGTACTACTCTGGTATAGACGAGTTCTGGAATAAACAGCACTTACGCTAATTCTATAAAAACAAAAAAGCCTTACAGAAATGTAAGGCTTTTTGTGATTTCCTCCCCCCTTCCCGAAAAAAATCGAGAGACTCGAACCAATCAATTCAATTGTATTTTAATCTTACTTTCTCCTTCAGCTCGGGATAGTCTATTACTAATAATTGATTCTATCTATTTAAAATAATAAAACATATAAAGATTTTGATTAATGTCAATCCCTGGCGAGCATAACCCGTGGCTTTTTCTTTATAATTAGAAATTTAAAAACCAGGGAATTAAAGTAGCATTATGCTATAAAGTATTCAAAAATTGTGATCACACCAACATGTAACAAATGTTACACAATTGATTTATTATGTATTAGACAGTTGCTAAAATCGTATTAAAATTAGCTTTAAATTTATAATGTTCAAAAATCATTAATTAAAACAGATTAAAAATTAATTATCATGAAACAGTTAAAATATTTTTTGATACTATTTTTTGTGTCAATTGGGACGTTTGGTAATACATATTCAAGTAATAACCAAATGGATTTTGATCCACCAGATGAGTTTGCAACTTTAGCAGAATTTTTAGAAGGGAAAGTCAATTTTATTAAAGGTGATTTTCCAATACTTAAAGCAGATGAGGTTAAGAAGAACCTCAAAAACAATGCATATCAGGTAATTGATATTAGAACAGAAGCCTGGTTTGAATATGGACATATTAAAAACGCCGTAAATGTTCCGGCTGAAGAGCTGCTTAATTATTTTGAAACTAAAATAAACCCATCAGATTACGAAAAGATTGTAATCGTTTGTTATTCTGGCCAATCGGCTGCATATTATTCTGGTTTATTAAGAATGGCCGGATATGATAATGTGTATAGCATGAAATGGGGGATGAGCTCATGGAGAGAGGACTTCGCTGACTCCTGGATAAAAAATACAAAAAATTCTCAGGAAGATAAATTAGAAACAGCCTCAAATACTAAACCTGCCTCAGACAATCATCCTGAATTAAATACAGGAAAAGCAGAAGGTGAAGAAATCCTTAAAGATAGGTTGCAGGAATTATTTGCTGTCCCTTATAAAGAATTCATTTTAGAATCTGAGGATGTTTTTGAGAACCCGGAAGAGTACTATATAGGATATTACGGAAAACCCGATCATTACAATTTTGGTCATATCCCCGGAGCAGTTCTTTATGAAGAAGGTACTTCCCTAGGTACAGAACTTCTGACCTTCCCAAAAGACAAAAAAGTGGCTCTCTATACAACCACTGGTCAGGAAGCAGCATTTTTATTGGCATATCTAAATGTACTAGGCTATGATGCTGGAAATATAGCTTATGGTGAAAATGCATTTATGAATAATCTTCTTGATAAAAATGGAAGAGATGCTTTTAGCACCAAAGAAATTAACATGTTTCCAGTAATTGAATAAAACTAATTTTAAACTTAATCAAAACGATATCATGAAAAAATTATCAGTTTTTTTTATCGGACTTTTTATACCCGCTCTTTTACTTACTTCTTGTGATAAAGGTGATGATCCATTAGAGGGTGAAGTAGTATCAACCCCTGCTTTTGAACTTATGGCAGATTACATGGTTGAAAACAATTTGGACATTAATAATATTTTAACCAATACAGATGGTCAAAAGTTTGTGACTAAGGCACCTGCGGAAGATGATCTTGCTGCATTCTTAGACACTTATTACATTATGGATATAAGGAGTGGTGATGCTTATGCAGAATCACATATAGAGGGAGCTCACAATGTTGCTTTTGGTGATATTTTAACTGAAGCTGCCAAAACAACAAAACCAATTTTAGTGGTTTGTTATTCTGGACAAACAGCATGTTATGCTACAGCTTTATTACGCCTTTATGGATATTCTAACACACAAGCTCTTAAGTGGGGAATGTCTGGATGGAATTCAAAAGGTGCAGACGCATCATGGAATAAAAAGACTGATGATATTGCTAAAGGTAGCCCTAACTGGTCATATGATGCTGCTCCGGCAAACATAATTTATGACGACCCGGTAATCTCAACTACTCTTACCAATGGAGAAGCTATTCTTAAAGAACGTGTGGAAGCAGCTGTTGCAGAAGGTTTTAAAACTATTAGTGGGGGAGAGGTATTAGCCACTCCTGGTGCATATTTCATCAATAATTATTTCAGTGAACAAGCTTATAGTGACTTTGGACATATTAGTTCAGCCTATAGAATTTACCCTCTTAATCTAGCTGATGACACTTATAAGGCCCTTGATCCAGAAGCTAATACAATTGTGACTTATTGTTATACCGGTCAGACTTCGGCGGTCATAACTGCCACCTTGAATGTTCTTGGTTACGATGCCAAAAGCTTAGTATATGGAATGAATGGATTATATCATTCAAATGACGCATTCAGTTCAAATCAATGGGGAGTTGATTCAAAACCAAAAGACTTACCTACTGTTAAGTAACTAAAAAAATATCTCAAGAAAAATGAAAAGCAAAATATATATATTGCTAGTTTTAACATTGTTATTCAGTACGAATGCAATGTTCTCTCAAGGATGCGAAGCGGAATTACCGGGATCATCAAATGATTCAATAAGCGGACCAACCATTAATATATTTGGGTATATGCAACCCCAATATGATTACAATTTCACCGATGGAGATCAGGAGAATAGTTTTAGATTCAAAAGAGCTCGTATTGGTGTAAGAGGTAAAGTGGTGGGTAATTTCTCCTATTATTTTATGTTAGAAACCAGTCCCTTTATTGGAAGTACAGGTGATGCTTATCTAATGGATGCATTTGTAACTTATGAAGCCGATAATTGGGCAAGAATATCTATGGGTTCATTTAAACAACCTTTTAGTTTAGATGTTCAAACCCCTTGTAATGACCTAAAAACAATTGAAAGATCGGTTGTTGCAGACCAGTTAGTGGCACCACAACGTGATTTTGGGGTAGCTATTTTTGGCGGAAATAAGTTTAATAGATTGAATTATGCTGTTGCACTTATGAATGGACGTGGATTAGGGGTTAAAGATGACAATGAAAAAAAGGATATCATGGGACGTGCTTCTTATAAGATTTTAAGAAATCTTACTGTTGGAGCCAGTTTTAGATATGGTTATCCAATCCCGAACAATAATGAAGACGATAGAACTTCTTATGGTGGGGACTTCCTTTTGGAACTAGGTAAATTTGAACTTCAAGGTGAGTATATCTATGATGAAGGAGCTTATTTTGCCGGTGCAGGAGGTGGTTGTGGTGCAACGCCTATAGCACTGGGAGAAGAAAGAGATGGTGCATACATCATGGCAAGTTATGATGTGACTGAAAAATTTCAACCTGTGTTTAAATATGAATATTTTGATGCAGACATTAACCTAAAAGATAATATAGGATATTCTGAAAGAATGACGCTTGGTCTTAACTATTTTGTGAATAGTAAAGTGCGCTTTCAAGTTAACTACTTAGCTAATATTGAGACTGTAGTTAATGTTGATAATGACGCTTTACTGACACAGGTTCAGGTTAAGTTTTAAGAATTTTTTTTTGTAGATTGGATTGGTTTATAGAAGTAACCTCTCTGTATATCAGGGGGGTTACTTATATTTGTACTATCCTAAAATAATATGAAGATGGACAATAGCATTATTCTAAAAAGAAAACTACACCATACTTATTCTGAACTATTTGAAAAAGAATTACTTCAAGAAATTTCCGAGGTAGGTTACCTAAGAAAAGTTGAAAAAGGCCAGCTCTTGGTTGATATAGATGAAGAGTTAACGCACATCCCATTAATTATAAATGGGGTCGTAAAGATTATCAGAAAAGACCACAATGGGTGCGAGCTGTCAATATACTATTTAGAACCAGGTGACACCTGTTCTATTTCTTTTGCAAACTGTATTCATAGAAAGAAAAGTATTTTTAGAGGAATAGCAGAAACAAATGTTGAAGCGATTGGTATTCCTATTAATTTGGTTGATCAGTTGTTAGTTAAATATCAAAGCTGGCGTCATTATATTATTGATAGTTATCATTGTAGATTAATGGAAATGGTTGAAACTATTGATTCCCTTGCTTTTATGAAAATGAAGGCGCGTATTTGGAAATATTTGACTTGTAAGGTTAAAATTTCTAATAATATCGACCTGGAAGTTACGCATCAGGACATTGCAGACGATTTAAACTCTACACGTGTTGTAATTACCCGGATTCTAAAAAAGCTGCACGAGGAAAATAAGATCTATTCTACCAGAAATAAGGTTAAGCTGTTGGAATTCTACGAATAGTACAGAATTTCATAAAAAATCTATACTGAATAATTACCAATATTCCATAGAGTAATGCTGGATATGATCACTATCATATCCTCCCCTATAACTATTCGTTATGTTTGTTATGACATAACGGCAAAACAATGGTTAGCATTGAAGAAGCTTTAAAAGCTGTCCTTAAAAACACTAAAAAGATTTCATCGGAAATCAAACTACCTGTTGAAAATGCGGGTAATTCTATTTTATCCCAGAATATCCCGTCTCCCATTAATATGCCTCCTTTCAGACAATCGGCAATGGACGGTTATGCTGTTAATTTACATGAAGATCTAACCTATTCTGTAGTTGGTGAAGTAAAAGCAGGAGACAGCCAGCAACCTTCATTGAAAAAGGGCGAAGCACTTCGGATTTTTACCGGGGCTCCCGTCCCCGACTCCGCAAATGCAATAGTTATTCAGGAAGAGGTTTTCGTTAAAGGGAATGAAATTATTGTAAAGCTCCCCCCAAAAAAACAACAAAATATACGCCCTTTAGGAGAACAGGTTAATAAAGGTGAAATAGCTCTAAAAATCGGAGACAAATTAACCCCCGCTGCAATTGGATATCTAAGTTCGCTCGGACTAAAAAAAGTTTCGGTTTACAAAAAACCGTCTATAGCAATAGTAGCTACAGGTAATGAACTTATTGAGGCTGGTAATCCGCTGCCCTACGGAAAAATTTACGAAAGCAATTCAGTTATGCTGAAAAGTGCTTTTCTTGATCTTGGTTTTGATACCATATCTGTTCACAAAGTAAAAGACAATTACAAAGACACTTACAACAAATTAAAACAGGTTATGAGTGAAAATGATCTGGTCATTATAAGTGGTGGAATTTCGGTTGGGGACTATGACTATGTCGGGAAGTCATTAGAGCACTTAGATATTGAGCAGATCTTTTATAAGGTCTATCAAAAACCTGGAAAACCACTGTTCTTTGGAAAAAATGAGAATACTGC
>NZ_DATCSO010000068.1:0-21150 GCF_036568425.1 Salegentibacter sp. | reverse complement strand
AATCGGCTTCGGGATCACTTCTCAGTCCGGGTGGGATATCGATGATTAAAACTTCGGCATCTGCCAGGAAGGAAGTGAGATCGCCTTGTACGCCTTCGGTAAAGACCTTGATCTGGTATGGGGTGATTCCCGCTTCCTGCAGCTGCTCCATTTTTTCCCGGCGGGTTACCGAGCCTTTTATACTATGTTCAGCCTCGATAAGTGCTTTTCCCAGGGGCAAGCCCAGCCATCCGGTTCCTAATATTGATATGTTCATGGTCCTTCCCTGCCCTCCCCGAAGGGGAGGTGTTTTTTAACTTATGTTAATACCATAGCTTTACTCATGGTGATGAGATTCTGAATCAAGTTCAGAATGACGATTATTGTGCAATTCAAATCTACAAAACCCCAGCCTACTCGGGACTTATGGTTTTCTTAAAAATTACCGCATCGTTTACTACAAATGGCCTTGGGATCATACTTTCAGATCTTTCCGGCACATTTAATTCTTGATTTTCCAGGAGATCGAAGCTGGATTCATAAAGGGTGAATGTTGGTTTTTCATTACTTTCCAAGCTGAATTCCACCCGCAAAGTATCTCTCCCCGAAACATGCCAGGTGAGAAGTCGGTCATGCCATCGGCGGGTATGTACATTAAATTTGTTGTCTCCCAATTGGGTGTCAGCCGCCTGTAAACCATTTACTTTAAACTCCTCGAAATCTACACTGCGGTCGGCGAAAAGTTCCAGGCGGTGAATTTTTCGGTTAGGAGCGATCTTTAGGGAATAGTGGGTGATCTCATCCGTAGTCCCCAGGCTATCGAAAAGAATCGTTGGAGCCTGCAAATTTATTGAAGGAGCTTCAGCTCTCCAGGTAAAATTGGAGCCATACTTACTACTGAAGGTTTTCTCGTTTGAAGGTATAATCACCGGTTCCTTTCCGAAGAAATTTTCAGTCCATTCATCAGGCATTTTATCGTAAGAACGCCAGTGAGCGGTATTTTCATCGGCATCAAAGAGATAGACCAGGGAATTGGGTTTTGGTCTCTTCTCGTTAAATTCTGACTTAAAATGTGCGATAAAAAAGAGGATATTAAATATAAGGAAGCTTAGTACTGCCAAGGCTTTCTTTCTTTTAAAATATCCGAATACCGGAAGCATTAGTGTAAACAGCAGCACGCAGAGCAGGGCAGAAGCAAATAGGATCTTTAAGCCCAAAGCTACCGGGAATTGGACTAGAAGCGGCAGGAAGATAAAGATGGCCGGTAGACTTAAAAAAGCCATGAGTAGGTTGTTTGGTTTTTTTTGCCTTATCATTACAAAGAATTGGAGCAAACCAAAATAAACGGGGATTATAAGATAGGCAGCTCCCTTAAGGTAAATGCCAAGTAGGCTGCATAATAACAACCAGAAAAATAAAGGAAAAACAAAAAGGGAGGCTTGATTAACAGGTTTGTGGTAACGGTGATAGGTGAAAAAGGATATGGTAAGACTTAGAAAAAGGAAAGCGGCTATATAATAATATCCGTTATAGGTGAAACCCTGTTCCATTTCTGAAAATTCCGGGTAGATATAGAGGTTAAATTTCCATAAAAGGAAGGTGAGTAGTCCCGCGAGAGTAAAACTTAGCAAAAAAGCCAGAAATCCTTTAAAAACTGATTTGCCATCAAGTCTTTTTTGGGAAAACCCATAAATCAGCAGCAGGATAAAGATCACAACCGCGATCAATAAAATTGGAGTGATCCAGGAGAAGGGATAACTTATCATTTCTCCTCCAGGGAGACTAAAGAAGATAAGTTCTTTTTCGGTTTTAAAATTGGAAAGATCAGCGTCTTTAAAGGTTTCCAGCAATGGCATAAGATAGCTTCCTTGATGGGCCAGGCTTTCTTTATCCAGATTTTTTGGGGTGTCGGTGGCAGCATGATAATCGAAATGATCATCTATAAAAGCGAAATTGAAACCGGGGATATTGGCCTGTTCCCGAAGTACCGTAAGATCTGTATCATTGGGCAGCATTTTATAAATGCTGTACACCAGGGAGTTGGTAACCGGATATTCAGGATTTGCTTCCTGAAAGGCCTCGAGCAATTTGGCATTTCCGGAATTTGTTTCGAGAAACATGAATGAATCTCCACCACTGCCCCGTGCTTCAAAATTTAGGACAAGTCCGGCGTCTTCGGCCCAGGGATGATCTCTTACAAAAAGTTCGGCTCCATTGAGACCAATTTCTTCAGCATCAGTAAATAGAAGGATGATGTCGTTTTGGTGGGATGGGTTTTGAGCCAAAAAAGCTCGAATTCCTTCCAGTATGGTGGCCACGCCACTCGCAGCATCACTGGCGCCCAGGGAGGAATGTGGATTGCTGTCGTAATGCGACATCAATACCAGCGCCGGGCCATCCCCATCCCCTTCAATTCGACTCAGAATATTTTGAGGTCTCACCAGGCTTCCGCGTTTATTTAAAGAATAATCTTCCTGGGTTTGCACCAATAGATTCATCTTCTGTAATTCATTCACGATATAATTACGTACCCTACTGTGCTCGACCGTCTCGATATAATGAGGTTGCTTAGCCATAGCTTCAACGTGTTGAAAGGCGCGTTGGGTAGAGAACTCTGTTTCAGGAATATTTTCCGAAGAAAAATTTTTAGGCTGGCTGCTGTTGAAAGTAAACCAGGCAGCAATGGCGATAAGAATAAGCGAAAAAACGGGAGGTATACTTTTCAGCATAAATAGCACTTGTAATTATTCGGGAATAAAGATAATCAAGATTTTAAGAAAGAAAGGGCTTTAGCCCTAATTGGAAATTTCTTATATTTAAGAGATTAATACTCAAAATTTTAAGCTATGGCTATCAAAAGTTATCAAGGAAAGCAGGCGGCTCCGGAAAAACCGGAGAGTTCGGCTATGCTGGTAAAAGATTATATGACCACCGACCTGATCACCTTCAGGGAAAAAGACCACATTATGGATGTGGCTGAAAAGCTACTGAAACATAAAATTTCCGGGGGATGTGTTGTTGACGAAAAAAATAATTTGAAAGGGATGATCTCTGAGGGGGATTGTATGAAACACGTTTCTGATAGCCAGTATTATAATATGCCTCTGGAAGATACCACTGTTGGGAAACGCATGAATTGCAATGTAGAAACCATAGATGGAAATATGAACGTGATTGATGCCGCCAAAAAATTCATCGAGAAACGTTACAGAAGATTTCCAATTGTTGAAAATGGTAAGCTTGTTGGGCAGATTAGTCAGAGCGATGTATTGCGTGCTGCAACAGAACAAAAAAGCAATAATTGGCACGTTTAAGCTTTAGTTTCTTTTAACCAGGGCATAAATCCCGTTATCGAGTGGAAGATAACCCTGATCATACACAAAATAGTACACCTTTCCGCTCTTAGTGGTGTAAATACTTGTGATATAATCGAAGTTGAATCCCTTGGCTAAAAGTCGGTTTTTGGTGGTGGTGGTTTTTTCATTGGGGTTGCATTCTTCCAGAATACGATAGTTCTTGCGCAGCCGGTTGTTTACGTTTCTAACCAGGTTTTTGCTGTCTTTATTAAGGTTGTTGTGGTATGCGTTGCGGCAATAATCGCTGCAGAACTTTTTATCTACGCGGCCCACAATTTTATCGCCACATTCCAGACAGGCTTTTTGCATTTTTTCAATATTTTCACAATAAATATAATAAAAACCTATTTATAGGGGTGTATAGGGGTGGAATTAAAATGTTTTAAGGCTCTTATTTATTTCTTTGCATTTCAGTTTGCCATTGGCATACTATCTTTGGTTGCAAATAATTTTTTGAGAGAAAGAATTTCCGGTTGCTTTTGGAAGCCCTGATCTTCCATATTTTATGCAATTACCAGGACCAAACGGTTTTTTATTGAAAGTCTTTTAAATCCTGAGCATTGGTGGTCATGGCCAATAGCATTATTAGCAGAAAAACTTTATACTAATCGCATATTCCGAAATATGGAAAACACATACCTATTTCATATTAACAACTTCGGCGCGAGCCATAAAAGAATCCTTTAATCTTTCAATTTTAGAATTGGTCTCATTAGCAAATACCAGGTATTGACATTTTGAAATATGCTGAGGGATTCGAATCAGATCATTGAAAATGCCTGTATTGTTAATGAATTCAGCATCTTCTACAATTAGTAACTTTAACTGGCTCACATTAATCCCTGTTATGGAAAAAAGCTTAAATAGTTTTTTAGGAGTTGCAATCACTATATCTACGCCTTCGTAAATGGCAACTTTCTGAACTTCTATATCGGGTTCATCATACGCACTGAAAATGCGTAGATCCATATATCTGGTGAATTTTTTAAATTTCTTTTCAAGTTCCATCGCGGCTTCTTTGTCTTTTACATAGATCAGTGCCCTGGGCGCATCTTCAAAAGCTGCACTTTCGAGTTTTTGGATTGTACTAATGATCAGCGCAGTGGTTTTGCCATGATTTTCCGGGGAAAAAATGAAAAGATCTCTTCCGCTTTTAATTTTTGGTAATATTTTTTTCTGAAATGGTAACGGCTCTTCAATTCCCAATCTTTCAAGAGCTTCTTTTAATGGGGGATTCAGTTTTTTAAAGGACATCTGCTTTTAATTTTAGCCTGATTACATCAGTTCTACATAACATGGAAATTCAGTACAGGCTTTAATCATGCAGGGTTTAACCGATTTTGCGTGCAGCATCATGCTGGTTTGCTTCAATTTGATAAAAATCAAGATCCAACAAAGATAACTTTCACAATTTTGGCCTCACTATAAAACCCCTTTAAATTTTATTAAACCTGAAAATCACTAATCTGGTGATGCTCTAGACTTTACTTTATAAATTAAGTTTTTCCATCTGCAATCGGTAATCATATTGCAGGTCTTCGTGGAGTTTCTGCAGCTTTGTATTGATAAGCTGAAGCTGTCGCTCATAAAGGTTCTGAAGGGTTTTATTGCGGTGTATAGGCTTAGGGAATGATTTCAACTTCGCACAGAAATAAATAAGAAGCTCCACCTCGGTTTCTGTTTTTCCTGAATAACGGGCGTGTTTTTTCACATCCCTCAGGATTTTCCTCACACTCTTTTTTATAAAATACCAGGTACGGGTGTTGATGCCGGCAAATTGCTCGTCCATCTCTTTTTTTACTTCAGAAATGAATTCGGCCTCATTATCTGCTTCGAATAATAAATAGGTGAGCAGCTCTTTATTCTCTTTTTTGAATTTTGAAAGCCTAAGACAAAGCTCCAGGAGTTCATGCTGAGACCGGAATGCGAGTTCTTTTTTTAACTGACTAACACTGGCTGCTTTCATAAGTTAAAAATATGAATTTAATTATCATTCAATTCTATAAGCTCTTCTTCAATTGATATTCAGGCTCTTAATTACATAATACTGGTTTATAGTACTCTTTTTTCAATTAAAAACATTAAAAGGCTCAGAGAGTATATAAAGATAATTTTCCCGGAAATTAAAACCCTTTACACCTGTTGTCGCTTTTAGGCAATTTTGTATATAAGTTTGAGTTTTAAATCCAATCTGGGTTCTCTACGCTAAGTTTATCTTTTACTTCGCCGGTATGTTGGGTAGTCGATGGTTCAAAAAGTAAAACCCAGGCTTCTTCTTGTGCTACGGGATTGTGTTCTACGCCTCTGGGGACGATATACATCTCACCTTCATGGAGGTTTATGGTTTTATCCCGAAACTCAATTTTAATGCTGCCCTTTATAACCAGGAACATTTCATCTTCATGCTTATGATCGTGCCATACAAATTCACCTTTTAGCTTGGCTAATTTCACCTGTTGTCCATTAAGTTCGCCAATAATTTTAGGCGTCCAATATTCATTAAAAAGCTCGAATTTATCTTTTAGGTTTACTTTTTCTTTATTCCTCATTGATTTATTTTTAATAAAAATAGGACAATATTCCCTCAGCTCATAATGAGTTGAAGTAGTTTAGCTTCAATAGGAAAATCTTTAATACCCTCTTTCGTTTTGAGGTAGTTTTCAATCTCTGTGTCTGTCATTTGATAGGTTTCCTTTAATCCTTCAATAATAATTTTTAAATAATGTTCGTTGGGGGCATTTATTTCATTTTCTAGGTATTCTTCATTGGTAAAGGTGAAAATGGGATAGCCTTCTTCTTCCCCGAGGTGATTGATTTGCCCATACCAGGATTTATTTTTCATATCCAGGGAACCTTCTTTGATTACCTTTTCCAGGTTAATATCAAAATCTCCTTCAAACTTTATCTCCTGCTGTACCAGGTCAACAAATTGCTGGCTGGTAATAAGGTACATACGCCCCAGGGTTTCTACATTTTTATCAAAATCTGATTTAATGAAAGCAGCACCGCCTCCGCTCCAGGTTTTAGAAATTTTAGCAAAATACATTTCCCTGTTAATGAGCAGACCTTTTGTGCGGGTAGGGAATGTTTTGTTGGTGCATCCCGGGTAAATTCGATGGGCACCTTTTGGCTGTCCACCACCTATATAGCACCTAAAACGCTCCTCCAGGAGGTTGGAGCCATAGCAGGCATACCAGACTTTATGTTCTTCTTGTGACATTTTTTCTTTGCAAGTAAAACTTTCTATTGGAATGACAAAATAAGCGGGACAGTAATCTTGAATTAAATATTTTTAAATGTTTACAAACGCCTATAAACGAAAACAAATAATTCCCAACCGATTATTATTTGCGTTCAGTTCTAAGTTTGTTGTGTTGAAATGAACTAACGATTTTCAGCTAAATTAAAATTTTGAGTTATGAGTACTTTAAGAAACAAAGTTCAGTTGATCGGGAATGTAGGAAGAGAGCCTGAGATCGTAAACCTGGAAACGGGAAAGAAAATCGCAAAATTTCCAATCGCGACTAATGAGCATTACAAGAATGCTGCGGGAGAAAAAATTACCGATACCCAATGGCATAATATTGTAGCCTGGGGAAAAACGGCTGAGCTGGTAGAGAAATATGTCGGCAAGGGCAAGGAAGTGGGCATAGAAGGGAAGTTAACCAACCGCAGTTGGGATGACAAAGAAGGCAAGAAGCATTTTATTACCGAGGTGGTTTGCAATGAGCTGCTGTTAATGGGAAATAAGTAGTGTATAAAAAGTAATTTTTCTGAAGATTGAAAATCCCGTCTGCATTCACCGGATGGGATTTTTTACACTAAAAATAAAGTTCCTGAGCCAGCCGGTAAGTATTGGCGTGAGCTTCGATAATTGTTTTAATTTCGGGAGAGTACCCACCTCCCATACTGCATTGTATGGGAATTTTAAGATCACGGCAGGTTTGCAGCACAAAGCGATCGCGTTCTTTGCAGCCCGCGACTGTGCAGGAGAGCTTTCCTAATTTATCGGTTTTTAAAATATCCACTCCGCTTAAATAAAAGATGAAATCGGGATCTTGCTCTTTCACTAAATCCGGAAGGGTGTTTTTGAGCATTCTTAAATAGTCTTCATCGCCCGTGCCATCGGTTAGTTCAATGTCCAGATCAGATTGTTCTTTTTTAAAAGGGTAGTTATTTTTTCCGTGTATTGAAAAGGTGAAAACAGAAGAATCTTTTTCGAAGATCTCGGCCGTGCCATTTCCCTGGTGAACGTCCAGGTCTATAATAAGTATTTTTTTAGCCAGTTTTTTCTGCTGGAGATATCTGGCGGCAATAGCCTGGTCATTTAGCAAACAAAAAGCCTCCCCGTGATCGGAATAGGCGTGATGCGTTCCCCCGGCAATGTTGAAGGCGATACCATTTTCAAGAGCGAAATGACAGCCTTTCATCGTACCATCTGCAATTATGAGTTCTCTTTTCACAAGTTCTGCAGAAAGGGGAAAACCGGTTTTTCTTTCAGCTCTTCTGTCGAGATCAAGGTTTTGTAACTTTGTTAAATATTCAGCATCGTGCACAGCCAGAATATATTTTTCGTCCGGAATTTCCGGCTGAAAAAAATTTGATTCCACACAGGTCCCTTCATGAAGGAGCTGTTTTGGAAGCAACTCATATTTTTCCATAGGGAAACGGTGCCCCTTCGGTAATGGGTGTTTGTAGATAGGATGATAGGCTATTTCGAGCATTTAGCTTGAGTAATCTAACAGGTTTCCGCTTCTAAAAATTTAAAATGTGTGCCCATTTTAAAAGATACATTATTAGAAATGTACTTCCGATACCGACAAATATCGCACCTTGCCAATAGAAGGTTCTCGTTCCCCATTTTCCCCACATTTTTTTACCATGTTCTTTTCTGAAATGACCCCTGGTAAAACTCCAGAAAAGTAATGTGATTATTAAAAAAAGAGAGATTGTTATTATCCAAATTTTTACCATTTGTCGAAATTTTTGTTTTTGTGCTTTGCCAGGGCATTTCAAGCGATGACCAGCATAACCTAAAAGTGCAGCCGGGATCCGAAACTAATTGATGGTAGTTCCCGGTTCTACGCCATCTTCATCGGGGTTCACAAAAACCAGTTTTCCCTGAGCATTTTCGGTCATCAGGATCATCCCCTGACTTTCAACTCCGCGCAGTTTTCGGGGAGCCAAATTAGCTAAAACCGTAACTTTTTTTCCAATGATATCTTCAGCTTTATAATGCTCTGCAATCCCTGAAACAACTGTTCTCTGGTCAAGCCCGGTATCTACCTTTATCACCATAAGTTTTTTGGTCTTTGGCATTTTATGAGCTTCAATGATAGTCCCTACCCTAAGGTCCATTTTGGTGAACTCCTCAAAGCTTGCAGTCTCTTTTTGCGGCTCTACTTTATTCGCTTCAGCGGCATTTGCAGTTTTTGTAGTTTCCAGTTTTTCCAATTGCTTTTCTATTTGTTCATCTTCAATTTTGCTGAATAGCAGTTCTCCTTTTCCAATTTGATGGCCCGCCGGTAAGAGAGCTTCCCGGGTTGTGATCTTATCCCATTGAGACTTCTCATAGCTTTCAAGCCTGTTTTCTTCAGCAGAAAATTTCAGCATACCTTTAAGTTTCACTGAGGTGAATGGCAAGAAGGGCTCACTTAAAGTGGCCAGGGCAGAAGCGATTTGCAGGGCGACATACATTACCGTCTGAACCCTGCCAGCATCGGTTTTTATAAGTTTCCAGGGCTCCTCATCGGCCAGGTATTTGTTTCCAAGTCGGGCCAGGTTCATAAGTTCTGCCTGGGCTTCACGGAAACGATACTTTTCAATAGAACTAGCTATTACTGCCGGATAGGCTTTCAGCTCTGCGATGGTTTGCTCGTCGATTTCTGAGAGCTTTTGAGGCTTAGGAACAATTCCTCCATAATATTTATTGGTAAGTACCACTACGCGATTGATGAAATTCCCGAAAATAGCTACTAATTCGTTATTATTTCTTGCCTGGAAATCCTTCCAGGTGAAATCGTTGTCTTTAGCTTCCGGGGCATTGGCGGTGAGCACATATCGCAAAACATCCTGCTGCCCTGGGAAATCTTCCAGATATTCGTGAAGCCAAACCGCCCAGTTCTTAGAGGTAGATAGTTTCTTGCCTTCGAGATTAAGGAACTCGTTGGCAGGTACGTTTTGCGGCAAAATAAAGTCTCCATGAGCCTTAAGCATTACCGGGAAAATAATACAGTGGAATACAATATTATCTTTTCCTATAAAGTGGATGAGTTTGGTGTTTTCATCTTTCCAGTAAGGCTCCCAATCTTTCCCTTCGCGTTCAGCCCACTCCTTTGTGGAGGAGATGTAGCCTATTGGCGCATCAAACCAAACATATAACACCTTTCCATCGGCACCCTCAACCGGAACGGGAATTCCCCAGTCCAGGTCGCGGGTTACGGCACGGGCCCTAAGCCCGTCGTCTATCCAGGATTTAACCTGGCCGTACACATTGCTTTTCCAGTCGGCTTTATGGCCAACCAGGATCCATTCCTTCAGCCAGTCTTCATATTGATCTAGAGGCAAAAACCAATGCCGGGTTTTCCTGAGGGTAGGCGTAGCTCCAGAAAATGTTGATTTAGGGTTGATAAGATCGGTGGCATTCAGGGAGGTTCCGCAGCTTTCGCATTGGTCGCCGTATGCTTCTTCATTTCCGCATTTCGGGCAGGTTCCGGTTACAAAACGATCGGCCAGAAATTGTTTGGCTTCTTCATCATAAAGTTGTTGGGTTGTTTCTTCAATGAATTTACCATCCTCATACATTTTTTTGAAAAAAGCAGAGGCCGTATCGTGGTGAACTTCGGCTGATGTTCTGGAGTAATTGTCAAAAGAGACCCCAAAATCCTTAAAAGATTTTTTTATAACAGCGTGATACTTATCTACGATGTCCTGTGGGCTCACGCCTTCTTTTTTCGCCTTTATAGTAATTGGTACTCCATGCTCGTCACTTCCGCAGACAAAAGCTACATCGTGGCCTTGCATCCTAAGGAAACGTGCATAAATATCGGCAGGGACATACACCCCTGCAAGGTGACCAATATGGATAGGGCCGTTGGTATATGGTAAAGCCGCTGTAATAGTATATCGCTGTGTAGAATCGCTCATTAATCTTAAACTTTTTTGGAAGCCGTAAAGGTAAGCATCTGTTAAATAATACGCGTTAAATTCTTGTAAAAGACAGGGCTTCTCTGTGGAATGTTCCTGAATTTAGCAACAAACTTTTTCCGAAGAGATTTTTAATGGTTTTCTGCGGAAGCAACTTAATCTAAAATGAAAAAATTAATTGTTTTAATTAGTGTATTGACTTTAGTCGCCTGCGGAAGTTCCCGAAATACCGCTTCGGATGAAAAGTTTGTGGTTGAAAACCTGCAGAAATACTCTTCCGAAGAGCTTAAAAATAGATATCCCAATGCCAATTTTAGGGAAGATGTGGGGATGTTTGAGGAAGGTACCGTGGAACGTGCTTATACCATCCTTTATCCGGATACTCCTAACGAACTTCACATTACCTGGAAAGATAAGAGCAGAACAAAAATACATGATATCAGGTTTGACGTTGACGGGCAATGGAAATCTAGTGAGGGCATTGCAATAGGTACTACTTATGACGAGCTCAACAAGCTGAATGGAAAAGAGATTTCCTTTTATGGTTTTGGCTGGGATTACAGTGGAGCGGTGATGTGGAATGAAGGGAAGCTCGAAGATTCAGGCTTACGCGTTTTCCTGGCACCTCAAAATGATCCAGGAAATAAATTTTACGGAGATCGTCTAATTGAAGCGAGCCCGGAGGAAATAGAAGCCTTGGATCTTAGAGTTGAAACCATAATGCTGATCAATTAAGCAAATTTTAAAGGATTTCCCCCAATTTTTATTCGGTCTGTAAACTTTAATTTTCCTAAAAATTAAATGGCCAAACACAATTCATTAGGAATTAAGGGGGAAAAAATTGCTGTGGCGCACCTTAGAAAAGAGGGGTATGAGATTCTGGCCGAGAACTACAGATTTGATAAAGCAGAGGTAGACATTATTGCCAGAACAGGTGATACCCTCGTGATAGTTGAGGTGAAAACCCGCAGCACCCCCGATTTTGGTCTTCCTCAGGAATTTGTGAAACCAAAGCAAAAGAGACAACTTTTAAAGGTCGCAGATTTCTATATTAATGACAGAAATCTCTCTGAGGTGGAGGCTCGTTTTGATATAATTGCTATCGTGATCAATAAGCAAGGTGTAAAATTGGAACATCTGGAAAATGCTTTTTACCATTTTCAATAAAAAGGCCTGCTGAAATCTCTTTTCAGCAGGCCCTTGAATTAATTAATTATGCTGGAACTACCAGATGACCACGCGATCTTCGGGAGCTAGATACATCTTATCACCTTCTTCAATTTCAAAAGCCTCATAGAAAGCTTCTATGTTTTGAAGTGGCACATAGGCGCGGTACATTCCGGGAGAATGCGGATCGGTTTTGATCTTGTTTTTCAAGGCCTCATCACGCATCTTGGTTCTCCATACGGTTGCCCATGACATGAAGAAACGTTGCTCTGGAGTATAACCGTCAATTTCACCCGGGTTACCATTTTCCTCAAGGTGGATTTGTAATCCATCATAAGCGGCATTAACTCCACCTAGGTCACCAATATTTTCACCAAGGGTAAATTGCCCATTGATAAACACACTGTCTACAACTTCGATTTTGCTGTATTGGTTAGCCAGAGCGCCTCCAAGCTCTTCAAAGGCTTCAAGATCTTCATCGGTCCACCAGTTGTTAAGGTTTCCATCAGCGTCAAAACGAGCACCACTGTCATCAAATCCGTGAGAGATCTCATGACCGATTACGGCTCCAATTCCGCCGTAATTAATGGCTGCATCGGCTTTGTAATCGTAGAAAGGTGGTTGGAGAATGGCAGCAGGGAATACGATCTCATTATAACTAGGGTTATAATAAGCGTTAACTATTTGAGGAGGCATAAACCATTCGGTTTTGTCTACCGGTTCTCCCAGTTTGGCCATATTTTCAGCTGTTCTCCATTTGCTCACATTCATCATGTTCTGGAAATAAGAACCGTCCTTCTCAACTCCTGCGATTTCAAGATCACTGTAATCTTTCCATTCGTCTGGATAACCAACCTTAATAGTAGTAGTACCCAGTTTTTCAATGGCTTTTTTCTTAGTGTCCTCACTCATCCAGCTCAGGTTATTAATCCTGTTTTCGTAAGCTTTAATGATGTTTGCTATCATTTCTTCAGCCTGCTCTTTAGCTTCGGCGGGGAAATGTTCCTCTACATAAAGTTTACCAAGAGCTTCGCCAATGGTCCAGTTGATAGTTTGCAATGCACGCTCATCACGGGGACGTTGTTCCTGGGCTCCTTGCAAGGTTTTGTTATAGAATTCCCAGTTAGCGGTTTCAATTTCGGTAGAAAGCGCATTAGCAGCATCATTAAAGATGCTCCATTTCAAATAAGTTTTCCAGTCTTCAACATTATTCTGATTGAAGACCTTCTGTAAAGTCTTCATATATTTAGGCTGAGCTACGATAATAGTGTCAAGTTCTTTTGCGCCTATTTCGTTGAAATATTTTTCCCAATCTAAAGCCGGAACTGATTTTTCAAGTTCAGAGACAGTCATTGGGTTATAAGTGTTCCGTGCATCTCTACGCTCTACTTTATCCAGTTGAGGTTCTGCCAGTTTGGTCTCGAATTCAAGGATTGTTTTGGCTGCTTCAGATGCTTCTTCTTCAGAATAATCTATATACTGAAGCATTTTGGTAATATGCTCTTTGTATTTTTTACGTTTTTCTTTGGAATCGGCATCATCAGCTACGTAGTAATCCCTGTCCGGAAGGCCTAAGCCCGATGGGTACAAATAAGCAGCATTCTGGTTAGAATTTTTTGCATCGGCTCTTACCCCAAAGGAAAAGAATCCTGCCCCGCCGTATTGTTGCATTTCAGTAAGAAAGGCCTGAAGGTCTTCTTTGTTCTCAATGGCATCTACTTTTGCGAGGTATGGCTTCACAGGTTCAACGCCCAGTTCATTCCGGCTCACCGTGTCCATAATAGTTTTGTAAAGGTAAACCGCTTTGGCCTGATCGCTGTTTGGGTCAAGGCTGTCGCTGGTAGAAGCGCCTGCCAGTAAAGCAAGGGCATCAGCATCGGTGGTTTGTCTTAATTCCATAAAACTACCCCAAGTAGTCTGGTCTTCCGGAATCTCGGTAGAGTCTACCCATTTTCCGTTCACGAATCTAAAGAAGTCGTCTTTTGGGCTTACGGTAGTATCCATATAAGCCAGGTTAATTCCGTGGATTTCCTCTTTTTCAACGCTGTCTTCTTTATCATTTTTACAACCGCTTACTACAGCAGCTCCCAAAAATGAATAAAACAGCAAATTTGTTATTTTCTTCATTTGTTAAATTATTGTTTTTAGATGATGCTAAAATACTAAAAAGAAGCCATTTCATTTAATAATCTTAAAAGTGGAAGACACTTTTTCTAAAATAAATAGAAATTTATTGATCGATAGTAGATAGTTGGAATCTGATTTTTACTTGTTTTTGTGCTGAGAGATGAGTTTTTCGTCAAAGGACTGTTTTAATTGAGTGACTTTTTCGACATTCTCATTTGGTATGGTGATAGAGAGCACATAATGCGCGATCTTCCATTCCGTTTCGGTTTTTTGAAGTACTCCGGAGCCGCGGCAAATTCCCATGTGAGTGTCTAGAAGCTCATCAAACCAGGCGATAGACTTATTTTTGTTAAAATAAATGTTACGTTCCAAACGGGTAAAACTCCAGGCTTTTCCGCGATCAAAATAAGGTTTGGAAAATTCACGAAAATCATCGTTCTGCCAGTTTTCGGTGGCATCGGTGCCTATAAAAACACCATCTTGGGTCATAAGGCTAAAATAGGCATCGAAATCGGCCTCTGCTGCGGCTTTATGCCATTGATCTATGAGTTGGTTGATTTTCTCTTCGGAAGTATCCTGTGAAAATGTCTGGAGGCTAAGTAAACCAAAGAGGATAATAGAAACAAGGTTTTTCATCGAGATAGATTTGTCTCAAGATACAATTTCTAAAGTAATGGAAGGTGTGTTTTGGTTAAACCGAATCTTTAATACGCTCTGTTGCCTGGGAAATACTGTCCTGTTCCCTTTCGAGCTTGTCCAGTTCACGTTCAAAATCCTCCAGGCTTTTTAGGAATAGCTCATTGAGTTGAAGTTTGAAATTATTGAATTCAACCGGAATTTCCTGGGCGGTTTTGGAGATTTGTTCGAGGTTTTTATTTCGGCGAGAGGCAAGTTGCTCAAGAACCTGGGCTTTGGTGGATAAAACGTTCAACCTTGCATCTACTGCTTTTGATTTAAGCGTGTCTGGAACTGTAGTTTTTAAAGATTGCATAATTTGGGAGATGGGTTTTGCACTCTCAATTACCTGGTTAAGGCTGGCCGATTTTAGATTGTTTATCTCATTTTGGGCGGTGATATAATTTACCCATTGCACCACATGTTTTTTGGCTTCTGGAAGCAGTTCTACTTCGGTATCCGGTAAATTAATGTTTTTGGCAAGCAAGGTGCTATCCAACTCGGTTTGCTCGTTGGCTTCGGCATTAACATCAGACTTACATCCGCTGAGGATGAGTAAGCAAAAAAGAGGTATCAGGAGTTTCATATACACACAAAGTTAAATGAAAATTAGCTCTTTAGCCCGGAAATCTTTCCAGGATTAACAGATTTTTAAGTTGAGCACAGGTTTTGAAGGTTTTGTTGCGAATACCTTTATAATATTAAATATATTTGTTGAAAATTGAATAACATGGCCGAAAAAATTTTAGTCATAGGTGCTAGTGGGCAGATAGGAACCGAATTATCCTTAAAACTTCGGGAAATTCACGGAAGAGATCGGGTTATCGCAAGTGATATTCGTGAAGGAAATGAAGAGTTGATGCAATCGGGTCAATTTGAAATTCTGGATGCCACCAACAAATCTAATGTAGAAAGTATTATTAATAAATATGAGATAGAGGAGGTTTATCTTATGGCTGCAATGCTTAGCGCTACGGCAGAACAACATCCCATGAAAGCCTGGAACCTTAATATGGATTCTCTTTTCCATATTTTAAATCTGGCAAAAGATAAGAAGTTAAAAAAAGTGTTTTGGCCTTCTAGTATAGCTGTTTTTGGCCCAACCACACCTAAAGAAAATACTCCCCAAACCACTATAATGGAGCCTTCTACGGTTTACGGCATTAGTAAACAAACCGGAGAGAGATGGTGCCAGTATTTTCATGATAAATATGGCGTAGACGTTAGAAGTTTGCGTTATCCCGGGATTATAAGTTACAAAACCCTTCCTGGAGGCGGGACAACAGACTACGCGATAGAAATTTTTCATGAAGCGCTTAAAAATAAAGCCTATACTTCATATCTAAGTGAATCTACAGGATTACCTATGATGTATATGGATGATGCTATCAAGGCTACAATTGATCTTATGCAAGCTCCTTCAGAAAAAGTGAAGGTAAGGTCCTCATATAATCTAAGTGCGATAAGTTTTACTCCGAAGGAACTCGCAGAAGAGATTAAAAAACATATCCCTGATTTCAGTATTGATTACAATCCTGATTTCAGGCAAAAAATAGCTGATTCCTGGCCCTCTGATATTGACGATTCTGAAGCTAGAGAAGACTGGGATTGGAAGCATCAATATGATCTTTCTGCCCTAACCGCGAAAATGCTTAACGGCGTAGCAGAAGCCTTTGAAATTAATTAGAGAAGGAGATTTAGGCAATTAATACAATAAAAAAAGCCACTGATGATCAGTGGCTTTTGTAGTTTCGAAAATAGGATAATATATCTATTCAATAACGCGCACCTGGCTAGCGTTTACTCCTTTTTTTCCTTCTACTTCAACGTACTCCACTTTGTCACCTTCATTTAGAGTTTCCCCATCAAGAGCAGTAACGTGTACGAAGATGTCTCTTCCTGTGTCGTCGTTGGTTATGAATCCGTAACCTTTGGATTCATTGAAAAATTTAACTGTACCTTCCATTGTAAAAAAATAAATAATTAATAAAGTACAAACTTAATATAATAAAGTAGACGAGCCCATAAATTTTTAAAAATTATTTTGAATCGCTTTAAAATCAGCTTGTTAATCCAGGCCTTTATCCCTCATACGGTCCAGGTTTTCTTTGGTGAGGGTGTAGTCTTTTAGTTTTTTACCATTCCATCTTACATAAAGAAAAATTGGCATTAAGATAAAAGCACTGGCAAGAACGGCGATTCCAATTATGACATCGCCTAATGCCTTGTCATCAAAAGTTCTAATATAAAATCCAATTCCAATCGCGATAAGGATGGCGATTCCTAGTATTTTCATTAAAGTTTTCATAGCTAAACAGTTACTTCAATTAATTTTTGACGGTAGGCGGTGAGTAATTTGGATTTTGAGATAAAACCAACATATTTACCATCTTCTACCACCGGTAGATTCCAGGCATTCGTTTCCTGGAATTTAGTCATGATATCTTTTGGCCTGTCTTTTCTAAGATCAATAATTTCAGGTGCTCGTTGCATAATATCACTTACCTTAACTTCCTTGTACATTTTCTGATCGAACATTATCGGTCTAATATCATCTAAAAGAATGATTCCTAAAAAGTTACGATTTTCGTCAATAACGGGGAAAAGATTTCGGGAGGATTTTATAACGCCCTCATGAATAACATCCCCAAGGTTCATATTTATATTAAGGCTTACAAAGTTTTTTTCTATAATTTGTTTAATATTCAAAAGGGTTAAAACAGCCTGGTCTTTATTATGGGTTAACAAATCACCTCGTTGCGCTAGTTCCATGGTATAAACAGAATGCGGCTGAAACCGATTGGTAATCATAAAAGAAATGGCAGCAGTAATCATTAAAGGCACAAAAAGTTCGTAACCACCCGTAAGCTCTGCAATAAGGAAAATTGCGGTGAGCGGGGCGTGTAAAACCCCGGCCATTAATCCGGCCATGCCGACCATAGTAAAACTACTTACCGAAATAGGATTTCTTAAAACTCCCAGGTTATTTACAACTAATGCGAAGCAGTGTCCCATAGCACTTCCCATGAACATTACCGGGGCAAAAATACCACCGATACCTCCGGCTCCAAAAGTAAGAGAGGTAGCGATAATCTTAAAAAATACGAGGCTCGCAAGTAGTATGATTACAATCCATATATTATCTAGATACTCGTTAAAAAAATTAGTACCAAGAGCTTCAAAATAATCTTCGGCCAGGAGATTATTTATCACATTATAACCTTCACCATATAGTGGCGGAATAAAGTAAATAAGGATTCCAAGTCCAAGTCCGCCCAGTACGAGCCGATAAAAAAGGGAATCAATCTTTTTAAAAGCATCTCCAATTTTGAAATAAATACTGGTAAAATACATAGAAAACCCAGCTGCAAGTATTCCAAGGATTATATAAAAAGGGACCTCCGAGATATTAAAACTATCCTGAAGTTCAAATGGGAGAATAATATCAGAACCAAAGAAAAAATAAGAGGTGAGAATAGCTGAAACCGAAGCAATAAGCAAGGGGACCATAGAAATTAAAGTGAGGTCCAAGCTAAAAACTTCAATAGCAAAAATGATCGCCGCGATGGGTGCTTTAAAGATAGATGACATAGCTCCGGCAGCCGCACAACCTATTAATAAGGTGCGTGAGCTCTGGTTCATCTTAAAAAAGCGCGAAATATTGGAACCTAAAGAAGCTCCAGTTGCCACTGTTGGGCCTTCCAGTCCAACAGATCCTCCAAAGCCAACGGTTAACGGCGCGGTGATTATTGAGGCATACATCTGGAAAGAACGCATAATTCCTTTTCGCCGGGAAATGGCATAAAGCGTAGAAGGAATACCGTGACCTAAGCTTTTTTTGAAAATTACTCTAATAACAAACAATGTAAGGCTTAAACCAATAAGCGGAAAAATAAAATAAAAAGCGTGGTGGTAATTTGCAATCAGGCTTCCTTCCAGTAAGCGCTGTATAAAGTGAGTGAGGTTTTTAATGACTACTGCGCCCAAACCGGCGATAAACCCAATAATAGCACTTAAAATCATCAGGAATTGTTGATGACTTAGATGCCGGTTACTCCATTTTGAAAAACGGATTAATAGTTTTGTAGGTTTGGTGACCACTCAAAAAAATTTTAAGTGAAGGTAAAAAAATCCCGATATGGAATCGGGATTTTTTATCAATTATAATTTTACCTGAAGATGTAATTCATCTAATTGCGCTTTATCAAGATTTGCCGGGGCATCAATCATAACATCTCTTCCGGCATTGTTTTTAGGGAAAGCGATAAAGTCCCGAATGCTCTCCTGGCCCCCCAGGATAGCTACGAGTCGATCAAAGCCAAAGGCTATTCCCCCATGCGGTGGTGCTCCATATTGGAAGGCATCCATAAGAAAACCGAATTGCGCCTCAGCTTCTTCAGGAGTGAAACCTAGATAATCGAACATCCTGGACTGTGTTTCTTTATCATGAATTCTTATTGAACCACCGCCAATTTCGTTTCCGTTCAAAACTAAATCATAAGCATTGGCTCGAACTTCACCCGGTTTTGTTTCAAGCAAAGCGAAATCTTCTTTTTTAGGCGAAGTAAACGGGTGGTGCATGGCATGGTATCGCTTGGTTTCCTCGTCCCATTCAAGAAGTGGGAAATCTACCACCCACAGTGGTGCGAATTCATTGGCTTTTCTCAAACCTAATTCGTTTCCTAAGTGCATTCTTAAGGCGCTGAGCTGAGTTCTGGTCTTGTTAGCGTCACCGGCCATAACCAAAATAAGATCACCATGTTTAGCCCTTGTGGCATCCGCCCAGGTTTTAAGATCATCTTCGGAATAAAATTTATCTACTGAAGATTTCAAACTTCCGTCTCCATTATATTTTGCCCATACAAGTCCGGTAGCGCCAATTTGTGGACGCTTAACCCAGGCAACAAGTTTGTCGATCTCTTTTCTTGTAAATGAAGCGCCGCCCGGAACTGCGATCCCGACAACAAGTTCCTGTTCGTCGAAAATTTTGAAACCTTTGTTTTGGGCAACTTCATTTAATTCGGCAAATTCCATCCCGAATCGAATATCCGGTTTGTCGTTTCCGTATTTTTTCATGGCTTCGGCATAAGTCATCCTGGGGAATTCCTTAACCTCAACATCATTTATTTCCTTTAGTAGGAAACGAGTAAGGCCTTCAAAAATGTTCAGGATATCTTCTTGTTCTACGAAAGCCATTTCGCAATCTATCTGGGTGAATTCCGGCTGCCGATCGGCACGAAGATCTTCATCGCGAAAACATTTTACAATCTGGAAATATTTATCCAACCCGCCTACCATAAGCAATTGCTTGAAGGTTTGCGGCGATTGCGGAAGCGCGTAAAACTGGCCTTCGTTCATTCGGCTTGGGACAACGAAATCACGGGCACCTTCGGGGGTGGATTTTATTAAGTAAGGGGTTTCAACTTCAACAAAGCCTTTTTGGGAAAGGTAGTTTCGTACCTGCATACCTACTTTGTGGCGGAACATCAATTTGTTCTTAACCGGATTTCTTCTAATATCCAGATACCGGTATTTCATTCGTAGATCTTCCCCGCCATCGGTTTCTTCTTCAATGGTAAAGGGAGGAGTCTTGGAAGTGTTAAGAATATTTAATTCTGAAACCAGGACCTCAACTTCACCTGTTGGAATATTAGGATTTTTTGATTCCCGCTCAATCACTTTTCCGGAAATCTGAATAACAAATTCACGGCCGAGTTTCTGGGCTTTTTCCATTAACTCTCCTGATGATCGGTCTTCATCAAAAATTAGCTGGGTAATTCCGTAACGATCGCGTAGGTCTACCCATACCATAAAACCTTTATCTCTTATTTTTTGAACCCATCCCGAAAGTTGGACCTTTTGACCAATATTGGTAATATTTAATTCTCCACAGGTGTGACTTCTGTACATAATTTCCCTTAAATTTTAGTGCCAGCAAAAGTAAGAAGTTCTTATGGGTTTGCCGGTAATTTAATGCTATAAAATATAGGATTTCAGTTTTATTTTAGGCTCTGGCCTAACTTTTAACTACTTGGAATTTAATTTTTTAATCCCCCAATGTTAATTTAATATTAAGTAATTATTGTGTTAATGTAAACTTTTAGGTATATTTAAAAAGGAAATTAAAAAACAGGTCATGAAAAAGATAAAGAATATTTTGATAGCTGTGGCAATAAGCCTTGGTACGGTGGCTATTGCTCAGGAAACTCCGGAACCTAAGTTTGAAAAAGAAGGAGACCTTATTAAAGGTACATTTTATTATGCTGATGGTACGGTTAGCCAGACAGGAACTTATAAAGACGGTAAACTGCATGGGGAATGGACTGCCTATGATATAAACGGAAACAAAACAAGTATGGCAAATTATACTCAAGGTGTAAAAACCGGAAAATGGTTCTTTTGGAATTCAGATAAATTAACCGAAGTGGATTATGAGAATAATCAAATTGCCGGTCTAAATACCTGGAAAATTGAAGGCACTTTAACCACTATGAAATAAATTTTAAAATAAAACAAAAAATCCCGAAGTTGAAGCTTCGGGGTTTTTTGTTTTTTAAACTTGTCCCGTCCTGAAATAGCGATACACTAAAACAGTAGTGTAATGAAAAGATCAACAAAGACTGGGTATATAAAGCGTACCCAAAAAGATTATTCTATTTCTTTTAAACTTCAAGTTGTCCAGGAAATTGAGTCCGGAGCG
>NZ_DATCSO010000067.1:0-40006 GCF_036568425.1 Salegentibacter sp. | reverse complement strand
GATTCCATTTTTTTAATTGCTTTTCTCTTTTTATTGCTAGAGATGGATATTCAAATTCTTCATAGTATACTAATTTATTGAGCCGATATCGGGAACTGAAGCTTTTTAAACTTTGATTTTTATGTTGATATAACCTTTGTTTCAGGTCCCCAGTCATTCCAATATATAATGTTCCATTTTTATGGTTTGTAATAATGTATATGTGATATTGGTAATTAGGGTTCATATACTATTTATTTTCTCACTCCAACTAAAGCGGGAGTTTATAATTGGTATTGGATTTCCGCCGTCGCGGAAATGGCCTTTGTTTGATTTAGATTTCCGCCTTCGCGGAAATGACCCTGGTTTGTTTGAGATTTCCGCCTGTGCGGAAATGACAAAAAAGTATAAAAAAAAGGCTTGTCGTGAGACAAGCCTTTGTATGATTTTATACTATAGCAGTGTTACTTCACGACGTTTGACGTAAGTTGTTCCACCACCAGGTATTTGCTATTCTGTTTTTCATTGAGGTCAAATATAGAACGCAATTTTTAACGCACAAAACTTTTTATGAAAAAAAGCCATCTGAGGGATGGCTTTTAGCTATTGTTGAGGAGTAATTTAGAATTTCAACTCAACATTTAAATCGAAATTATCGTAAATAGTCTGGTCTCCCAGTCCACTAAAGAAACTACCCGAATTATACCGAACATTATATTTTGAACGGTCTATGCTCAATTTGGTAGTTGCAGTATTATCGCTCCAATCCAGATCAAAAGTTACGGGATGGGTTTGATCTTTGATGGTTAGATCTCCAACCACTCCATAAGTCCCGTCGTCTTTTTTGGCGACGCTGGTGATTACGAGTTTAGAAGTTGGATAGTTGTCTACTCCAAAGAAGTCATCTGAATTCAAATGGCCTTCCAGACCAGCTTTGTCATCTCCCTTAAGATCGGTAACACTAATACTGGTCATATCCATCACAAATTCTCCACCTACGATTTGCTCGTTTTCAAACTGGAACTTTCCATCTTTCAAATCGATCGTACCTTCGTGGGATCCCAATACCTTTTTACCTTTCCAGGCAATATTACTGGCCTGAGGATTTACTTTCTTTTCCATAGTCATTTTTAACTTTTTCTTTCAATAGCAATTTCTTTCCCGCCGATTTAGAATTTCAAATCTACTTCCAACTCAAAATTGTCATAGATTGTCTTGTCCCCAAGATTATCAAAGAAGCTCCCTGAACCATAACGCACATTATATTTTGAACGGTCTATAGTTAAATCCGTGCTGGCTGAATTCTCGTTCCACTCCAGGTCGAAAGTTACCGGATGAGTGTCTTCCTTAATAGTAAGGTCGGCAACAACTCCGTAGGTACCGTCGCTTTTTTTAGCAGCGCTAGTGATCACAAGTTTAGCGGTGGGGTAGGTTTCCACGCCGAAAAAATCATCAGACTTCAGGTGACCTTCCAATTTTCCTTTGTTTTCGCCTTTCAGGTCGGTTACATTGATGGATTTCATATCCATAATGAATTCACCACCTTTAAGCTCGCCATCTTCCACGATAAAGTGAGCTTCTTTCAGCTCGACAGTTCCGGTGTGGAATCCTGTAACTTTTTCACCTCTCCAGGTAACTTCGCTGTTTTTTACATCAACTTCCTTTTTTTCAAGGTTGTTTGTGGTAAATGCGACAGTGGTTAATACGATTACGGATGCCAGAGCAACTTTCAATACATTCTTTTTCATCTTTTTTGTTATTTAATTTATATTCAGTTTATTAATTGCCAGAAGCTAATTGGTTGTTTTACTTTCAACTCCTTAACTCGTTTAATTTCTCGTTCAGTAATTCATTTTCTTCGGAATTTATCCGTGAAGCGATTTCCGCTTCAATTTTATCTATCACCGGATCGACTTCCTGAAGAAATTCCAGTCCTTTTTGGGTAATACTAATTTCCACCTTTCTTCTATTGGCTTCACAGGTAACGCGTTCCACCAGCTCTTTAGCGATTAGCTTGTCAACCAGGCGCGTGGTGTTGCTCATTCTGCTAACCATCCGCTCCTGTATGGTGCTTAGGTTTGCTGGTTTTCCCTTTTGCCCCCTAAGAATGCGCAAAACGTTAAACTGCGGAATAGAAAGATCAAAATCTTTTAAGGCCTCTCCGATCCTGTCATTAATATGGTTGGCGGTCACCAGGATATTAAGGATAAGCCGGCGGGATTCGGGTAGCTTGCCAGTGGCTTTTATTGTATCTTCTATATTCATTTGTTACTACAACATTTGTATGTACAAATATATAGTAAGGGATAAGATTTAAAGCGGGGGTAGTGTTAAATATTTTACAAAATTTTAATCGGGAAAGTGGAATAGGCTTTATAAGGAGGAAATCTTTTTACCTTTCGGCCAAAATTGATTAACTGTAGATTCCTTTCTTCAAGGGAATTAAAAAAATAAGATTAAAATTTATGAAAGAACTAACTCAGGAGGAATGGAGAGAAAAACTGGAGCAGGACGATAAAGCTGTGGTTTTAGATGTACGAACCGAAGAAGAGATGGAAGAAGGTTATCTTCCCAATGCCAAACTTATTGACATTTATAAGGGCCAGGAATTTGTGGATGAAATTGAAAAACTGGACAAGTCTAAGAACTACTACATCTATTGTCGTTCGGGACAACGCAGCGAACAGGCCTGCCAGCTTATGGATCAAATGGGGTTTGCCACCACCTATAACCTTCTTGGAGGAATTATAGAATGGGAAGGTGAAATAGTGGAAGACTAATTTATGAAAAAAACAAGTCGATTTCTGGCCGTGCTACTTTTAGCAGGGAGTTTTTATTCCTGTAAAGAAGTTCAGGCCGAATCTTCCGGCATGCCCAATACGGTAGAAAATATAAGTGTAGAAGAGATGAAGTTACATCTTCAGATGGAGGATGTACAGCTTATTGATATCAGGTCAAGGAATGAGTATACCGAAGCGCATATCCTTAATGCGAAGAATATTGTGTTTGATGAAGAATTCAGAAAAAAACTGAATAGCCTGGATAAATTTCGCCCGGTATTACTTTATTGTACCGATGGTTCAAAAAGCAAAAAGGCTTTAAAGGTATTGAAGCGCATGGGATATCAGAATGTGCAGGAATTGGATAAAGGTTTTGAGCAATGGATGATCAAAGATGGCCAGGTAAAAACTTCTGAGTAATATTTATTAAAAATCTTAAAATGCTATCAAGTCCCCTGATTTCAGTGGGCTTTTTTTTATGGTGAATTATACATTTATTTGAGTGTAACTTTGATTTATTTATAACAAATAAGAAAAAAGTTTGTTTTTTGTCTATAAAATCATAGATTTGATCGATCTATTAACCTTTTTTTAACCAAACATTTAATTTTATGATTTTACAAAAACTCAGGCCTTTAGCAGCAACTGTTATGGCCGCAGCATTCATGTTCTCCTGTTCTCAGGATAAGGAAGAGAATCAAAGTCTGGAAGAGCAGCAGGTAGCTCCTTCCAGTTCAGAAATTATTCAGGGCCAGTATATCGTGGTTTTTAATACAGATGTCACAGGTGACCAGGGAGAAAAGTATCCTGAAAGTTATACCCGTGCCCAGGAAGCTGTAAAGGCTAAAACAGAACAACTTTTAAGCGAAAGCGCCATTGAGGATGCCGATATTTTTGCGGTATACAGTAAAGCTCTTAATGGAGCAGCAATGAAACTAACTGCGGAGCAAGTTGAACTCCTTCGTGGTAAAAAAGAAGTGTCTTATATCGAAGAAGACAGGATCGTAACTTTCGCTCCACCTTGTGGTACTCCAAATGGCGGCCCTTGTGACGGCGGCGGAGATGGTGGAGGAACCACCGGTCAGGAAACTCCTTTTGGTATCGCCCGTGTAAACGGTGTAGCTAATTACACCGGGTCTGCAGTGGCCTGGGTAATCGATTCGGGAATAGACCTGGATCATGAAGATCTTAATGTTGATGCTTCCAGAGCTTTTAATGCCTTTACTTCAGGAAAAGACGGAAAATCTGCAGATGATGGTAACGGTCACGGAACTCACGTTGCAGGTACTATCGCTGCCTTGAATAATGAAGTAGGAGTAATTGGTGTTGCACCGGGTGCGACAGTTATTCCTGTAAAGGTTCTAGATAGCCGAGGTAGTGGATCATACTCAGGTGTTATCGCCGGGGTTGATTACGTTGCAGCTAACGGAAACAGCGGAGATGTTGCCAATATGAGTCTTGGAGGTCCAACTTCTGATGCTTTGGATCAGGCTGTACTTTCAGCTTCTCAACAAGGGATTAAGTTTGCTCTTGCTGCCGGTAATGAAAGCAGCGATGCAAACAGCTCTTCTCCTGCAAGAGTTAATGGTGCTAATATCGTTACTATCTCCGCGATGGATTCTAACGATAATTGGGCCTCTTTCTCTAACTACGGAAATCCACCGGTAGATTATGCTGCTCCTGGAGTTGCGATAAAGTCTACCTGGAAAGATGGTGGGTATAACACAATTAGTGGTACTTCTATGGCTTCACCACATGCAGCCGGAGTATTGTTGCTTGGTAATGCCAGCACCGATGGTACTGTAAACGGAGATCCTGATGGAAATGCAGATCCAATTATTGTACACTAAAATTTTTAAATAGATCATTAAAAGCATCGGTTTTTCCGATGCTTTTTTGTTAATATACGTTTAGCCGATTTTTTGCGTTAAAAAGATATAGAGTATTATTCTATTATTTTATTTAATTGATATATTTACCCGGGAAGTTAAGACCGATAAATCTACATTTATGAACAAAAGTTTTTTACCGATTTTAATTGGGCTGCTGTGTTTTAGCCTTTCTTCAAATGCCCAGGAATATAGTTTTGGAGTGAAAGGCGGTGGTAATTATGTAATGGGAGGATCTATTACCGGAAAGGATCCCGGTGGTGTTGGTTATTTTGATGGCACCATAGAGGCAGATCCTGAATTTGGCTTTCACGCCGGAGTTTTCTTTCAGTTGAAATTCGGAAAATTCTTTATCAGGCCGGAAGCGATGTATCACACGATGAGTACTACCTTCGAATTTCCAACGCAGCCTTCTGCTTACGAGGTAGATAAAATAAGCATCCCGTTACTGTTTGGATATAACATCTGGGGGCCTATAGATATCTATGCAGGCCCTGCTTATCAGAATATTATGAATTCCTCCCTGGAGGGTACTGAACCACCAGATAAGGTAATTGTTGTTCAAAATACTCCTCTGGCAGCCCAGGCAGGGGTAAAAGTCAATTTTGGAAGGTTTGAAGTAGACCTACGGTATGACCGTACTTTAGCTTCAAAAGAGCTTCAGTTTGTTGATATAGATAATGGGGAATATGGGGTTAATGATGCAGATTTTACAGATTCCCGTCTAAACCAGGTGCTTTTAAGTATAGGTTTTAAAATTGGAGACAGCGAATCCAATCCAGGTAGACGTCGTGGCAAAGGTTGCTATTTTTAAAAACAAAAATATAAATTAAGAAAGCCTCAATTTCGGAATTCGGAATTGAGGCTTTTTTATTAATAAAAAACTTAAAAATCGGGCTGATTTTGTTATTTTGTATAGCGCTCAGATATTTAGAGCACGTTCGATTTCAGTTTAAAGCCTGATTGCTATGAAAGATTTATTTTCCATTAAACCCGAAAAAAGGAAACGGCTTATATTGTTGCTTAGTCTGTTTTTTGCCCTTATTCTTATCGCTGAATTGATTGAGAATAAAAACCTTCAAAAAATCGATAGCGATTTTTCTTCTCTTTATGAAGACAGGTTGATACCCGCCTCGCAAATGTATATGCTTTCTGATTTACTTCACCAAAAGCAACTCATTTTTGAACATCTTAATGAGAACAATTTTAGAATATCGTCTGCTAATATCGATAAGATAAAAGAGACTAATCTGAAAATAAACAATATCCTCGCAGCGTATGAAACCACATATCTTGTAGAAGAGGAGGTACAACACCTGGCAAATTTTAAGACAAATTTCTTAGCCTACCAGAAGGTGGAGAACGAGATCCTTTATCATCTTGAGAATAAAAATTTTGGAGTGGCTCAGGTGCTAATCAACACCAGGGGGAGAAAGCTTTTTAATAATGCGAATATTTATTTAAATCGACTGGCAGAGATACAGCCGGAAGTAGGGCGGGAATTGCTGGCCCATTATCGTAGCAGTTTTGGAAGTTCCAGTTTGATGTATTATTTCAAAATAGCGATCACGCTGCTTTTCGGTGTTTTTGTCCTCCGATTGCTTGGCCTGGTGAACCTGGTGAACCAGCCCAAACAAAAATTCGAGCTCAATTAATAAGCGGGTACTGCCAAGCGGGGATCGATTAAAATTGGTTGCCTTTCTATAGCTCTTATCTGTATGGAAAGATAGCCTAACTCATCTGTCACAATGCCCCGACACAGATAAATTCCTTTGCCTCTTACGGGGTATTTTTCGGCTATATCAGGGAAATGCACCGTATCGAAAACATTATCGTTTTTATCGAAAAAAGTGCCAAAATACATATAGCGTTTAGTGCTAGTCGCTGTTTTCTTCAGGGTGATGAGGTTGCCGTAAATACTAATTTTTTTACCCACATAATTTTTTAATTCAGCTGCCAGTACTGAAGCCTGCATTTTGTATTTCAACAGTCTAAACCGACTGCACAGCGGAAATCCCAGCAATTCTATCTCGTCGTAGGCATCTATCAATTCTGAATAGGAAAATTCAGGCAGTTCATAATCCTTGTGCGGAGGTTTAAACAGCGCGGCCTGGGAAGTTTTGGATTTGGTCTTGTTCAGTTTGAAATGAGCTTTCCATAGAAGCTGGTGTTTGTCTATACCTGTAAATCGGAAAGCATTGATGCGCAAAAGAATACTGAGCTGTTCAATAGAAAGTTCCACCCGATCTATAAACTCATCAAAAGATCTGAATTCCCCGAAAAACTGTCGGTTCTCCAGGATCTTCTGAATGCTTTTGAGCTCAAGTTCTTTGAGGTACCCAAAGCCCAGGTAGATATCTTTTCCGTAAATCACCGTGGGATGATCACTTTTATTGATACAGGGCGGATGGATATTTCCGCCACATCTTTTTATTTCCTTGAGATAGGTTTCCACGTCATAAAATCCGCCACCGTTGTTTAGTGCTGCCACCATAAATTCCAGCGGAAAGTAGCGCTTTAAATATAGACTTTGGTAGCTTTCTACCGCATAGGAAGCGGAGTGGCCTTTCGGAAAAGCATAGCCGGCAAAAGAAGCGATTTGTTCCCACACCTCTCCTATCAGATATTCTTCATAGCCTTTTTTGAGGCAATTCTCTCTGAAAGTAGCTTTGATGCGCAGAAGGTCTTCCCGCAGGTATTTTTTTCCGCTCATGCCACGTCGTAATACATCGGCGTCGTCGAAATTGAGATCGGCGAAGTGGTGAGCTACTTTCATCACATCTTCCTGGTATACCATTACTCCATAAGTATCGGGCATAATCTTTAGCAATACGGGATGAGCCTCTTTTCTTTTTTCCGGATTCCTGTGGCGCTGAATATACTCTTCCTTCATTCCTCCGCTGGAGACCCCCGGCCGTATCACCGAGCTGGCCGCCACCAGATTCATATAATCCTGAGTCTGTAGTTTGATGAGCAGCCCCCGCATGGCAGGAGATTCTACATAAAAAACGCCCATGCAATCTCCGGTTTTTAATAAATAATTGATTTCAGGATCTTCTTTGAAAAGCTGTATGTTTTCAATGTCTTCTATCCTGGCTTCTGGCTGATTTTCTTTGATGATCTCAATGGCGTCGGTGATCTTGGAAAGGCCGCGCTGGGCGAGAATATCAAATTTATGAATACCCACATCTTCGCAAACATTCATATCGATTTGCAGGGTTCTGAAACCTTTGGGCGGTAAAAAAGTAGCGCAATAATTGTAGACCGCATCATCGAGGATCGCGATTCCACCGGAATGTACGCTTAGATAATTGGGAAAACCTTCTATAAGAGCGCTGTACCTCAGTACCAGTTTCTGGGTTTCGTCGAGTTCTCCCAGCTCAAAATAACCCGAAACCAGTTTGTCTATTTCTTCCTTTGGCAAACCGAAAACCTTGCCAAGTTCCCGTGCTACCGCTCTACGTTTAAAGGTAACATAAGTCGTGAGCAGGGCGGTGTTCTTATATTTCCTGAAGATATAAGCCGTTACCTCGTTGCGGTCTTTCCACGAAAAATCTATATCGAAATCGGGCGGGGAATTGCGAAAGGCATTGATGAAACGCTCAAAATAGAGATCGAGCTCGATGGGATCTACGTTGGTGATGCCAATGATGTAAGCCACGATTGAATTCGCCCCGCTGCCCCGTCCAATAAACGGAAAGTTCTTAGACCGGGCATATTCCACGATGTCCAGATTGATGAGAAAATAAGGTGTGAAATTCAGGTGGGTGATAGCTTTTAACTCTTTTTCCAGCCTATCGAGGATTTGCTGAGTGGGTTCAGGGTATCGCTTTGACAGACGTTCATAACAAAGTTCCCGAAGCTTTTTTATGTCTTCAGTTTTGTTGTTTCCGAAGACCTGTAGATTGCGGTTGATGCGGTTTGTACCAAAATCGAATTTTACTTTACAGGCCCGCATCAGGTTACGGGTATTTTTTACGATACAGAGAAAATCCTGGAATTCCTTTAAAAGCTCTTTTTCGGGAAACATCTGCTGGGAGAAAGAGGCTTGCTCCTCTGTCGGAAGTTTACTCAGCAGGGTATTATTATCTATGGCTCGTAGGAGTCGGTGCGCGTTATAATCTCTTTTACTTCGGAAGCTCACGCTCTGCAAAAGCACCAGTTTATCTTCAAATTCCAGGTATTTTGAAAACCTTAATTTCCGAAGGCTTTCCGCAGAAACCCCTATGAATTCGTTGTCCCGGAAGCGGATTTTCTTTCTGCTCATCACTTTTTCTAAGGGATAGATGACAAAGCATTCCGGAAGCTCCGGCGCATCGGGAGAAAAATCTTTTTTTTGGTGGAGGTGTGTCGCGAGATGTGTATTGAGTTCCCGAAATCCGGTATTGCTCGCGGCTATACCCACATATTGCTGATCTACCCCATTTCTGAAGTCTATTCCGATAAGTGGTGTTATACCATATTGCGGGGCTTGTTTAATAAAATTCAGGCAGGCCGAAGTATTGTTGATATCGGTTAAAGCCAGAGCAGAAACGGCATTCTTTTGCGCAAGTTTGCACAACTCCTCAACAGAGAAAGTTCCGTAGCGTAGGGAATAGTATGTGTGACAATTGAGATACATTATTGTTTTCTATGCGCCAGGACTACCGGTGGGGCTCCATCAAAAGCATTGCCCATCCTGCCGATGGTTTTTGTGCCTAAAGTAACGGCCCGCATCACGCTGTGTTCCCCGAATTTGTTACGGATACGGTCTATGGAATTATAGAGGTTCAGCATCTCTTCAGAATCATCGAAGAGATTGATCTGGTAATTTCCTCCTACGATCCCGCTGAATTTTACTCCTATCAGCCTTATTAGCAGTCGGCGGGAATAAAGCTGTTTGAAAAGTTGCTCTATTTTGGGAATAAGAATATGGTCGGCGCTGGTGTAAGGGATCTTAGCCTGCTTGCTTTGGGTCTGGAAATCGGAATACCTGATCTTTACGCTCACCTGGCTGGTGAGTTTATTTCCTTTCCTCAGCTGGTAGGCGAGGCTTTCTGTCATCGCTACCAGGGTGGCATGGAGCCTTATCATATCTATAGTATCACGGCCAAAAGTGCGCTCGGTAGAGATAGATTTCCTTTTGTGAAAGGGGATAATAGGAGAATTGTCTATGCCGTGAGCCCTTTTCCATATTGTGCGGCCGTTCTTACCCAGTACGCTTTCCAGCATTTCTACGGGCATTTGCTGGATGGTCTCAATTTTATAAACACCAAGGTTCATCAGGGTTTGATAGGTTTTGTTGCCTATCAGAGGGATCTTGTTTACGGCAAGAGGAGCTAGAAAATTTCTTTCGCTGCCCCTTGCCACGATACTTTCAGCATTGGGTTTAGCTTCGCCGGTAGCGATCTTGGAAACGATTTTGTTCTGCGATAAGCCAAAAGAGATAGGGAGACCGCTTTCTTTTATAATATTTTGCCGAAGCTCTTTGGCAAATTTCTCTATTCCGAAGAACTTATCCATTCCGGTGAGATCGGCATAGAATTCATCTACGCTGGCCTTTTCAAAAGAGGGGACCTGATTTTGAATGATTTCGGTTACTATATTTGAGTGGTAGGTATAGGTGCTGGCATTTCCTTTAATCACGATGGCCTGGGGGCAAAGTTGCCGGGCTACTTTCATAGACATTCCGGAGAAGATCCCGAATTTACGCGTTTCATAACTCGAGGCTGCGACTACTCCACGATCTCCCATTCCTCCCACAATAAGCGGCCGGTTCTCTAATTTGCTGTTAAGCAAACGTTCTACCGACACAAAAAATGTGTCCAGATCCAGATGTATAATAGATTTTGTACTCATTAAAACAGGATTAAATCCATTAATTTGGATATAATCCAAAATTATAAAATTATGAAGATCTGGCAGTGGCTTTAGGCGTTAAATTTTTAGTTATAAAGAAATGGAAACTCGAATGCTTACAGGGATTTTTTTGCTGAGATATATCATTCTTTTTGTGAGATCTCTGCACTAAGTTTATTAGTAATATTAACCTAAAGTAAACACAATGAGAGTATTATTTTTATTGGTACTTCTATTCTTAGGCATCCAAACAGGGATTGCACAGGACAGAGACCAGGACAGGGACCAGGATCGTGATCAAACACGATTAATGATGGTAGATGGAGATCTTTTACAGATAAGAGATCAGGATCAACAGCGGCTACAGGACAAAATAACTCTGAATGATGGAACGGTTTTAAGTCCGAATGGCACTTATGTAACCCGCGAGGGAAAAAAACTTCGACTTAAAAACGGGGAATGTCTCGATATGGACGGAGTGAAGTATAATAGCGAGTACCAGTACCGGTTTAAGGTTCGACAGGAGAACAAAGGCTTGTCTGAAGCTCAGATCCAGGAGCGAAATCAAAACCGTGTGCAATATTCCCGAATAGATGGGGATATGTACCGGATTAGGAATCAGTCGCAAAACCGTGTACAGGAACAGCTTAACGTGGGAGATGGGATTTCTGTAAGGCCAGATGGCACTTATCAGGTTCGCAATCAACAACAAAAGCGTCTCCAGGATGGAGAATGTTTGAATATGGAGGGTCAAAAACTCACCAATATGTATCAGCTTCGCAAAAACATGGTGCAGAAGAATATGATGCAGAATAAGGTTCAGAAAAACATGCAGAAGAACATTCAAAAACAAGTTCAGAAAAACCCCAGAAAGGGGAAAAATAACTAATCAGAAAGCCGGAAATCAAGACTGATTTCCGGCTTTCTTTAAATCTTAATTATGAAAAGGCTACTAGTATTCCTGATACTATTTCAGGGAATTGGTTTATGGGCCCAGGCCGATAAGAACCTTAGGGAAGAGAAAACCCAGGAAGGGATTTCTTTTCTTTTTGCAGATCTGAGCTACTCAAGTGATGCGGTTTTTATGGGAAGAAGAGATTCTGTAGCAGCACCTTATTTATTGCCGTCTTTAGGATATTACCACCGCTCAGGTTTTTACGCCGATGCTTCCCTGTCTTATCTGGTAAAGGATGAAAACAGGGTGGATATGGGCTTGCTTAGTGCCGGATATCGCTTTGACGCGAACGGACTTAACGGTGGGATTGCTGCTACAAAGTATTTCTTTAATGAAGAAAGTTACAACGTACAATCTCAAACTTCTGGAAACCTGATGGCTCTGTTAGGCTATGATTTTGGTTTTCTGGAGTTAAGTGTAACCGGAAGTACTTTTTTTTCTGAAGACGGAGATACCGATTTTTTCGCTGGACTTATTCTTGATAATAGCCTTAGTGTAATCGAAAATAAGCTCATTCTTAATCCTACTTTCAGATTAAATGCAGGCTCGCAGTATTTTTACCAGGAATATTACCAAACCAGTCGTTTAGGGAACCGAAAAGGCAAAAATGCCATGCAGCAGCCGATGACGGTTCAGACTATAGAAGTAGAGGAAGCATCAAACTTTAATATACTTTCTGTAGAACTCAGTCTTCCTGTATACTACTACCATAATCAATTTATTTTCTCTTTCAGGCCTCATCTGGCATTTCCGCAGGGGGAAAGCAAGATTATTACCCCTGATTTTGTATATGAAGAAACATTGGATGATGTTTTCTATTTTTCAGTGGGGATAGGCTACTGGCTCATTCCATAGAAGCTGTCTAATAAAAAACAAATTGATCTGACCTGTAAGATTTCCTGCTTATTTTTTGAGAAATGCTGCTTTTGTTTTCTCTTGCGTCATAAATTTTTGTGAAAGCAGGGGGCCTTAGTTTGTATTGGCTTAAAACACCTTAGCTTTAAATTTCTTTTTTAATAAACCAAAAACCAAATTATGAGTACCAGCAAATTTTATCAAGTCGAACCGATTCATCAGGATACTTACCTGGCAAACGGAGAATTAATAAAATGGGAAGGGAAGAAAGATGAGGTTTATTCAACTATTTCTTCTTCGGAAAGTTATAGTAAAACCCTGTTAGGTACGGTGCCGCATATGGATGAGGTTGCCGCTCTTGAGGTATTGGAACATGCCTGTAATGCCTACGATAAGGGAAAAGGAGAATGGCCTACTGCCAGGGTTGCAGATCGGGTTGAGAGTATGACGAAATTTGTGAAGCTCATGGAGAAAGAGCGGGAGACCGTGGTGAAGTTCCTGATGTGGGAAATAGGTAAATCCCTGCCCGATTCTGAAAAGGAATTCGACAGAACGGTGGAATATATTTACGATACCATTGAAGATTATAAGCAGCTGGATCGCGATAGCGCTAATTTTCAGAAACGGGATAATGTGCACGCACATATCCGCCGTGGACCGCTGGGAGTTGTGCTCTGTCTGGGGCCTTATAATTATCCTTTAAATGAAACCTTCGCCTTGCTTATTCCGGCATTAATAATGGGGAATACGGTGATCTTTAAGCCTGCAAAACACGGAGTTTTGTTATTGTCACCATTATTGGAGGCTTTTAAGGAAAGCTTTCCAAAAGGCGTTGTAAATATCATTTACGGCCGGGGAAGAGAAGTGGCGGCACCCCTTATGAAAACCGGGAGAATAGATGTACTGGCTTTAATCGGAAACAGTAAGTCGGCTATTGCTTTGCAGGATCAGCATCCGCATAAGAACAGGTTGAGACTGGTTCTGGGTCTTGAGGCTAAAAACCCTGCGATTATCCTACCCGATGCCGATCTGGATCACAGCATTGAGGAATGTCTTTCAGGAACTTTATCCTTTAATGGGCAACGTTGTACCGCCTTGAAGATCATTTATGTTCATGAAGATATAAGAGAGGAATTCAATAGGCGTTTTGCTGAAAGGGTAGACCAGTTAAAGTTTGGTAATCCCTGGGAAGATGGTGTAAAGCTAACACCTCTTCCTGAACCTGATAAACCCAAATATATCACCGAATTGATAGAAGATGCACAGGAAAAGGGAGCAAAGATCCTGAATGAAAAAGGAGGCACGGTGATCGATAATTACATTTTCCCTGCCGTGCTTTACCCGGTGACAAAAGAGATGAGAGTTTATAAGGAAGAGCAGTTTGGCCCGGTGATTCCTGTAAAATCTTTTACTTCTATAGAAGACCTGCTAAACGAGATAGCCGATTCAAATTACGGACAGCAAGTGAGCCTCTTCGGAAAAGATGTGCACAAGCTCGCGCCGCTTATCGATACTATGGTAAACCTGGTGTGTCGTGTGAACCTGAACTCGGCCTGTCAGAGAGGACCGGATGTATTCCCGTTCACCGGAAGAAAAGACTCTGCTGTAGGTACCTTGAGCGTGCACGATGCCCTGCGATCCTTCTCCATAAGAACATTTGTAGCTTCAAAAGACAACGAATACAATAACAAGATCCTGCAGGAACTTGTTTCCGGAAAGGAATCCAATTTTGTGAGTACAGATTATATACTTTAAATTTAGTTCTCAGTACTGAGAACCGGGTTCCTTATTTTAGTTTTTCAGCGGTTTGTGGATTTCTAAAGATGTAGGCCTCTGGTCTATAGATTTACTTAACTTTATAACCCGATTTTGAAGCTTTATTTAATGAAACTTTCTAACTATTTACAAAATATTGTTCCCTTTCCTACTAGTGAACTGGCGGATATTATTTCTTATTTTGAGAGAGAAAAGGTGCAAAAAAACAAGCCTCTGGTAAAGGAAGGACAGGTTTGTTCCAAACTTTACCTGGTAGAGGAAGGGGTAGGAAGAAGTTTTTACCTTAAAGAAGATGGAAAAGAAATTACCCAGTGGTTTTTTGTAGAGGGGCAATTTATGTCAAGTATTGAAAGCTTTTTTCAGCAGAATCCAAGTTTATATTATCTTGAAATGTTGGAGGATTCGGTTGTTTACAGCATTACACGGGAAAATCTAGACCTTTTGTTTGCCCGTTATCACAATATGGAAAAACTGGGAAGGCTTCTTTCTACAGAGATGCTCACGCGGGTAGTCAATAAATTGAATGCCATACAGTTTCAGACAGCCCGCGAGCGTTATGATTATATGTTAAACGAATATCCTGATATTGTTAACCGGGTAGCACTGGGGTATATTGCTTCCTACCTTGGAATGACCCAGGAAACCCTTAGTCGCATTCGTAAGGCAGAAACCCGGAATAGATCATAATCTGTATTATTTGATCTAGGTCAAAAGAAACTATCGCTTTAATAAGGAAATTTGCAGTGTTAAAAAAAAAGCTGCAATGAAAATAAACTTATTGAGATTTACCCTGCAGGTTATTCTGCTTGTGGGGCTGCTACCTTATGCCTCGCTGGCTCAGGAAACAGATCCTGTCCTGGAAAACCTTATAGAAAAAGGTCTGGAGAAAAGCCATAGTATTAACATTAATGAGCTGGATGCCGAACAGGCGCAAGTAGATCAAAAGCTTGCAAAGTCTGTCTTTCTTCCAAAGATTTCCCTAAGCGGGAGTTATACCCGTCTTAACGATGATATCTCCTTTGATGATGATACTCAAAAGCTTTTAAAGGCTACTCAAAAACTCCTGATAAAAGAAGCTGCAGGTATTCCTTTTAACACTGCTTTTCCCGAAAACATTCCACTCCAGGAAATCAATAATCTTCAGAATAAAGATATATTGAAATCTTCTGTAGATGTGGATTGGGTTCTGTTTAGCGGATTTGAAGCGACCAATGCTCTGAAAGCTGCAAAACATAAGGAAGCATCTTTACACTATGCAGGAATGGCCGAAAAGGACCGGATCATTCTCAAAATTATTGAAACATACGACAAATTAGCCCTGGTAAATGCCTCAGAAAAGGTGCTTTCTGCTTCTGAAGATTACTTAAAGGACCAGGAGCATTTTGTAAAAAAAGCCATAGCTAATGGACTGGCTACTCCTATTAGCCGAAAAAGAATAGAGTTGGCCCAGCAACAACTGGCAGCCAGGCAACTGGAGTATAGTCATAACAAGAGCCTTCTTATCGAGGTTCTACACCAGCTCACGGGAGAAGATAAGAAAGTTTTAGGCTCCCTCAATCCCAGTCTTACCGGGATCTCCTCAAATAATTTAGCTCCTGAAAAACGGCATGAAGTGAAAGCTTTGGAAGAGGCTGAAAAGGCTACGGAGTATAAAGCGAAAATGGAGAAAAGCCAGTTTATTCCTAAAGTAGCTCTAAAAGGCCATTATGAATTTTTGGAGGATGATTTATCACTTTTTGACCCTAAATGGTATGCCGCAGTAGGTGTTAAATGGAATCTTTTCGATGGTGGCCAGGCCAGGTTGAACAGTCAGAAAACAGAACTTGAAGCCAGAAAATACAGGGAACAGATCGAAGAAGCTGAAGAAATGATCGCCTTGAGCATTGTAAAAGCCGAAAACGCTTATGAAGCTTCCCTCCAGAATTCCCGTATTGCGAAAAAGGAGGTTGAACTGGCCAGCGCCACCTTTGAGCTGGTGAACAAGCAGCATAAAAATGATTTGGCTTCCATTACCGAAGTTTTAGATGCCCTGAAAGATCTGGAAAGGGCCAATTTTCAATTGCAGGAATCTTACTTCCGTCAGAGAAGAGCTGCAACCACGCTACTTCACTCCAAAGGATTACTTAATTACTAAAGCATTTTAAAGATATGAGAATAATAAAAATTGGATTTAGCCTTATTAGTTTATTGATGTTACTTTCCTGTAGCAATGAGCAGGAGATCACTCCTTACAGAGGGAAAGTGAAATTTGAAAGTATTTCTGTTAGCAGTAAGCTGGCTGGACGTATTAATAAACTGTATGTAGCAGAAGGTGACGAAGTACGTAAAGGTGATACCCTTGCCTATATTGATATACCCGAGATCAATGCAAAAATGATGCAGGCCGAAGGTGCAATAACAGCTGCCCGCGGACAATTCGATATGGCTAATGCCGGGGCCACGAAAGAACAGCTTACCCAAATAGAAGGAAAACTTAATGCTGCAAAGGCAGAACTGGAATTTGCCCGGGAATCATATTTCCGACTTAACAATATGTACCAGGATTCCCTGATAACCCGTCAGCAATTAGATGAGGTGGATATGAAACTTCAAATGGCCAGGGCTCAGGTAAAAGCATTGGAGGCAAAACGAGAAGAAGCTGGGAAAAGTGTGAGAACTGAACAACTTAACCAGGCCCGGGGGCAATTGGATCGTGCCCGTGGTGCCAGGGAAGAGGTGCTCACTGCTTCCAGTGAAAAGTATCTTCTTGCCCCTGCCGATATGACTATTGAAACAATAAGTCTGGAAGAAGGAGAGCTGCTTAGTCCTGGCTATTCGCTATTTAATGGCTATAAAAAGAATAGTGTTTATTTCAGATTTACCATTAATGAATCCAGGATATATGACTTTGAAAAGGGCAGTGAATTGGTGATGCTTAATCCATATACCAAAGAAGAAATAAAAGGCAGAATTGCCTACATAAAGCAACTGCCCCGATATGCCGAGATCACCAGTACGGCGCCGCTTTATGATTTGGCAGAATCTGTATATGAATTAAAGGTAGTCCCAACTTCCAACTTAAATGAAAAAGCCTATTATTCCAATGCTACCATTCTGATAAAAGAATAAATAGATGAAAGAATTTTATAAATTATTAAGATGGGAATTTAAGCGTATTTTTTCCAATAGTGTTCTCTGTGCTATCTTTTTCGGCGCTCCTGTGCTTTACGGAATTCTGTTTGGTTATGTTTACCAGCAGGCTAATGTGGTTGACTTACCAATTGTAATTGTAGATCAGGATAATAGTCCGTTAACAGATAAGATTACTGATGCCTTTGAAGATAACGAAGGGCTTCTCGTGAAAGACCGGCGTTATAACCCCGGCAACATACTGGACGAAATGCCGGTTGAGCAATATGTAGCTGTGGTGACCTTACCTTCAGGTTTTGAGGCCGATGTACTCCAGAAAAGATATCCTGAGGTAAGGGTAGATCTCAATATGGCTAATATTCTAAATGCCAATACCGCCAGTAAGAATATTCAACAGGTTTTAATGAGCCTTAATGCGGGGATAGAGATTGAAAGTCTTAAGAAGCAGGGTTTAAATCCGGCAGCAGCTAAAGCATCTTTTGAGAGTTTTAAAATTAACTTCCATAAACTTTATAACTCTACCGGCAATTACCTTAGTTTTATGATGCCCGGTTTGTTGGGAGCCATTATGCAGCAGGTAATTTTTCTTGCAATGGCGCTGGTATTTTCAAGAGATTTTGAAGATGGTTATTTCAGGCAACTGGTGAAAAAAGATAAATCTTCCTTATACCTCATAGTTTTAAAAGCTACACCGTTTATACTGTTTTTGCCTTTTATGTGGCTATTTGTAGGACGTTTGTTTATATTCTTTAATATAGAGGCTGAGATCTTTAATTTCCCTATGCTGATTTTGATCACTCTCTTAAGCCTGGCCTCAATGGGAGTGGGGATGTTGTTTTCAGTGGCTATTCCCAATCAATTAAAGGCAACAGAATTACTTATGGTGATTTCTACCCCGGCCTTTGTAATTAGTGGATTTACCTGGCCCAGCATGGCCATTCCGGGATTTATAAATGGGATAGCACAATCTATACCTGTCACTCATTTTCTTACAGCCTTCAGAAAAGTAGCTTATCTAGGAGGTGATTTGAGTCATGTGTTCCCGGAAATTAAAATGCTGTTGCTAATTATTTTGATAAGCTTTGTTGCAATGGCTGTGCTACTACAAATTAAAATAAAAAGAGCCCGGACCAGACATGTATCAAGAAGGGTATAAACCCTGCTTTTGGAGAATATAGTCACGGGTTCGGATGTGGCGCCCTGCCTTTGCTAAACTCACTGCGAGTAAGGCAATGGCAGGCTGCCACAGTCTCTTGTTGGTATTATTACACCTGGTATAAATTTAAAATTTAATATAGTGGTCAGCCTCTGATTAATTTTCAAATGTGGCTACATTATTTTTAAAAATGTTTAGAGTTTTTGGTTAAGATCTGTTAAGGCTGATCAGGATTTCAGGCTTGCTTTATATCTTTCTAAAAATTTACCGTGATGAATAACTTCAAAATCCTGAACATTACGATGATACTTACTCTGTTTATGTCTTGCGGGTCGGGGAGTGAAACCGGCACACCTGAAGAGCCGAATTCCCAGACTATAAGTATTCTGCATACCAATGACATCCACGGAAACTACCTTCCTTTTACAACTACCAGCGGAAGTGCGACCTCCCAAACCGGAGATCCGGGGAGAGATACTTATATAAGTTTTGAAAAAGATGCTGAGATAGGTGGTTTTGCAGTTTTAGCTACTGCTGTAAAAGAAATTAGAAGTATCAGGGGTAAGGACAATGTGCTTCTGTTTGATTCGGGAGATGCCTTTAGCGATGATCTTTTGGGAAACCTAACCGAAGGGGAAGCGGTTGTTCAAATGATGAAAAAACTGGAATATGATTATATGGCCCTGGGTAACCATGATTTTGACTATGGAAGGGGGCGCACGGAAGAGCTTATGAAGATCGCCGGTTTTCCTTTCGGAGGAGCTAATATCACCGATAAGCGCACTGGGAAAAGCATTTTTGGTAATCCTTATATAATCAGGGAGTATCAGGATACCAGGATCGCGATTCTCGCTTTGGGCTACCACAACACCCATCTTACCGGAAATCCCGATAATATGAAGGATCTTGAATTCCGTCGTGGGGATGAAGTCATAAAGCAATATTTACCGGAACTGAAACAGCAAGCCGATATAATTGTGATTCTTTCTCACCAGGGAACAGCAATAGACAGGTTAACCGCGAAGAAATTTAAGGATATTGACCTTATTATTGGAGGACACAGTCATGATGTGATCGATAAACCGGAAAAAATAAATAGCACCTATATTGTGCAGTCTATGTCTGATGCAGCTGTACTGGGAGAGATTAGATTAACTATTTCAGAGAAAGTATTAACCGGGATAGAAGCAGAAAATCACTTTCTATGGCTAAGCGATTTCGAAAAGAATCCTGAAATGGAAACCCTCATCAACAGCTTACGGGAACCGCATAGAGCGCATTTGGAAGAGAACATCGCAACAGCTACAGCGGTAATAGACAGGCAGTATAAAAGCGAAAGTACTTTTGAAAAGCTCGTAGGGAATTTACTTCGGGAAGAATACGATGCTGATATTTCTTTTCTGCCGGGAGTGGGGTACGGAATCTCCCTTTATGGAGATGTAACCCGGGAGAACATATATCGACTCATCCCTCATTCTCCAAAGCTAGCCACTCTAAGCTTCACAGGGGAACAGGTGAAGGCTCTCCTCGAACAAACTGCTGCTAACCAGAAGCCTATGGATAAATATGAAGTGGTAGGTGGTTTGCTGCAAAGCAGTGGAGTGAGTTATACCCTGGACTATGGCAAAGCTTTAGGTAAGCGTATTAGCGAGGTGAAAGTGAACGGGGAGGAGCTTCAGTCAGAAAGAGAGTACCGGATTGTAACCCACACAGGAATGCTTACGGGACTTCATCGCTACGATGAACTAGGTAGGGGGGGAAATATTCAGAAGAAAGACATTCAGTTAAATGAATTTACTTTGGAGAAATTCAAAGAGCTTGGGGTGATTTCTATTCCTAAAAATATGGGAGAAGTCACTATTAAAGGTAAATAGGAGATTAGATATAAAAAAGCCCCGCTTATAGCGGGGCTTTTTTATAATGCTTTCTTCTTATCAGGCATCAACAGCTAAAGCAGTATCAATTCTTGCAAGCAAGTCGTTCCAATGGTAAACACTCAGTTGATCATTAACCCGATTTCTTCTTGCTCTAAGGTCTCTCCTTAACTGCTCCAGATCTCCACGCATTAAAGCGATTATATCGGTAGAGGTGACCTCGCTGTTTTCTTGCTTTCTAAGATTCTGAATATATTCTGCAGCGGCATCAACATAGGCACGCTGAATATTTCTCCTGTAGGCATCTACTTTCTGAGATTTATACAGCTCTTTAAAAACCCCTTTTCTAAGGTCGTTCATCATTTCAACAGCGGTGTATGCTTCCTCATTCATCTCTTCATTACTGATCATTCGCTGAAGACGGTCTTCATCGAGGAGATCGTTAAGGGCCCGGCTTTGAAGGTTTTGTACCCGCTCGATTGCTCCTGAGGCTTCAATGCGATCCAATACCTCACGATTCAGAAGCCAATCCGGGGTTGAAAAAGCATGTTCATTTAGAAATGCCACGGCAGATCTCTGCTTTTCTTCGGGCACGTGGGTATAGACGGTTCCTTGCTGATCAGCCGTTTTCCTGGTTTCATAGACTCCGCCTACGTTGGCCACCACATGGGATACATAGCCTCTCCACATATAAGTAAGTTCGCGGTAAACTTCAGTTAATTCAGAATAATCGGTATTGTCTTTTGAGGTCCATTCCACAAGATTTGGCACTACCTTTTTCAGGTTTGCAAGTCCGTACTCACTGGCTTTGATTTGGTCGTCTCCAAGACTTTCTCTCTGCGATTGAGGATCAATTCCGCCATAACCACTTCCGAATTCATAAACAGGGTCGCCGGCCTTTTCCAGGATCCACTTGCTAAGGATAGGCTTTTCTTCCTGTGGAGATTGGGCTTCAGGAATATACCGGTAACCCCAGTTGATCGCGTAAAGGTCGTAAGGCCCCATCATCCTGATGTAACGCACCTCTTCATCCCCTGGCTGTGCCACATAGTTCACCCGGGCATAATCCATTATGGAAGGGGTAAGACCATACTTTTGAGTAAATTCGGCAGAACGCAAGGAATCTGTGGCATAAGCTGAACTGGCTTTCATATTGTGTGGTAATCCAAGGGCATGGCCCACCTCGTGCGCGATCACCATGCGCATCATCTCCCCAATCTCTTCCTCAGGGGTGTTAAGACTACGTGCTGAAGGCTTTTGTGCCCCGGCCTCAATCATATAACGGTTCCTGTAGGAGCGCAGGTGGTTGTGATACCAGATAATATCGCTTTCGATGATTTCCCCGGTGCGAGGATCGGTTACTGAAGGGCCCATAGCATTCCGGGTGGTGCTGGCTACATACCGCACTACCGAATACCGCACATCTTCCGGGCTAAAATCGGGATCTTCCTCTTTGGTTGGCGGATCTTTGGCGATCACCGCATTTTTAAAACCTGCAGCCTCAAAGGCTACATTCCAGTCTTCAATCCCTTGCTTAAAGTAAGGTCTCCATTTTTCAGGCGTGGCAGGATCCAGGTACCAAACAATAGGTTTTACCGGCTCTACCAGTTCACCTCTTTTGTAGGCTTCAATATCTTTAGGAACCAGCTGCCATCGGTTGATGATTCTATAGTCATCACTCTTTAGCTCGTCGGAATTATAATCATATTTGCGGGTGGTAAACCAGCCCACGCGATGATCGGCGAGTCTTGGCTGCATCTGTTCTTCCGGAAGGAGGATCATAGACTGGTTCATCATCATGGTGATGGTCCCGGCCTGCTCTCTTTCTGGCGGTTCCTCGGCTTCATAGGTCATTACATGCTTCACCTCGATATTTTTTGGGAAAGCTTTGGCCGAGGTAATATACGAGCGGGACTTATCCAGTTTTTTTACTTTGTAGCGCTTTTTGAGAGCTGGCGAAACGCCATTGATTGCAGCTACATCCTCTTTGAATAGATCACTCACTTCAATTACTGCCGAAGTTTTATCGTCATTGTAAGCCGCAATCTTTGCGCTGAAAAGTATGGGGAAGAAGTTATTAGCAGCAACCGACTGATAGATTGGTGTACCTTCCTCGCTTTCATTCTCGAAGCTAATTACTTTCATGTCTATGTGATTCCCTCTTTTTGACCAGCGAACCACCTGCTCGTTGGCTTTGGAACCGGCATTGATATATCCGCCTCCAAAACCTGCGGGCACTCCGGCGATGCGGCTAACCAAGAGCATGTCTTTTTCCAGGATTTCCAGAGGAATTTCGAAATAGAGTTTATCGTCTACAAAATGAGTGGTGAAAAGACCTTCGTCACTCTCCGCGTCAGCGGTGATAACCTCGTCGTAAGCTTTGATATCATCCTTTGATTCTTTTTGCGCTGTGGCCTCACTTGTTTTTGCAGGTACTGCTTTTTGAGTTTGGCAACTCACGCCAACCGCCAAAAGAAGTCCGTAGATTGGTATTTTTTTTATCATGTTTAAATGGGATTTTTGATGTACCTAAGATAGGGAATGAAGTTAGAATTACGAAATTGGATGTACAAAGGGACCCTGGAACCCAAGGGGCAGGGGAGCTGTGTTTCTTGAATCTACTTAATACGCTTTTAGCAAATTTATTTATTTAAGAAGTTGTTTCAATTTCAGGGAACCTCTTTTAATTATTTTGTAAATAAAACTTTACAATTAGATTTTTTTAGCATACTTTTGTAAAGTGAACATTACATAATGTAAATTATTAATTACATCAAAATGAGAAAAGAACGAAAAAAAATCTTTACAGCCTTGCAGTATGGACCTGGAGCTGGGTGGCTACAATGGCAATTGCTACTTTTGGACCAATGTACATTTGGGATGATCACGCTGTTTTAACAGTACTAGCCGTCTCAGTAAACTTTGTTCATGGAATTTTAATGATTTTTGCTAACAGAAGTTTGTTTAATAATTTTGATGAGTTGGAACGCAAGATTCATTTAGAATCTCTGGCTTTAACGCTGGGATTAGCGGTTGTTGTGGGCTTGTCATATTCATTACTCGATACCACCAATCTCATTGGTTTTGATGCCGAAATAAGCAACCTGGTAATATTCATAGGAGTAACTTATTTGATTTTGGTCACTATTAATACCAGAAGGTACACATGAAAAACAAGTTAAAAGTGCTTCGGGCTGAAAATAGTTACACCCAGGAAGATTTGGCTGATATTATTGGTGTTTCCCGACAAACGATTAATGCGATTGAAAAAGAGAAATTTGATCCCAGTCTACCAACAGCTTTTAGAATTTCCAAACTCTTTAAAATACCTATAGAAGCTATTTTTTATTTTGAGGAAATTTAATTGCCGTCTGATTGAACTCTCACCATAGTATGAGAATTTTTCCGCCACTGTAGCCAAGGCAATTCCTGTTGAAGTCTTTGCCTTAGGATAACCCAATTTGCAGGAATTAGAGCCGGAAAGTTTCATGAAATATAATATCAAAATATCGTTCTCCGCAGGTTGTAAATTCGCGGCTTGTATCAGGGTGAACTAACCTGTGTCTTGATTACCCTGACGTGAGGTTGTAGAATCGTAGCTTAAACTAAGTCAAAGCTCAGGCAGCTGGTTTAATTCAATTCTTTTTTCATTAGTATATCCGTTTGGATGTCTCCGCCCAGATTGAAGGTATGTTCGTCAAATTTTATAAATCCGTTTTTTTCATAGAATCTAATAGCCCGGGGATTTTCTTCCCACACTCCTAACCATATATAATCGGAATTTCTTTTTCTGCCAATTTCAATGGCTTTGTGATAAAGCATTTGTCCTATTTTTTTTCCAAGAAATTCCTGGATTACGTAAATCCGTTCGATTTCCAGGGCATTTTCATCCTGAAATTCTGTTTGGGAATTTCCATAATTTACTTTTAGATAGCCTACGGTTTCCTGATTGATTTTAGCGAAATAAAATTCGGAGTTTTTATCGAGTAATTCAGTTCTTAATCTTGCTTTGGAAAAACTTTCTTCTAAATATCGCTCCATATTCTTTTGGGTGTTTTGAAAACCAAAGGCATCTGCAAAAGTTTGTTTCCCAATCTTTTGTAATAGTTCTAAATCCTCAATTCCCAGCTTTTCTATTTTGATGTTTTTCATTTTAAAACTTATTTTATCTACCGTGGTTTTTTGAAGCTGTAAAACTTATGTAAGCGCAAGGTCACGACAGCTTAAGTAATGACATACCCCACCAAACGGATTCTTAATTTATAACGGCTACAGCGGTAAAAATTAGCTAACAAATGGGAATAGTTTTCTTTAACGCTTATTTTGCAGGAAGAAAACTGATTGGTTTCCATGAAGAAACGGGTTTTTGATTCCCGGGTTTTAGCTAGGTAGGAAATGCCTTGGGTGCTTTATTAATGACTTCTTAAAAGTAGGATTTTTTTTGTTTTGTTGAAAGTTTTTTCAATTGGTAGTCAATTAGGCTTTAGACTATAGAGCTGGTGGAGAGTAGATTTTGATTTTCAGTGTAGGGCTGAAGGACGGTTAATATTACAATAAGACATACTTCAGCGATCTCAAAAACATCATCTTTGACTTCCCGATTGACAAATTTCAAAGCGGAAAGAAGCCAGGATAAAACCTGGAATTCATGTTTTTTAAAATGTATATGGTTTTCTTTAAAGATGTTATCCCTAAATTAGCCAAAGAGGAAAAAATCCTATGTTGTTCTTAAATGATAAAAGATGAACATGGAAAACCACATGAAACATTTCAAAAAAAGGAATATTTTGGGGCTCCTCTTCCGCAGAAACTAAACATTTTTCTTAAGCCTCATAAGGCTAGATGAAACCAGATGAAAAATAAAGTAAATTCCATACCAGTTTCTGATAGGCCTTCTTTTAATGATGAAAAACAATTTAATATTGAACCTTTTTTCGATTCATCAACCGATTTTCTTTGTATTGCCGGATATGACGGTTATTTCAAAAGGGTAAATCCTGCTTTTCTTAAATTGTTGGGATACACCGAGGAAGAATTATTTTCCAGACCAATAAGTGATAATATATATCCAGGAGATAAAAGTATTACCTCCAGCTATAGAGACCATCTTAAAAAAGATGTACCCCTTCTAAATTTTGAAAACCGGTATTTGACCAAATCAGGGGAAATTGTGTGGCTCACCTGGACTTCTGTTCCCAAACCTTCTCTAAAATTAATTTATGCCATCGCAAAAAATATCACCCATATTAAAAAACTGGAGGAGGAGCGAAACTCCCTTCTTGCGAACCTTACAAGAGTAAATGCAGAATTTAAACAACTAACCTATACTACCTCCCATGACCTAAGGTCTCCTGTGAATAATTTAATTTCACTTCTAAGCCTGATAGATACTTCAAAAATCCAGGATGAAGATAACCTGCTTAATATTGAAATGCTGGAAACTTCAGCTTTTCAGTTGAAAAACACCCTGAATAAGCATATTGATATTTTAAATGAAGAAGATAAATTAAACGTGAAATGTGAAAAGATTAATCTAAAAGATACCCTGGACAATACCCTTGAACCACTAAGAGCCCTGATTGAAGGTTCAAAGACTGTTTTCAACATAGATTTTACGGAAGTTCCCTATATCAATTTCAATGTTTTTTATCTGCACAGTATTTTTCTCAATTTAATTTCAAATTCAATAAAATATTCCAGACCCGGAATTACTCCAAAAATTAATATTACATCTCAAAAAACCGATGATTTCATACGCATTATCTTTACTGATAACGGACTTGGTTTTGATATGGAAAAGGTAGGCAGTAAAATTTTTGGGTTACACCAGAGTTTTCATGATCATCAGGATAGTAAAGGTATAGGCTTATACCTGGTCAATAACTATATGAATAGCTTAGGGGGCAGTATAAGTTTAGAGAGTAAGGTGAATGTAGGAACAAGCTTTATTTTAAATTTCAGATCTTAAAATTAAATTTAGTGGCTTAAATCTTGTAAAGCTAGGTACAGAATACTTTTCCCAATAAATTAGTCTAAAGTTGAAACAAATTATTAGGCTTCGCAAAGCATCGAATCCCTTTTTGGCACTTACCTGGGCTAATATCCAGATCATTAAAATTAAACCAAAAATACTTCCAAATTGAGCGTTTTTTTTTCTTTTTAAATGTAAACCAGAAGCCAAAAACATTTCCAGATCCTAAGAATAAAAAAATATTCGCCCTCAGGACGGCTTCAAAAATGAGAAGAATTTCTAATTGTTAGTTTATTTGAAGTACAAAAATGGATATTGGATTCAATTTTGAGTCATTTATTTTAGAGAATATTAAAAGTACATCCGACTTATTCTTTCGAGTCCGTTGGGGTTGTTGATATTAATTCGGGTGCCCTGGGTGCTGATAAGCTTTTCAGACCTAAACTCTGAGAGAAGTCGGTTAACGGTTTCTTTAACCGTGCCTACATAGCCTGCGAGGTCGGCCCGCGTGATTGTTATCTGATGGGCTTTCCTGCCGTTGAAGCTGAATTTACTATCGAGGCTAAGCAGGGCTTCGGCCAGTCTCCCCCGTACTGGTTTGTAGGCAAGGCCAACTATTTTTTCATGATCTTTCCTAATATTGAGAGCCAGTTGCTGCAGCAGACTTCGGAAAATACGCTCATCCTCTTTTAAAACTTCCCAGAAATCCTGTTTAGAAATAAATAACAGGGACGAGTCTTCCAGGGTTTTGGCAGAATTTCCATACCTGCTTTGGGAGAACAGGTCTGAGAGGCAAAGCAGTTCGCCATTAGTCACAATCCTCAGAATCTGTTCCTTTCCTGAACTCCCCAGTTTAGTGATCTTTATACTCCCGTTTTCAACAAAATAAGCGCCAAGAGGAGTGCTTCCTTCCTGATAAATCAACTGGCCTTTTTTAAAGAACAAATAATCGGCCCGGTTCCTTAAAGGAGCCGGAATATCCGGGGCTATGTTTTCGGTAGAATATAGAACAGGTGCCATATGAGGTTTTTTAAACGATTAATAGGTGACGTATGTGAAGTAAATTAGAAATAAATCCCCGCGACTACAATGACAAATGTCATTTTAGGTTTTTTGAAATAGGGTTTAATTAATTTAAAATCAAGTAATTAGACTGTAATTTTTAAGTCTGTTAATCCTGATCTTTTAAGGAAGTATTATAAATAAATCTATTCCTAACAGAAAAGAAACACTGCTGTGCCAGACTTGCTTCAGAAACAGTGATTTTTGTCATTACTACCGGGACTTAAAAGGGGTCTTATAATAGCGAGGGTTAGCGGGAAAGCTATTTAATTTATTTAATTTCAGAGTGTTGGGTGAAAATTCGAAATTTATTAACCTTAAAAAACCAAAGCGATGAAATTATTTAGTACTTTTTTAAAATCGGCAGCAATTGCCGTGCTCATGGTCTTTTTCACCGGATGTGAAAAAGAAGAGTTGAACGAACAGCTTTTTGAAGTCGATGCCAAAGTAAAAGCACCTGCAGCAGAAGAAGAGGCTGCAGGGAACAATTTGTCCTTCCCGGTAATCTGGGCAGAAGGAATAGCAAAAACTCTTAGAACTCCTCCTGCTAATTTGGGAGAAGCCGAGTATTTACTTTCAGGAGAATGGTGGTTCGTTTGGGGTCCTGAACCTGTAGATCCGGATTCACCTATTTACAGTTGTGCTCCCAGTCCTTCTAATGAATTTTTATGTTTAGACCAAACTGAGCCGGGGACTGAAGGAGGGCTTTATAAAGCCTGGGTACAGAAAGATGCGAACAACTTCTGGGAAGCGTATAATGCCAATGCAGTAGGGCTTGTGGAAGTTGATTTTATCGATTGGGGTGATAACCTGGAGTCTATAGACTGGACCATTAAATCCAGGGTACGTACCGAATTAGTTATATATGAAAATGTAGCCGATCAAGGGGAAAGTGTACCTGTCCTTCAATATCCAATGAGGCATGTTGATGGCTGGGGCACCGATGAAGTACACGGACTTCAAACCGATCTTGATGGTGTTATTTACGAACCTACCTTAGAAGAGGATCCAACTTTTGGAATGCAGGCTACCGTTTATTCCGAGCGTACCAGGATGACCATTCAGAAACTTAATGTAGACCGGGATGATAACAGGTTAAATCAATTGATATGGGATGCAGAAGCTTCAAAATGGGTTGATAATGAAGGTGGTGAGGTTCTTCTTATCAACGAACCAATTTTAAACCAGTCACTTTCTGAGGCAGCAGATGGCCCTGGCTACTTTAATGCCGAAGTTAATGTTAAAGGTAAAATAATATACGGTTATACCTGGGATTTGAAACAATTGAATGATGGGACGGGATCTTACAGGATTACTTATAGCTTTGATGGAGATTCCGGATTAAACACTTTCATCACTAATTCTACTACGATAATTGTGGCAGAAGAGGAAGATGAGGGAGAGGTGCATGCAACAGAAGATGCAGAAGCTGGAAGAGGCGGCGTTGGAATGTTGGATGTTGCTAATAACCTTACCTATATGGATATAGAAATAGTTGGAAAGACTACCGGTGGCGGTGGCGGTAACAGCGGCGGCGGAAACGGCGGCGGTGGTAACAACAGCGGTGGCGGTGGCAATGGTAATGGCGGCGGCCGTAATTAAATCATAGTATTAACCATTCTAATAAAAAAAGCCGGTCTACAAATGCACAAATGCAGACCGGCTTTTTAATGTCTTATAAATCATTTCCTTACTTCCCCTGAAGTTCCAGATTTGTTTCCGGAATTTCGAGGGCTCCCTCCTTGAGGTAGGTGTCAAACCAACGTAACATTCTAAGCATAAAGTCATACCTGGCGGTAGCTTTTCGGTTACCATGGCCTTCACCGGGATAAAGCACTAACCTTACAGGAGTATCTGTACGGGTTTTAAGGTGACGGTATAACTCGTAAGATTGTCCGGGATTTACACGGGTGTCTTCTTTTCCGTGGAGAATAAGCAGAGGAGTTTTAGCCTGGCCTGCATAAAAGATCGGGCTGCGCTCCAGGTAGAACTGGTAATCGTCCCAGATGCGTTTGCGGCTGTGTACCAGGAACATTTCCTCCGGGATATCGCTGGTACCCCATTTTGAGATGTTGTTGCTAATACCCACAGACATTACCCCGGCTGCAAACCTATCGGTGTGGCGGGTGGCCATCCAGGCGGTGGCATAACCTCCATAAGATCCGCCGGTCACTCCAACTTTATCTTTATCGATATTATAGTTTTCAATAAGATGATCTACCCCATCAATAATATCATCAAATTCTTTTCCGGCAGGATCTCCCTGGCTGGATTTGGCGAATTCCATACCTCTACCTGTACTACCCCTGTAGTTAGGATAGAATACCGCATAACCTTCAGCGGCGCCAACCTGCCCGGGCATACTATAGGCAGTGAGCCAGCCATTGTCGTAATGTGCTTCGGGACCGCCGTGAACAACAGTTATCAACGGGGTCTTTCCTGAAGTTTCCAAAGGATGTATCAGAATACCCTGAAGCTCCATTCCGTCTTCAGCTTTGTAGGTAATCACTTCCTGTTTACCTAGCTTTCTGTCTTTCAACCATGGGTTGGAGTCTGTAATCCTGATAAGTGCTGAATTCCTGGAATTCAGCATAAAAAGTTCTCTGGGATGTTCCGCAGAATTTCCTGTAAAGGCTATGCTGTTATTATTAGCTGCAGAAAAACCGGTGATATTAAGGTTGCGATCTGTAAAAATCTTGTTCATCTTTCCATTAATGTCCAGGCTGAACAGGCTGCTGTAAACTCCTTCGCTGGCAAGCACGGTAAGGCTTTTGTTGTCCTTCCATTCAAGCTGGTGAAACTGACCTTCAAAGTCTTTCTGAAGGATTTGCGGGCTTCCTCCGGAAGTTTCAGCGATGAAGATGCGGCCTTCAATAGGATCGTGCTGATCTCCCCCTGCTATAAAAGCAATTCGTTTGCCGTCGGGGCTCCATTTAATAGCTCCCATTTTACCTGTATGATCAACTTTTGATGTAATCTTTGAAGTATTGGCATCTACAAAATAGATCTTCTGGCTGGTATAATATTCGTCTACCAGGGAAGAAGGAGCTGCGCTTACCACAAGACTGGTAGTGTTTGGGCTCCACTGTACCGAAGTAACATGGCCTTCCACTTCCAGTTTCTTTGGGCTGGCATCATTAAGGTCTACCATATACGCTGATGCCTGCCGAAGATCGGTTTCGTAAATCTCGGGTTGATAAGGAAGGGGATTATCTTTCTCTTTTTTAACTGCTGACACAAAAGCCAGTTTGGTTCCGTTGGCCTGCCAGTCGTAGGAAGAAATATTACCTTCAAACTCGTAGAGTTTCTGAGCTTCTCCACCGTTCAGGCTAATTTCGTATAAAGCTGTAGCCTTATCGTTTTCCTTTTTGGTGGTAAAGCTGATGCTGTTGTGAGCCGGTCTCAGTTTTACATTCGAGGCACTATATCCGGTTACAAATGGGGTAGCCGTTTTGTTGCTGGTGTTGTAAACATAGAGATGGGTGGTTGCCGGTACATTTTCCTTGGTAGGATCGGCCGGTACCAGAAGCTGGTAGACAATCTTCTCTCCGTCTTCAGAAATAACTGCGTTGGAGATTTGTTGGATATCTGCTACATCCTCAGGGGTAAGTCCGCTTTGTTGCGCAAACAAACCGTTGAGGATAAAAAATAAAAGAAGCGTGATTGATCTTTTCATGTGGTTTTTACTTTAAAATTTGATTCTTAAATATACCGTAAAAAGGGAATTCCTACAAGTAAACTTTAATCGATTAGCAGGTTGCGGGCATTCTCCATACTGGAATTTACCGCTTCCTTCATCTGATTTACTTTTTCAATTTCCTCCTCGAGTCCCTGGTTTTTCTTTTTAATCTCTTCTTCGGAAAGTTCTTCCAGGGCAGGCTGATTCCTAACATAATTATCGGAAAAATCGTGCATCCAATCCATCATGAAATCATGAGCATTTTCGAGGTCTTTTATGGCTTCTTCATGCTTTTGTAAATCATTTGAGGTGGTATCTATTTTCTTTTTCAGTCTCATGGAAAGAGCGTTTAATTCGCCCATTTTAGGCATTACTTCATCATGAATACGCAGAACTTCGTCATAATTTTCCTCATATTGTTTCCTGGCTTCAGATTCATTGTTGCAGGAGAAGAAACCGATACTTAAAAATATAAGCAGGAACCAGTGTATTTTAAATAGTTTCATAAGTATTTTATTAGTGTTTAATTATGGAATAAGTGCAAGCCGGTCTTTTAAAAAGCATACCGGCAAATCAGGAAATTAAAAACTAACTTATTGGTGGTCGAAAGATTTTACTACCAGTAAAAAAATGATAGGAGAGGTGAGAGTGAGCATCATATTTGAGGCTGCTCTTATATTCAAATTCAGAAATATCCTGGGTTAATGAATCTTTATTGAAAAACAGCAACTGAAAATCCAGTTCTTTCGGCGGGAATTTCCTGTTATTACCATCCTCAGCAGAAGCTTCGGCCAGGGATTGCATAAGATAGCATTTGCCATCGCAGTCCAATTCAGGTTTGTCCTTATTTAAACATAATACTTCAGAGATATAATCATAATTCAAAATATATTCGGCATAAGGAGAAAAGGGCCTTACTAGAATGAAAAGGGCAAGTATGGGAAATAAATATTTCACCTTGCAAATATACTATATGATTTGCCTTATTGAATTATGTAAGATCAAAAAAGCTGTTTAGAAAGCATTTCAACTAGTAGGCATAATTTGATCTGTAAATAAAATCCTTAATGGAATAAATTATTCTTCTGATATATTTCTATTTTGGCTTGAGTAACCGTTTAAGGTTTCTTTTACAGGTCTGAACTGAGTGCCCAGTTCCAATTTTGCGAGATCGTTTTTATAGATGATTTGCGCTTTTTCCTTAGGTTCTTTTTGATTCAGCATTTGGTGAATATCCCATACTTTGTAGGTTTCACTGGTTAAAAGATAATTCCTGCCGTGCAAATTTTTTTTCGTCGCCGCGCTGAAAGCAGCATTTGCCACATCCTCAACATCTACAACAGCAAAAGGAACATTGTTATGATATATGCTCTGAATAAAATCATCTGGGGCAATTTTATTTTTAATTAAAAATTGTAAGCCGATAGAGGTGGAGTCTTCTCTGGCTGATAAAGATTTTCCCATAACCATCACGGGAGAAACCGAACATATTTCAAATGGAACTTCAGGGTTAGACTGAATAAATTCTTCTACTACCTGGTTTGCAATAAATTTGGCTTGTGCATAGGGATGACTTTCCTGGCTACTAGACCTAATGTCATTTTCATCAAAAGTATCGGTGAAACTTTTACCTTCTGCCGGCATAGGGAAATTGGTGTTATAGGCTGCAACAGAGGCGATAAAAACTGCTTTTTCGGTATTTGGTGAAATTTTTATGGCTTCAAGAAAATTTTGAGTTCCGATTATTGTGGGATCAAAAAGTTCAGATTGCGGATCTTTTACATCCAGTTGAAACGGAGTGCCACTATGAATAATAATATTACAGTCTTTTATGAAATCCCTTAAAGGCTCTAGATCTTACAGCCTAAATGCCTGTATATGGAGCTTACCTGGATTCTTAAGATCAAAAAGATGTTGGTATTTCTAGCTTTTATTGATATCGGTTACCGAGACCTTTACTTCGAAGCCTTCTTGCAAAAATTTCCGGGTGATGTAGCTTCCAATAAAACCTGAGCCCCCTATAATACCCACTGTTTTCATGCTTTTCGGTTTGTGTTTATTCTACAAAGCCCACGATTTTTCCACCTTGCAAAGACCAGGAATGCTTAAACCGGCTTGAGATATATTCACATTCTGTGGCTTGGCGCCCATTTACAATCCCTGTAACTAACACCTTATTTTTTTCAGGTATCTGGAATTTGAGATCATCAAACATAATGTTTCCCCATGCGTTATTCATTATTGCGCTTAGGCTAATGCTGTACTTGTCCCTGGCTGCCTTTCCAGGGTTTACTTCATCCCAGTTTATCCCTGCTTTTAAAGCTGCAATCTCTTGTGAGCTGGGGTTTTTATTCTGCAAGACGTCATATATTTGTTTTACAACTGCCTTGTCTGTATGAGTTTGCCCTTTTAAATGAGATGAAGTAAACAATACAGTCACCAAAGTGATTATATATAGCTGTAAGGTTTTCATCGTTTTTTCTTATTATTTTACAGCGGTGTAAGCCAAATCAGATCTCATACGACCTGTTTTAGATTCATACTTTTGAACGTACTGCATCATTTCATCAAATAGTTTTACACCTTCTGCACCAAGAAGTTCATCTGTTTCTGCAGAAGTTTTTGCATAAGTTTGTGCATCTTTTGCTGAAATTACTACGAGATAGTAATCCCCATTTGTCCCAAAGCCACTTCGGTAAACTCTAAAGTATTGGTTGGCATCCTTCTCTTCATATAGAGATTTAATCTCCTTCATTTTATTACGAAGCTTTGCGACATTTTGTGGTGTTACGTGAAAGAAATGCCATTTTCTGTAATCCTGGCCAGAGGTGTTAGTGTTGAGCCCATTAGGCATATAAGACATGTCGTCTATAAGATGTACCACGTAATTGCGGTGGTTATCATAACATTTATCAAAACGGTTAAATATTTCTCTAAATTCTTCTTCTCCCATTTTTTCAGCTAAAGGCGCCATGGGATTTTTATCAAAATCGGCCATACTATTAATTGGGGAAATGCTTAAGTAGGTTCCACCATCAACACGTGCCGTTGCCCAATCTGTATCTTTTATATTATGTTCTTTACAGGCTGCGATAAAATCTTTGGTAACGGCTTCATATTCCTTCTGCATAGATGGTTTTACCTGGTCTTCGTGTACCCAAAAAGCCTGATTGACATTAGCGTTTTGAGAAAAGAGGTTGGTGGATTGGAATACAATAATGGCAAAAAGCGAAGCAATAAGGTTTACAGTTTTCATAATTTCCTGATTTTAAATAATTTGAGTATAATGTACCTATGGAATTAATTGAAAACAAGAGGTTTAGGATGAATAGACAAAAATTCTGTCCTAAACGACCAAATTTTTGAGCAGGGCCTAAAGGCTTTGTAGCCTTTTTAATAATTCTGGTCGTATACCTTTAGACATAGGAATGGCTTTTTTAGAAATAACCACATGGGTGCTGGCTATCTCGTCTATTCTGGAAAGATTGATGATGTAAGATCTATGAATCCTGAAAAAATGTTTTAGGGGAAGTTTCTTATCCATGTCTTTAAGGGTAGCAACCAGCAAATATTCTCTTTCGGTAGAGAAAATCCTGCAATAATTACGTTCGGCTTCTATATAGCGAATAGCTTTAATATCAACCTTAACCATGGTTTCCTGGTGTTTTACAAACAGGCATTCCCTAAGAACAAACGTAGAATTTTCGGTCTTAGCTCCATTTGAGGAAGTGATGATGTTACATTTTAACCGATTTATGGTGAGTTCAATACTGCGTTGTAAATCGAGCTTCTTAAAAGGTTTTGAGATAAAAGCATAGGGATGGGTTGATTTTGCCCTGTTGAAATTAGCCTCATCGGCATTGGCGGTAAGATAAATTATGGCCAGATTACTATGCAATTCCTGCATTTTCTGTGCAGTTTCTATTCCATCGAGTTCTCCCTTTAACTGAATATCAATTAATACAATATCCGGGATGTTATTTTTCAAATGGTTTAAAGCATCTTCGCCCCTGGGAATAATTCCTGAAACCTGGTAGCCCAATTCTGTGAGTTGCACAGAAATATTTGCGGCAACAATCATTTCATCATCAACTATTAATATTCTTATAGGTTGGGCCATTGCCGAATTTATTTAATTGTTCACAAATGGAAAAATTAGTGTTGCTTCCTCTCTTTAAATGTTGGGATACTTAAAGAAACAAAAGAACACCGGCTTAGGTTAAGAGTGTTACGATAACAAGATTTTAAAACTATCTGGGGGAGTTAATTTTAATTCTTTTCTAAAGAATAGATACTTTCTGCTAAAGGATTTTAATAGCCTAATTTAATGATTTTTTTGGTTGAAGTGAATATTATTTCTGAAGAAGGTTTTTTAAATCATCAAAATAGGGAGTTTTCTAGCTTGTCGAATCTCATAGAGTAAAATTATTATGCTGCATAAATCTTGAGGTTAATACCTGGAACTAAAGTTCCTCACACACACATGGAGGATTTTCTATTAAGAAAAACTACCTGATACTAATAGTTGATGTATTAAACATACAGAGCAGCAGATCTTTTGTGTGGCTTGAAGATTCTTTTCCTTCTCAGCGCATCTTCAGAATCAATCTAACTAACCTTTTACCAGTTTCTTAACTTTATTCCGTAGTTGTTTTTTCTATATTAAAAACAAAAATGGAAAGTTACAAGCACCTGAACAAGCAATACATAAACGGCGAATGGCTGGAAGGAAATGACAATTCTGAAATTAAAAATGTAAACCCCTATGATAAGTCTGAAATCAACACCTTTATCGGGGCGAATAAGGAAGATGTTGATAGAGCTTATAAAGCTGCAAAGCAAGCCGCCGAGGAATGGGGTAAGGTCCTGCCACAAGAGCGTTCAGCAATAATTCAAAAAGCTGTTGAGATTATCTCAGAGAGAAAAGAAGAGATAATAGAATGGTTGATAAAGGAAGGTGGGAGTACCCGGGTTAAGGCAGAAGTGGAAATCCAGATCACCCAGGGAATTATGAAAGAATCTGCTTCTTTTCCTACGCGAAGTCATGGTTATATTTATGATTCTATCATACCCGGAAAAGAAAGCCGTGCTTATAGAAAACCACTTGGTGTAATTGGTATTATTAGTCCGTGGAACTTTCCTTTGAATCTTTCAATGAGGTCTGTTGCTCCTGCTATAGCAACAGGAAATACAGTTGTGTTAAAGCCCGCTTCTTCAACTCCTGTAACGGGCGCTACCTTAACTGCAAAGATCTTCGAGGAAGCCGGCTTGCCTAAAGGGGTACTGAATGTGGTAATAGGTAAAGGTTCAAGTATTGGAAATGATTTTGTAAAGCATCCTATCCCAAATCATATTTCCTTCACAGGTTCTACTCCTGTAGGCAGGAATATCGGGAAGATCGCAGGGGAAAATATAAAAGAGGTTTCCCTGGAACTGGGAGGTAACAATGTTTTTGTAGTTATGGAAGATGCTGATATTGATTTAGCGGTAAAAGCTGCTGTCTTCGGAAAATTTATGAACCAGGGGCAAATCTGTATGTCTGTGAATAGGTTTGTAGTGCACGAAAATATTGCGGATGAGTTTGTGGAAAAATTCGTAAAAGCTACCAAAAAATTGAGCTATGGAAACCCTGCCGAAGAAGGAGTTGTTGTAGGACCGCTTATTGATCAGGATCAGGTTGAAAGAATCCTCAAGGATATTAAGGCCAGTACTGGCGATGGCGCCATTATAAAAACAGGAGGTAAAGCCGAAGGAAATGTACTGGAGCCTACCATTATCGATAAGGTGAGAGACGATATGCCAATTGCCGCAAATGAAATCTTTGGACCTGTAGCTCCAATTCTTAGGTATTCTTCTGAGGAAGATGCTCTAAAAATAGCAAACTCAAAAGACTTTGGTTTAACTGGTGCTGTCTTTACCAGAAATACAGAGAGAGGAGTAGCCTTTGCCAGGAAAGTAGAAACAGGGATGATTCACGTTAATGACCAAACGGTGAATGATGAACCTAACGCCCCATTTGGCGGGGAAAAAGGTTCAGGATTAGGACGTTTTAACGGTAAGTTTATACTGGAAAAATTTACGCGGTTGCAATGGATTACCGTTCAGCACGAGCCGCGGGATTATAGTCCCTTCGCCTAAAGAAAAAGGAGCCTGTCGTATCAAAGCTTTTTCTCCTAATAGTTCTGCATGCTCTAAAATTTTATTTTGATATCAGTGGTTTTCAATTTCTAAAAATTTAATGATGCATTTTAAATATTAGGAAAAGTCAAAATTTATAAATTAAAAATCTTCGCAAACGATTGAAAAATTTTGTATAACCTGATAGCTATCATTTTTCATGGTTTATTTCGAATGTAATTTTGTGTAATCAAAAGCAGGAAATAAATGAAAACCACTACGCCACTTAGCGACCTTGAAATTGCTCAAAAGATAGAATTAAAACCAATTACTGAAATTGCCCGGAAACTAGGACTTGACTCTGAAGATATTGAAATGTATGGAAAGTATAAAGCCAAGCTTCCACTTTCCGGAATTGATAGGGATAAGGTAAAGAATAGCAACCTGATCCTGGTTTCAGCTATATCCCCAACGCCGGCAGGAGAAGGTAAGACAACCGTTTCCATAGGACTTTCAGAAGCCCTGAACCGGCTTGGAAAAAAGACCACGGTAGTTTTACGGGAACCCTCTTTAGGTCCGGTATTCGGAATTAAAGGAGGCGCCACCGGAGGTGGTTTTTCTCAGGTCCTTCCAATGGAAGATATCAATCTTCATTTTACCGGAGACTTTTCGGCAATTGAAAAGGCACACAACCTTCTTGCTGCCTTGGTTGATAATAATATTCAGTCAAAAACCAACAACCTGGGAATTGATCCCCGAACTGTTAGTTTAAAGAGAGTCATGGACGTCAATGATCGTTCGCTTCGGAATATTGTTATAGGCCTTGGAGGAACTGGTTCGGGAATTCCACGGGAAAGTGGTTTTGATATTACTGCAGCTTCCGAGATTATGGCGATTATGTGTCTTACAGAAAACCTGGAAGATCTAAAGGAGCGTTTAGGAAATATTTTTATCGGTTACACCTACAAGAAAAAGCCAATTTATGCCCGCGATCTTAAAGCTGAAGGGGCTATGGCCACTTTGCTAAAAGACGCGCTTAAACCAAACCTGGTGCAAACCATTGAAGGAAATCCTGCAATTATTCACCTAGGTCCTTTTGCAAATATCGCGCAAGGGACAAACTCGGTAATCGCAACCCAAATGGGGATGAGCCTGTCTGATTATACTGTTACCGAGGCAGGTTTTGGATTTGATCTTGGAGCAGAAAAATTTCTTGATATCAAATGCCAGAGTGCCGGGCTTGCGCCTAAGGTAGTGGTTATGACTACTACAATAAGGGCCCTCAAATATCACGGAGGAGCAGATTTAAACTCTCTTACTATTCCTAATGTAGATGCCTTGAAAAAAGGACTTCCTAACCTTGAAAAACATCTGGAAAATGCTAAGTTATATAATATAACCCCGGTTATTGCCATAAATAAATTCTACAGCGATAGCGATGAAGAGATACAGGTTATTTTTGATCTGGCCAGAAAACTAAATGTGAAAGTAGCCCTTTCTGATGGTTGGGCAAAAGGAGGAGAGGGAGCTCTAGACCTTGCTGCTAAAGTCTTAGAAGCCATTGAGGAAAATAATTCAGAATTTAAACCACTTTACCAATGGGAACTCGATGTGGTTTCTAAAATTGAAACTGTTGCAAAAAAGATTTATGGTGCAGACAAAGTAGAGTTTTCGCCTAAAGCCAGGAAAAATTTGAAGACTATTTTAAACCTGGGATTGGAAGAGTTACCTGTTTGTATTGCCAAGACGCAAAAATCTTTGTCTGATGATCCTCACCTTTTAGGAAGACCAACAGGATTTACGCTAAATGTAAGAGAAATTGAAATAGCTGCCGGTGCCGGATTTCTGATTCCTATAACCGGAGATATGATGCGAATGCCTGGACTACCGGCATTTCCCGCTTCAGAAAAAATATCAGTTGATTTGGAAGGAAATATTTCGGGGCTGATTTAAGGGCAAGATCTATTTTTTTTCAAATAATGAAGAACCTTCCGGGAATTCCCGGAAGGTTTTTATTTTAGGGCTTAGCCTGATCCGAATTCACCTTCAGAAACCAGAGGAAATATAAAAAACAACAAAATTGTTCTCAACGAAGGATGTAAGAGCAGATTAATTAAAATTATATTTCTTAACTACCAGCTCTTAAGAACCTTAAGTGGCAGCAGAGCCACTTCAAAACTAAATTTTCCGGCAGAGGAAACTTTTTATGTAGAATTTAAGCAGCTTATGTTTTGTATGCAGAATTAAAAAATTAGAATTTCAGGGGAAATTTACCAGGTATGGGCAAAGGATCTAATTAAAGTATAGGTATCTAAGCCGTGCAGCAATTTCAGGTCACCATATTGGTCTCGCTTAGGGGGTTTATTTGATATAAAACAGTATCATAAAAAAACAAAAAACCCAGTAAACATAGTGCTTACCGGGTTGTTAAGTGGAGTCGGAGGGAACGACCATTTTTTGAAGCTTATAGTATTTACAAGCCTTTCCAGAGGGCAAAAAAAAATGGTCACCGGATTGGTCTCGCTTTAACAAATTTTAACGTTTTGAATATTAATTTGATTCTTGATCTATGGATTTTAAATCTTACTCAAAGTTTTGAGATGTTTTAGTAAAGGTGGAAATTGAGATAAGATTTTGTTCTTCCAAAGTTGATATATTAGTTGTCGGCTTCTCAAACCTTGCCTGGTTTGCAGAAGATAATGACTTGGAATACCTATGTTGTGAATTGCTTTTAGAATTATATTTTTACTTTGGTGTCACAGGATGAAGATGGTTCAAAAGAAAGATACTACGGTAGATTTTTTATCCAACAGCTTTTTAATCGATACAGAAAGAATTTTTAGGATGGTTAATACCTAAATTAGTACTTCCTTAGTCCATACTATTTTCTGGGTAATTTCAACTTTATTTCTATCTTTGAAAAGTGCAGTCAAAAATTCAAATAAA
>NZ_DATCSO010000066.1:0-14172 GCF_036568425.1 Salegentibacter sp. | reverse complement strand
TTGAAAAAATGGTGCAGAAGATCAAAGATTTCCCCTGGCCATTGTATAAGATCAAACTCGGTACTGAGGATGACGTAGCTATCATTCGTGAGCTCAGGAAACATACCGATTCAGTTTTTCGGGTCGATGCAAACGCCGCCTGGACGGCAGACCAGGCTATAGAGAATGCGAAAGCCTTGAAGGAACTAAATGTGGAGTTTTTAGAGCAGCCCTTGAAAGCCGATGACTGGGATGGGATGAAAAAGTTATATAAGGAATCAGTTTTACCACTAATCGCCGATGAAAGTTGTATTCAGGAAAGCGATGTTCAGAAATGCGCCGGCCATTTCCACGGAATAAATATCAAACTCACTAAATGTGGTGGGCTCACTCCCGGAAAAAGGATGGTTGAAGCGGGTAAAAAACTCGGCCTTAAAGTGATGGTAGGCTGCATGACCGAATCTACAGTTGGGATTTCCGCTATTGCGCAATTATTGCCACTCCTGGATTATGTAGATATGGACGGTGGAATGCTGATTAAAAATGATATCGCCGATGGAGTCAAAGTTTACGATGAGAAAGTTCATTTTCCCGATCGAAATGGTACCGGCGCTGAATTGTATGAAAAATAATAGAGTTTAGATTTAAAATTTGAAAAATAATGAAACTACTTAGAAAAATTTACCTGCCTTTTGTCCTTGGAGTCCTGCTTATTGCCTCTTCCTGTGAAGAAAATAAAGAAAGTTTAGAAGAGAATCCAACCGATGAACATATAGCTGAAGTAAAGAAAGAATATGCGCCCGATAGTAGGGTGGCCCTCTTTGATGTAAAAACCGAAAAACAGGGCGACTCCTATATTCTTAAAGGAGAATCCAACGACCCCGAAGCCGTTGAAAGCCTTAAACAAAAACTACAAGCCGAAAACATCAAATTTACAGACAGTATTCGTTTGCTTCCCGATTCTGAAGAATTGGAAAATAAAACCAGGGGAGTGGTTAAGATCTCGGTAGCCAACATTCGGGATGAGCCTAAACATTCTGCCCAGTTGGTAACGCAGGCTACTCTGGGTATGCCACTTAAGGTTTTCAAGAAAAAAGGCGGCTGGTATTATGTACAAACTCCTGAAGGCTATCTTGGGTGGGTTGATTACGGCGGAATTCAAAATATGAAGGAAGAAGAACTCAGATCCTGGAAACAAACTGATAAACTAATTTATCTTGAAACCGCAGGTTTTTCTTATGAAGAGCCTGATTCAGATTCACAAAGAGTTTCAGATCTGGTTTCAGGAAACATTTTAGAGCTTGTAGATCGTCAGGGAAAATTTTATGAGGTGAAATACCCAAGCGGGAAGAAAGCCTTTGTAGAAACCGCCTATGCGCAACCTTACCTGGAATGGCTGGAGAATCTGGAAGCAACGGAAGAAGATCTGGTAGCGACGGGAAAAGACCTGATGGGCGCACCATACCTTTGGGGAGGTACTTCCCCAAAAGGAATGGATTGCAGCGGCTTTACCAAAACCGTATTTTTTATGAATGGAGTCGTCATTCCGAGGGATGCTTCCCAGCAGATTCATACCGGGGAAGAGGTAGATACCGAAAGAAATTTTGAGAATTTGGAAAAAGGAGACCTTCTTTTCTTCGGAAAACCCGCCACCGATTCAAGTGCCGAAAGGGTGATTCACGTGGGAATGTGGATTGGCGATAACAAATTCATCCATTCTATGGGGGAGGTTCATGTCAGTAATTTTGACACCGAAGCCGAAGATTTTGATGAATACAACTATAATCGTTATTTACGAACAAAAAGAGTTCTCAATAAAGAAGACAAAGGCTTGATTTACCTGAAACAATCCGATCTCTTTACTTTACCTGAAGCGGAAGAGGTGAAAATGTAAGAATAAAACCAGCTTAAAACACAAGCCTCTCTCTCTTTAACCGGGAGGCTTTTATCTTTTAATAAAGTAGATATTTAGACCTGATCTCTTTAAAAGCCTGCAGCTCCTCCTGCCAGGTTTGAATAATTTCCTTTGGGGTTTTCCCGGCATCTAAAGCTATCCGAACGTTATCGGTTTTTAGTAGATCATCAAGTCTTGGTAGTCGCCATTCCAGTTTTTCCGGATAGAGTTGCTTCAGTGCATGCAGAATATAAATTCCCGCTTCAACCGATTTAAAGTTGTCCCTGTTTGTTAAGCTCATTTCAACAGCCGGAATTTCCTCGCCCATAAATTTTGGCGGATAGATCTCAATACCATCTACCATTTGCTGTGGAGTGATTTTGGTATTTTTATAAGAAATATCTTCCAAATTGTAAGACTTAAGTTGAGTAATCAATTCTTCAGGATTAATCCAGGGAGCTGCGATGAGTTCAAAAGGTTGCAGGGTTCCACGGCCTTCAGAAACATTGGTGCCTTCGAGCAAACAGGTTGCCGGATAAAAGGCAGCAGTTGTAAGATTAAGCATATTGGGTGATGGCTTGATCCAGGGTAGGCCGGTTTGATCATACCAAAGTTCACGTTCATAATTTTCCATAGGAATAACCTGTAGATCTGCCGTTGTCAATCCCGATTTCTCTCGCTCTTTATTGAACATTATGGCGAGCTCTCCCACCGTCATCCCATGGGTGATAGGCAGCATGTCGATATCTGTAACCGGCCCTCCCGGTTTTCCCACGGGACCATCAACATAAATACCTCCAATCGCGTTGGGACGATCCAGCACAATAAACGAAATACCATTCTCTGCGGCTGCTTCCTGCACCAGAAGCATGGTTTTTATGTAGGTGTAATATCGCGCTCCGATATCCTGGATGTCAAAAATCAGTACCTCCACCTCTTCCAGCATTTCGCCCGTTGGTTTTCGGATTTTTCCATAAAGGGAAATAACGGGAAGACCTGTTTTTTCATCTTTGGAATCGGTTACGTGGGTATCTTCTTCGCCACGAATTCCATGTTCCGGACCGAAAAGCATAGTGAGTTTTGTTTCCGGATTTTCATGGAGCAGGTCCACGATGTGTTCTCCGTTTGGAAGTAAGCCCGTATGATTGGTGACAAGACCAATTTTCTTGTTTTTGATCAAGTCGAAGTAACCTTCTTCAAAAAGTCTTTCAGCTCCTATTTTTACCGGGTTTTCAGTCTTCAATAAAGGTAATTTAGCATAGAGGTTGCTTCCAGGACAGGTGGTTTCTGCCTGATCCTTATGACCGGTTATGGTTTTCCTGGAAATTTTATATTGCGAAGAAATATAACTAACCAGTTTTGTAAGGCTTTCCCATTGTAGAGGTAATACTTTTTCTTTATTAAAATCTCCTTCCACTACGATCAGTATATGGCCATTCAAATCATAATCGGTATTGGAATCGCCCTGGAAGTTAATATCCCGGCCTTCGGCAATTTCTCCACTGGTGGCGATATAAAAATGATAGGGCACATCGGGCCATGCTTTTTTGATACTGCCATCGGCCATGGGAGAATCCTTTTGAGAGAAATTCTGTAATGCCTGGAGTTTCTTCTGGATAGAGAGTTTTGGCTTTTGGGGCATTCCAGTATGATGTATGGTAATAAACTGCGGCCTATGTGGGATCATTTCCAATACCGGAGCATTTGCTTTCCAGTCTTCCCTGGTAATAACAGCTAATTCACTTTCTTCAATAATTTGTGCTGAAGAGGAAAAATCGCAAAAAAAAGCGAAAATGAAAACGAAAAAACCAATTCTAAACATAGAGCCGCAGTTATAAATATTTCTGATATAAATTGTAAAGTATTTTAACATCTCTTTGGTTAAGAGGAGATTGAATGTCTTCCTGAATAAAATGCAACTTAAAAGATTGAAGAGCTGCATTCATATCACTTGTGTCAAAACCTATAATCTTTAGTGCCATTTCCACATCGAAAGTCGCTGGAATTACCTCAGGAAAAAGTATTTTGTCCAGAAGTGGAATTCGTTGAGTCAATCCTGAATTATGGTCCAGGTTAAGAGGGTTTGGCGGAAAGAATTCGGCTTCTGTTTTCAGGTTTTTAAGCTCTTCCTCATCATACCATAATCCGTAGCCTTCTTCTGCAAGCCTTTTCCATGGAAAATTTAAATTGGGGTCTACCTTCCGTCCCGGTGCGATATCCGAATGACCCACGAAATTTTCTGCGGGGATATTATAATCTTCCTTTAAGTTTTTTAAAACGGCCAACAGACTTTGGATCTGGGCTTCAGAGAATTCCTCAAAGCCGTTGTTGTCCAGTTCAATTCCGATAGAGGAGGAGTTAAGGTCTGAATTATTCCCCCATTTTCCTATCCCGCCATGCCATCCCCGGAAATAATCGTTCAGCATATGATATATATCTCCATCACGGCCAATAACATAATGCGAACTCACCTGAGTGCGGATAAGCGTAAAGGTTTTCAGAGTTTGTTGAACAGAATCCTGCGCCGTATGGTGTATCACCACATAATTAGGTTTGCGCAGGTTGAAATTAGTAGTCCCCACCCGGTACTCGCCATAATCGAGTGCGGGTCCATCAGACTTTTCCGGGAGTGGGAACTTATTTAATTGCTTTGTATAGGCTTTTGCCCGTTTTTTATAGAACCGGTTGGTTTTGGAATATGGATTGGAGGCACAGCTAACCAAAACCATTAATACCAGAAACATATTAAGTAGGGCAAAACCTCTTTTCATAGCAATAAAGGTTTCATTTTAGAATTTCCAGCGTACAAAAGCTTCCATCGCTTCGTAATTTGCGAGACCAAGCTTGTCGAAAGCTTCGGCAGTCTCACGGTTTCGTTCTTCCGCACGAACCCAGAATTCTCTTTCATCATCACCCGGAAAAACAGGTCTATCCTTCTGGGATTGATGTTGGAAGATTGCTTTTCTTTTACGTTGTACTTCCTGCGGAGAAAGCGGCACGGCCATTTCAATTTCGTGGATCTCGAATTCCTGCCATGCACCACGGTACATCCATAGCCAGCAGTCCTTGGTCCATTCTTCAGTTTCTCTAAGCCTGGTAAGGGCCTCGAGGATTATTTTGAAACAAACTATATGGGTTCCGTGGGGGTCGGCGAAATCGCCTGCTGCAAAAACCTGGTGAGGTTTTATTTGTTGAAGCAACTCCATAGTGAGTTTTACATCTTTCTCGGTAACCGGATTCTTTACTCTTTTACCAGTTTCATAGAATGGCAGCGCCATAAAATGAATATTCTTGTCTTTTAGCCCGGCAAATCTCGCTCCTGCTATTGCTTCAGATTTTCTAATGAAGGCTTTAACATCCTGGATTTCCTGAAGGTCAATATCGTTAGGCTGTTTGTTTTCCAGAGAACGGCGCATTTTCTCATAAGTAGCTTCCAATTTCTCAACATTTTTGCCGAGACTTCGGTTAAAATCAATGGCAAATTCTACGTAACGAAGCACATCGGTATCCCAAACCGCTGTGTTACCCGAAGTTTGATAAGCTACGTGCACATCGTGTCCCTGATCTACTAAACGGATAAAAGTCCCGCCCATAGAAATCACATCATCATCGGGATGCGGTGAAAATATTAAGGAGCGCTTTTGCGGCGGATCTTTTCTTTCGGGTCTTTGGGTATCGTCAGCTTTGGGTTTTCCTCCCGGCCATCCGGTAATGCTGTGTTGCAGCTGGTTGAATACGTTAATATTTATATTGTAGGCGGGACCAAAATCAGTAGCGAGTTGGGCCATCCCGTTATTGTTGTAATCCTCGTCGGTAAGTTTTAAAATTGGCTTTTGTACTTCTGAAGAAAGCCAGATAACCGCTTTTTTGATGAGCTGTTTATCCCATACGCAGTCTTTTACTAACCATGGCGTATTAAACCGGGTAAGCTCTGAGGCAGCATCTTCATCTAAAATAAACTCTACATTATCTGAAAGTTGAAGATAGGTGGCAGGAACATTTCCTGACATTTCACCCTCTACTGCTTTCCTTATAATGGGTGCCTTTTTACGACTCCAGGCCATTAAAATGATCTCGCGAGCCTTGAAAATGGTACCAATCCCCATAGTGATAGCCTTGGTAGGCACATTTTCCTTTCCTCCAAAATCACGCGAAGCATCGCGGCGGGTTAGATCGTCTAAGGTAACCAGGCGGGTTCCCGAGTTCGGTGCCGATCCGGGTTCGTTGAAACCAATGTGACCGGTTCTACCAATACCAAGAATTTGAAGGTCTAATCCACCCAGAGCGCCAATTTTATTCTCGTATTCAATACAGTAATTTGCAATTTCTTCTTTGGCCAGGGTGCCATCCGGAATATGAATATTTTCCCGCTTTATATCGATGTGGCTGAAGAGGTTTTCATCCATAAACCTAACATAACTTTGCTTGGCATCGGGCTGCATCGGGTAATATTCATCCAGGTTGAAGGTGATCACATTCTGAAAACTCAGGCCTTCTTCTTTGTGCAGGCGCACCAATTCTTCATATACTTCAATAGGGGTAGCTCCTGTTGCAAGTCCTAGCACGGCAAATTCACTTTTTTCCTGTTTTTTCTTGATAAGTGCTGCTATCCTTGCTGCTACAGTTTTTGAGGCTATGTGTTCATCGGGGTAAACGCTCACCGGCAGTTTTTCAAAACGCGTTTCTTCTAAGAGATTTAATCTGGCCATAATTAGATAATTCGGAATTTTTTAATTGATGTAAGATTTAACCAGGGCCACCTGGTCTTTAAATATATTATCCATTACTGCAATGGTGCCTCCAAATAAACTGGAATTTGAACCTAATTCTGAAAGTTCAATCTTTGTACGCTCTTTAAGCTGCATCATACAGTAGGTATTCATTGATTGGTGAATTGGGGTAGTGATAAACTGTTTGGCTTCAGCAATTTTCCCTTCTAGAATAACCAGTTCAGGATTAAAAATCTGGATGAGAATGGCTATTCCTTTTCCCAGTTTGATACCTATTTCTGAAAGTACATTAATTGCAAATTGATCGCCTTTATTGGCAGCATCGATAATCACTTCAGGCTCCAGTTTATCCAGTTCTTTCTGACTTAAATTATTTAATACAGAAGTTTGTCCCGCCTTAAGCCCTTCTTTGGTTTTTCTTACAAGAGCGAGTCCCGAGGCTTCTGTTTCCAGGCAACCTCTTTTTCCGCAGTGACAAAGCAAGCCATCTTCGGTCATGGGAATATGTCCGAATTCCCCGGCAAAACCAGATTCCCCTGAATGCATTTTACCGCCCATAATTATTCCCAATCCAATTCCCCAATCCATGGAGATTACAAGGACATTGCTTTTATCACGAGCCAGACCAAAACGGAATTCGGCTAAACAGGCACTTTTGGCATCGTTAAGGATGACAACAGATTTCTTGAATTTCTTTTCAAATCTATCTTTTAAGGATTCGGGTTCCTGTTCGCTTAAATAATAAGTAAAGTTCTTTCCTGCCTCGGCAGAAACAAGTCCGGGCATACTAATACCCACGCCCATAAGATCACTCATTTTTATTTTTGCCGATTTGAGCAGTTTTTCAGCCTGCTCAAATAATAAATCCACGATGTTCGAATTTGGAGAAATTTCGCTGGTTAAGTTGCTTTCCTTAACAATGCTGTGATTGTTGTCTATAATCGCCAGTTTTATCCTGAAGCGCTCTATGTGGATGCTTAGCACAAAAAAGGAATGCTCCTGCATACCATAAAGGTCGGGTTTCCGTCCGCCTTCAGACTTTCCTCTGCCGGCTTTGGAAACAATTCCATCCTCCATCATTTGCCCTAAAAGAGACATTGAGGTGGGTAAACTCACATTAAACCTGGAGCATATCTCCGCATTAGAGGTATTTCCATTTAAAAATAGATGTCTTAAGATTTTTAGCTTTTGCAAATACTTTTTGCGCTCTACATTGCTGATATGAGCAAGTTTTTCTTCATCTATGAGAAAATCCTTTAGTTTTTTTGGCATGAGTGGTCTTATTTGGTTTGAATTAAAGAACTGAGGTTAAATTTAAATTCTTTTTAAAATTATGTCTCTAATTCAGAATTAAAAATAGATAAAAAAATTATTCTGAGAAATACTTTTTCAAAAATTTTATAAAAGATCATTTATTTAAATGAAATTTATATTTTTAAGTATTCAAATTTTAAAGCCTTATTAAGGCTTTAGTAAAAAAAATATCGGTTTATGTCTCCAAAATCTGCCGTAACCATTCCAAAATCCCAGCGCTATTTCGCCCTGGATATCCTGCGCGGGATGACCATCGCTCTTATGATCCTGGTAAACACTCCGGGTAGTTGGTCTCATATTTATGCACCCTTCAGGCACGCCGCCTGGCACGGTTTTACGCCTACCGATCTGGTTTTTCCTGCTTTTCTGTTCGTAGTTGGAAATGCGATGAGTTTTAGCCTTAAAAAGTATGAGGTAAGATCAGAACAAGATTTCCTCAAAAAAGTGTTGAAACGCAGTCTGCTGATTTTTGTAATCGGTTTGTTTCTCAACGCCTTTCCCTTTGTGTACCGGTCAGGAGGAGAACTTGTCTTAAAAGACCTGAGCAATATGCGTATTATGGGAGTGCTGCAACGCATCGCGCTTTGTTATTTATTCGCATCCCTGATAATTCATTATTTTAAGCTGAAAAAATCATTGATCATTGGAGGGATAATTCTTCTGGCTTACTGGGCGATTATGTGGTTCTTTGGCGATGCCCCCGATCCCTACGCTCTTAAGACCAATGCGGCTCTTAAATTTGATAAATTGATATTCCCTGATGAGAATCTTTGGAGAGGCTTTGGTGTTCCTTTTGATCCGGAAGGCTTATTAAGCACGCTGCCAGCAATAGTAAATGTGATTTTTGGTTATGCTGCAGGGGTCTTTATTCAAAAATCAGGAAATAACCTAAAAACCGTTTGGAAACTGGCAATGGTCGCAGTGGTATTTATTGGAATCGCATTGCTTTGGGATATTTATTTTCCTATAAATAAAGGAATCTGGACAAGTAGTTTCGTGTTTTACAGCACGGGATGGACACTGCTTTTGCTTTCAGCATTAATTGGAATTATTGAGGTAGCCGGATTTAAAAAATGGACTTATTTTTTTGAAGCCTTCGGAAAAAACCCTCTTTTTATATTTGTAATGTCTGGCCTGGTGGTAATGTTAATGAACGTAATTTACATTAACGGCCGTGCTCTGAAGCCTTTGTTATATGAAAATTTTTACCTTAGCTGGCTTAATGATTATAATGCTTCCCTGTTATTTGCCATTAGTTATATGGTGCTCATGTGGCTCCTTGGGTACTGGCTGGATAAACGAAAAATATATATTAAGGTTTAAACTCTTAGCCCAAAAGCCTAAAAAAACTAAATCTCCTCATATTTAAAAAGATCTCCGAAAATGAAAATTAAAACCTCTTTATTAATAATTCTTGCTCTCTTTTTAGGAGCAAATTTCCATGCACAAGAGCAAAAACCGCCTTTTCTTAAATATCAGAACAGCAAGTGGGTAGATTCCATTATGGAAGGTCTTACTCCTAATGAACGAATCGCCCAGCTTATTATGGTTGCCGCCTATTCCAACCGTGGGCCTGAACATAAACAGGAGATTCTAAAGCTCATAAGGGAACAAAAAATTGGGGGTCTCATTTTTTTCCAAGGTGATGCCAGAACCCAGGTGAACCTGATGAATGATTACCAACTGGTGTCTGAAGTTCCTCTGCTTGGGGCCATAGATGCTGAATGGGGGTTGGGAATGAGACTGGATAATACGATAAGTTATCCTTTTCAAATGGCGTTGGGAGCCATTCAAAATGATAGTTTGATTTACGAGCTTGGACAGGAAGTTGCCCGGCAAATCAAGAGAAGCGGTCTACATCTAAATTTTGCCCCGGTGGTAGATGTGAACAATAATCCTGATAACCCAGTGATTAATTACCGGTCTTTTGGTGAAAACAAGGAAAATGTGTCCCGAAAAGGTATTGCTTATATGCAGGGAATGCAGGATGCTAATTTGCTCACCACGGCTAAGCACTTTCCCGGCCACGGAGACACCGACACCGATTCTCATTATGCGCTTCCGCAGATAAATCATGCTTTTAACCGGCTGGATTCCCTGGAAATGCATCCCTTTAAAAAACTTATCAATGCCGGAATTGGCGGCGTAATGGTGGCGCATCTTGATATCCCGGCCCTGGACTCTACAGGGGTGCCTTCAACTTTATCTAAACCTATAATTACCGGAATTCTCAAAGAAAGATTAGGTTTTGAAGGTTTGATCGTTACCGACGCGATGAACATGAAAGGAGTTACCGAAGGCAATGAACCCGGAGTTGTTGATAAAGACGCGATCCTGGCCGGAAATGATTTGCTGGAATTTACCGAAGACGTGCCCAAAGCGATTGCCGAGATAAGAAAAGCCATTGATAAGGGGCTTATCACTCAGGCTGAAATAGATAAGCGGGTAAGAAAACTATTGGCTGTAAAACAATGGGTAGGTCTTGATGATTATGAATCAATTCCTCTTAAAAATATAGATCAAGAGATCACCACCCTTGAGGCCGAATGGTTAAACCGGAAATTGGTTGAGGCCTCGCTTACTGTGCTTAAAAATGACGGGGAAATAATGCCGGTAAAAGATCTTCAAAATATTAAGATCGCTTCGGTTTCATTCGGAGCTAAAAAGGAAACAGTTTTTCAGGAAAGTCTTAGCCTTTATACAAAGGTGAAGCATTTCCAGGTAGGGCTTGATGCTAAAACTTCTGAATTAAAGGAAATCTTTGAAGAGCTTAAGAGCTTTGATCTGATTATTGCCGGAATTCATGACGATAGCCGATTTCCCCGAAATACGATGAAGTTTTCAAAACCTGTGCAAAACCTTATGGGAGAAATTTTTGAAGAACCCAACAGTATAGTTGCTTACTTTAAAAATCCATATTCTCTGGATAAACTTAAAGGAGTAGAAAATGCTGGTGGACTAATTCTCACCTACCAGGATAATAAAATTACACAAGAACTTGCTGCCCAGCTCATTTTTGGTGGGGTTGGAGCAAATGGAGAACTTCCGGTGAGTGTAGGTAAAAAGTTCAAATCGGGAGAAGGCCTGGAGGTTGAAGGAGGATTGCGTTTTAAGTATACCCGCCCTGAAGATGCCGGGATGAATTCTAAAACTTTGTATCATGGCATTGATTCCTTAATGCAGGAGGCGATGGATATGAAAGCCATTCCCGGAGGCCAGATCCTGGTTGCCAGAAAGGGGAAAGTCGTGTTTCATAAGGCTTATGGCTTGCACGATTACAGCGATACCGTAAAAGTAAAAAAAACTGATTTGTACGATCTCGCTTCGGTGACGAAGATATCTTCTGCCTTGCCTGCACTGATGAAGTTGGCAGATGAAGGAAAGTTTGATCTTAATGCCGGGATAGATACCTACCTGCCCTATTTCAGAAATTCTAATAAGGCGGGAGTGCCTTTCAGAGAAATCCTGGCGCACCAGGCCCGTTTCAAACCCTGGATCCCTTACTGGAAGAATACCCTTCGCAAGAATGGCAGTTTTAGATGGAATACTTTTAAAAAGGACTCTTCAGCAAGATTTCCTGTTAAAGTGAGTGAGAATTTATGGCTGCACCGCAGATATCAGAAGAAAATGTTCAGAGCGATAAAAAAATCTGAACTTGAAGAAGAAGCAACATATAAATATTCGGGCCTGGTCTTTTATCTATTGCCAACCATAGTAGAAAAAATCACGGGAGAGGATTTTCGAAGTTATATAAATGAAAATTTTTATGATAAACTGGGGGCCACAACTTTAACCTATAATCCTTCAGAAGAATTTAATCCAGATAGGATCGTGCCTACCGAGCATGATTATTTTTTCAGGCATAAACCTATTAAAGGAATGGTTCACGATGAAGGCGCTGTCATGATGGGAGGAATTTCGGCTAACGCCGGGCTTTTCAGCAATGCAAACGATCTTGCGAAGCTCATGCAAATGTATTTGAATATGGGGGAATATGCCGGAGTGCGCTATATAGAAGAAGATACCTTTAAGGAATGGACAAAAGCGCAGTTTCCTGAAAACGACAACCACCGGGGACTTGGCTTTGATAAACCTTATCTTGAATATAAGGGAGAAAGCAGCAACACGGCAAAAGATGCCAGTAAGGCGAGCTTTGGCCACACTGGTTTTACGGGGATAATGGCATGGATGGATCCGGAAGAAGGCCTGCTTTACCTTTTTCTTTCCAACCGCGTTTTACCCACCAGAAGTAATACGAGATTATACAGTTTAAACACCCGAACAAATATTCAACAAGTGCTTTATGATTCCCTGGAGAAATAACAGGATTTTACCGTTTTACTGTAAATACTTAGCTTTTTCCGAATAGAATTACTAAAACCAGTAATAGGTTATAAGGAAATATTATATTTGAGGGAATTTTCCTTAAGTCCTATTGATCTATATGAAGAAAAATCACGTATATTTTCTGCTTACCCTACTTTTTATTATTACTTCTCAAGCCTTTTCACAGCATTCTGTACGCGGAAAGTTGATCGATGAAAACCTTCAACCTGTGGCCTTCGCCAATGTTATTTTGCTTAGCGCTGAGGATTCAGTTAGTGTATATAAAGGAACGGTTTCTGAAGAAAATGGAGCTTTTAACTTCAAGAATGTTAAAGAAGATGAGTATCTGTTGAAAACCAGTTTTATAGGTTTTGAGGATCATCAAGAAAAAATTAAGGTTTCTGAAGATCTTGATCTTTACCGTATCGAAATAAAAGTCTCCTCTTCTGAACTTGACGAGATCACCATTCAGGCCCGTAAACCTACAATTACCCGAAGCATAGACCGGATTACTTTTGATGTGGAAAATTCTACGCTTTCCAGTAGTAATTCCTGGGATGTCCTTAGACAAACGCCGGGAGTGATTCTCAATCAGGGGCAGCTCCAGGTTAGAAACGGTGGTGTGACGGTTTATATAAACGACAGAAAGGTGCAACTTACCGCCGACGAGCTTACTACTTTGTTACAGAGCTATTCGGCAGAGAATTTAAAATCGGTGGAGGTAATCACCAATCCGCCGGCAAGATACGATGCCGAAGGTGGTGCAATTATAAATATCAATACCACAAAAGCCCTGAATCCGGGTTACAAAGGTAGCCTGGAAGGGAATTATACCCAGGGGAAAGTTCCAAAATATCAAATTGGAACCAGCCATTACTGGAAAGGAGAAAAACTTAATTTCTTTGCCAATTACAGTTTTAGTCCGCGAAAAGAAATAAAACGAGATGAGAGTTATATTAATTTTATAAATCCGCAAAATGCCGGAAACCAGCGCTGGGAAACCGATTTTGAACGGATAACCCGCTCGCAGGCTCATAATGCTAATGTGATGTTGGATTACGATCTTGACGAAAAGAACAGGATAAGTTTTTCCACCAATATTATGGTTTCTCCCAACAAGACCTTTGATAACCGTGTTAACACTGAAATAGAAAATTCTCAGCAACAGCTTCAAAGCTCCTTATTTACTGAAAGTGAACTGGAAAATGATGAAAGTAATATTGCCTTAAACCTGGGATACACACACACAATGGATAATGGTGGAAGTTTTTCTTCAAACCTTCATTACACCAGATTTGATCAGGACCGGATGCAACTGGTGGAAACCGATTATTTTGATGCCGCCGGAGATCTTTTTCAAACCATATCCTTTAATACAGATGCTACCCAGGAGATCGATATTGTAACAGCACAAATCGATTTTACCAGGCCTTTAGGAAGTTTAAATTTTGATGCCGGAGCAAAACTCTCGACTATAAATTCCAGCAGTGGAATCGACTTTTCTAATGCTGAAAGCCTGGAAAATCTATATGAAAATCTTTCAGATGATTTCAAATATGATGAAAAGGTTTATGCAGCTTATGCAAATCTTTCCCAGGACTGGGAAAACTGGAGTATTCAGGCAGGTTTACGCGGAGAATACACCGATCTTGAAGGGCATTCCCTGTCTATGGATGAAGTGAACTCGCAGGAATATTTCGAATTGTTTCCCACAGCTTTTTTGCAGTACCGCGCCTCAGATGAGCATAGCTTTACTTTTGATTACAGTAGGAGAATTGAACGCCCACGGTATGAAAGCCTTAATCCTTTCAGGTATTTCCTTAATGAAAACGATTATAATGCCGGGAATCCGGATTTAAAAGCGGCGATAAGCAATAATTTTAACCTGAATTATACCCTTAAAGGTTCCTACTTCTTTGATGTATATTA
>NZ_DATCSO010000065.1:0-49938 GCF_036568425.1 Salegentibacter sp. | reverse complement strand
GAATAGGCATTAATTTTTATTACTAACCCATCAAATATTATCGAAAATGAAAACCATATATAAATTATTACTTCTTTCGGTTTTAGGAATCTTTCAGGCCTGTTCCGAAGACACGATTGGTGAAGAATTAACAGGATCGGTAACCGGTTTGGTAATTGCCAAAGCTACTGGAGAGCCCATCCCTGAGGCCGAAATTACAACCAGCCCGGCTTCCACTACAGTTTTTACAGATGAAAATGGTGAATTTAAACTGGAAAATATTTTAGTGGATTCATATTCGGTTAAAGCGGAAGCCGACGGCTACGTTACTAGTTTTAAAGGTGTTGCCGTAACTACGGGAGCTACTTCTAATGTAGTGATCGAAATGGCAGAAGGAACCGGAAATAATAGGGCACCAAATCCACCAAAATTGATTACTCCTGAAGATAATGCTGAAGGTCAATCTCTTGAATTGGATTTAATCTGGGAGGCTAGTGATCCCGATGCCGACAGTTTAACCTACGAATTGGAAATTCGTAATAACCGGAATGACGACATTCTTAAATATGAAAATATCCAGGATACTATCTATAGGCTGGAAGGCCTAAATTATGGATATAAATATTTCTGGCAGGTGAAAGTAAGTGATAGCATTAATAATCCTGTGATGAGTGAAGTAAAATCCTTTACTACATTGGAACATCCGGAGTCCAGAATTTTTTATGTAAAATCGGTTAATGGCAATAATGTGATTTATGCCATGGATCCAAATGAGAACGAATATCAACTCACTTCTTCTGAAGTAAACAGTTTTAGACCGAGAAAAAATCTCCGGACAAATAAAATAGCATATTTAAAGACCGAAGCAAATCAAACCCATCTTTATACGATGAACCTGGATGGTTCACAGCAAACCCGCGTAACCGGTAATATACCGGTTAACGGATTTAACCTGGAACAACTTGATTTTTCATGGGCTGATGATGGAGCAAGTTTGGTTTATCCTAATTTTTCGAAACTTTATAAAGTAAACGTGAACGGAAACGATACTGAATTAATTTATCAGGAACCAAAAGGTAAATTTATAACTGAAGTGGATGTAAGCGAAAAAAATGGAAACATGGCGCTCCTGGTAAATAATGCCAGCGGTTATGAAGCCGAAATTTATATGATTGATCCGCAAGGTAATAAGGTTAAAACCGTGCTCTCAAATGTAGATGGGGCAGTAGGAGGTTTGGATATTTCTGTTGATAATAAATTGCTCTTGTTTACCAGAGATATTTCTGGATACGAAAGTTCAGATTACAGGAGATTAAATTCCAGAATTTTTATCTATAATCTGGAAACCTCCGAAGTTCAGGATTACAGTAGAGGCAAACTGGAAGGTACAAACGATCTCGATCCGCGGTTTTCGCCTAACGAAGCAGAGATTATTTTTGTCAACACCTCTAATGATGGTGTGTCTCAAAACGATATATATACCGCTTATTTGGAAGATCAGGATACTGATGGTTCTCATAGGTATCAAATAATTGAAGACGCTAAAATGCCCGATTGGGAATAAATGATTTTTTACGGGGGGAGCGGTAGTCTGTATAACGGGCTGCCGCTTTTTTATTTTAATTAGTTTTTTGGAAGATTTAAACTGTTTATCTTTGATGCCTTCAACACAACAACATGAGCCAGGAAACCAGTAAACGCTATGCCCAAAGAGGTGTCTCAGCCGGAAAAGAAGATGTACACAATGCGATAAAGAATGTAGATAAGGGATTGTTTCCGCAGGCCTTCTGCAAAATAGTTCCCGATCACCTTACCGGAGAGGAAGAATACTGCCTCGTTATGCATGCCGATGGGGCAGGCACAAAATCTTCCCTGGCATATATGTACTGGAAGGAAACCGGAGATCTTTCGGTCTGGAAAGGTATCGCACAGGATGCGCTTATCATGAATATCGATGATTTGCTGTGTGTTGGGGCTACCAATAATATTTTGCTTTCCTCAACTATTGGAAGAAATAAGAACCTGGTTCCGGGAGAAGTGATTTCCGCTATTATTAACGGGACCGAAGAACTTCTTAAAAGCCTTAAAGAGTTTGGTGTGGAAATCCACTCCACCGGGGGCGAAACAGCCGATGTAGGTGATTTGGTAAGAACCATTATCGTAGATTCTACGGTTACTGCAAGGATGAAACGCAGTGAAGTGATCGATAATGCCAATATTAAAGCAGGTAATGTGATCGTGGGACTATCTTCCTTTGGACAGGCTACTTATGAAAAGGAGTACAACGGCGGAATGGGCAGCAACGGATTAACTTCTGCGCGACATGATGTCTTCTCAAAGATTCTTGCTGAAAAATATCCCGAAAGTTTTGATAATGGGATTCCTGAAGATTTGATCTACTCCGGATCAAAGAAACTTACCGATGAAGTGGGAAATTCGCCGCTTGATGCGGGGAAACTGGTGCTTTCACCTACCCGTACTTATGCTCCTGTAATCAAAAAGATTCTATCAAAATTCAGCAATAAAGAGATTCACGGAATGGTGCATTGCAGTGGAGGCGCACAAACCAAAATTCTCCATTTTGTTGAAAATCTGCATATTATTAAAGATAAGCTGTTTGAAGTACCACCACTGTTTAAGCTCATTCAGCAGGAAAGCAAAACCGACTGGAAAGAGATGTACCAGGTCTTTAATATGGGACACAGGATGGAACTTTATGTAGACGAAGTTATCGCTTCAGAAATTATTGAAATCTCCAAATCTTTTAATGTTGACGCTCAGATCGTTGGAAGAGTAGAAGCTTCCGAAGAAAAGAGACTTACCATCAAAAGTGAGTTCGGAGAGTTTGAGTATAAATAGGATCCTAATTAAAGTGCCCCGGATTGATATAACCTAATTCCTCTAATTGAGAGGGGGTTTTGATAAGTTGTGTGCACCCCTTTTGCAGAAAATACAACTCATCGGCTACTTCCTGGATGTCTTTATAAAGATGATCGGTAATCACAAAAGCTTTATGTTGTTTTTCCTGTAGAATTTCCTTTTTTATAATCTCAATATAAAGCGGGGATAGATGGGTGAAAGGTTCATCAAGCAGCACCAGTTTTGCATCTGATTTTATGATCAGCCAGGTTTCTACTAGTCTCCTTTCACCTCCAGAGAGTTCTCCAATTCGGTAATTCTTTCTTAATGCGGTTGTAGGAAAGTTATCGGCAAATTCGGGCCAGTTTACTTTAAATAGCTGGAATAGATTTTTCAGTTTTATATGGGAGGGTAAATAGTTTTTCTGAGAAAGAAACTTAACCATTTCGGTAAGGTAAAACTTTTTGAGATATCCCTTTCCATCAGCCCTTACGAGCTGATTGTTTGCTGTAAGATTTCCGAAGAAAACTTTGAGCAGGGAGGTTTTTCCACAACCATTCGCTCCCAAAAGGCCGGTTACTTTTCCGGTTTCAGCCTTTAGGTAAACCCCATAGAGGATATTCTTTTCTCCAAAACTCAGTTCAATATTTTCCAGTTCAAATATCATAGAGCAGTGGGAATAATTTATAGGAAACAGCGGTAAGAATGAATTCTGCTGCAAAGCATCCCGCTAAAAGAAATCCTGGGCTTATTCCAAAATTCCTGTAAAATAAGAGCTTATCATCTTCAGGGGTAAATCTAAACCAGGCAAATAAGCCTGCAAAAAGAAAGAATTTCAGCAATAATGTGGCTTCTGCCGGGTTATTCGTAAAAACCAGAAATCCATTCAAAATAAAACTGGGGAAAAGAAATTTCCTGTAGAAAATAAAGAGGACTCTGAATTTTAAAATCAAACCGAAAGCTTTAGCGCTGTTTCTAAAGTTATGAAAAAATTGAGGGAGTAGTTCTAAAAACAAAAACACCGTACTTTTTCAAAAAAATTTCCATTACCCGAAATCGCCTAAAATATCGTAAATTTGCTTTCCTAAAATCAGTGAGGTTTATATGATTGAGAAGCTTAACATAGTAAAGCAGCGTTTTGATGAGGTGAATGATTTGATCATTCAACCTGATGTGATTTCAGATCAGAAACGATATATAGAATTAAATAAAGAGTACAAGGATTTAAAGGCGCTTATGGATGAGCGTACTAAATACCTAGAACTCACCAATAATATCAAGGAAGCTGAAGAGATTATTGCCGACGGCAGTGATGCCGAAATGACTGAAATGGCTAAAATGCAGTTGGAAGAAGCAAAAGAGGAACTTCCGAAACTGGAGGAGAAGATAAGAATGATGCTTGTGCCAAAAGATCCTGATGATGCCAAAAACGTGGTTATGGAAATTCGTGCCGGAACCGGTGGGGACGAAGCCAGTATCTTTGCAGGAGACCTTTACCGTATGTACACCAAATATATTGAAAGCAAAGGCTGGAAACATAATATGGTGGATTTTAGTGAAGGAACCAGCGGCGGATTTAAAGAGATAATCTTCGAGGTTAGTGGTGAAGATGTTTACGGAACTTTAAAATTTGAAGCCGGAGTACATCGTGTACAACGTGTTCCACAAACTGAAACTCAGGGCCGGGTTCATACTTCTGCTGCCACGGTAATGGTATTGCCTGAAGCCGAGGAGTTTGATGTGCAAATAGATCCTAAAGACGTGCGAATAGATTATTTCTGTTCCTCAGGTCCAGGTGGGCAGTCAGTGAACACTACTTACTCGGCTGTACGACTAACCCACGAGCCTACCGGATTGGTAGCTCAGTGTCAGGATCAGAAATCTCAGCATAAGAATAAGGATAAAGCATTTAGGGTACTTCGTTCCCGTTTATACGAAATGGAGCTTGCAAAAAAGCAGGAAGCCGATGCCGCTAAAAGAAATTCTATGGTATCCAGTGGAGACCGTAGCGCCAAGATTAGAACCTATAATTATTCCCAGGGAAGAGTGACCGATCATCGAATCAATTTAACCCTTTATGACCTTGGAAATATCATAAACGGCGATATCCAAAAAATTATCGATGAGCTGCAATTGGTAGAAAACACCGAAAAACTCAAAGAAAATTCAGATATATTTTAAAGTCACCTCCGCGCAGGCGGAGGTCTCTATTTTTCTATCATTGTAATTTGTCTCTAAATTTAAACTTCCCAAAAACCAGTTTCAATGTCCAATCAAGAACTAACCGATCAAATATTTAAGAAAAAATCTTTTTTATGTGTAGGTCTGGATATTGACCTGGAAAAGATTCCAACTTATCTACTTTCTGAAGAGGATCCTATTTTTAGTTTCAATAAAGCTATTATTGATGCTACCCATAAGTTTTGCGTGGCCTATAAACCGAACATTGCTTTTTATGAAGCTGAAGGTGTAGAAGGCTGGAAGGCTTTGGAAAAGACTATAAGTTACCTGCATCAGGAATACCCCGAGATTTATAGTATTGCTGATGCCAAACGCGGGGATATAGGCAATACTTCACGAATGTACGCCAAGACCTTTTTAAAGGATTTAGGTTTCGATTCGGTGACGGTAGCGCCTTATATGGGAAAAGATTCGGTGGAACCTTTCCTCGAGTTTGAAAATAAACACGCCATCTTATTAGCATTGACCTCAAATGAAGGTGCTTTTGATTTTCAAACACAACAAATCGATGGGGAAGAACTGTACAAAAAAGTAATCCGGGTTTCTCAAACCTGGGAAAATGCCGATAGGCTCATGTATGTAATTGGAGCTACAAAGGCCGAATTCCTCAAGGAGATTAGGAAGATTATTCCTGAAAATTTCCTGTTGGTGCCAGGGGTAGGTACTCAGGGAGGAAAACTCGAAGATGTTTGTAAATATGGGTTGAGCAAAAACGTGGGGCTTTTGGTGAATTCCTCAAGAAAGATAATTTATGCCTCAGAATCTTCAAATTTTGCTGAAATAGCCGGGGCTAAAGCTGAGATCCTTCAACGACAGATGGCCGAGGAATTAAGGCAACTTTAAATATGTTTTTATGGAAGTTTGGGATCAACTTCAACGAAAGATTGAATTAAAAGGAGTCCCGCAGCGGGTAGTGTCCCTTGTTCCCAGCCAAACCGAACTTCTTATCGAACTGGGGCTGGAAGAAAAACTGGTGGGAATTACAAAATTTTGCGTTCATCCGAAATATCTTCCGAAAACAAAGAAGGTTGTAGGTGGCACCAAGCAGGTTCATATAAACAAAATTAAGGATTTGCAGCCCGATCTCATTTTATGCAATAAAGAAGAGAATACTCCTGAAATGGTAGAGGCTCTGGAAGACATAGCTCCGGTTCACGTATCTGATATCATTGAAATTGAAGATGTTTTTGAAATGATGCTTCAGTATGGGGAGCTATTTGACAGGGAAGAACTGGCTAAAACGATGGTAAAAAGCATCCAGAAGAAGATTTCAGGATTAAAGAAAATCCGGAGTGCAGAACAGCCAAAAAAAGTAGCATATCTTATTTGGAAAAAGCCATTAATGGTGGCAGGAAAAAATACTTTTATCGATACCCTTTTACAGTTGAATAATTTTGAAAACGTATTTAAAGAACAAAGATATCCTGTTACAGACCTTGAAGAACTCAAAGCCAAAAAGCCTGATTTGATCTTGTTGTCATCCGAGCCTTATCCTTTTTCTGAAAAACATATGGAGTACTTTAAAAATATTGGTGCGGAAATAAAACTGGTAGATGGTGAGTATTTTAGCTGGTATGGTTCGCGCTTAATAGGTGCAATGGACTATTTTAAAAACCTGAACTTTTAATGGTCTATTTTATCATATCCCATTCTATGTAGTTCATCCAGAATCTTTTTTGCCTTATCATTTAACCTATCACTTTCTTCTTTATCGGTTAATGCGAGTTTGTAGGAGCGGTGCATGAGCTGCTTGTACTTATCGCACATGCTTTCTTCTTTTGTTCTTGTCTCAAAAATCTTAAACATAGCATCATCAATCTTAATCATTTCATCTTCTTTCGGGTACAAAGATAGATTCAGGCCTGCTTAAGTTGTACTAAGCTTTGGTTAAGCTTATTGTAAAATAATTTTCAGAAAGGCTTTAAATGTTAAAAAAATAAGGTTACACCCGGAATGATCCGGTTTAAGCTAATCCTGCAGGGAAAAAACCCGCTTTAAAAGAGCGGTGTTTCTGGCAGACACGTTTTCCCTGATTTCCTTTTCTTCAATGGCGATCATCGTGTAGACTCCGTCCAGGGCTTCTGTGGTGACATAATCAACCAGATCTGGATTAACCTTATTGGTTAGGGGTAAATTGTTATATCGGGTAATTATATTACGCCATACCTCAGTAGCTCCCACTTTATCCAGAGATTGTTTAACTACGGGATTAAAGCTGCTGTATAGTTGTTTTTCGGTCTTATTGGTAAGGTATAGAGTTGCGGCATTATCGCTTCCAAGAAGGATATTGCGGGCATCGGAGAAAGTGATTTCTCTTACAGCATTCACAAAGATTGGGGTGGCTTCTTTTACAGCATCTTCAGCAGCACGGTTCAGTATTTTCAAACCTTCATCGGCAAGCGCATCAAGACCTACATCTCTAAGCGTCTCATCTACTTTTTGCAATTCCTGCGGGAGGCCTATCCTTACCAACTGGTTACTGTAAAATCCGTTTTCTTCTGTGAGTTTCGTGACTTGCTTGTCGATTCCGTTATCCAAGGCTTGTCGCAGGCCTGAGGCTATTTCAGAATTAGTAACTCCCATTGGATATTCGCTTGCTATCTGCTGTAATTCCGCACAGGAATAAAAACTGAAAATACTAAACAGGATAAAAAACTTTTTCATAATCTGGATTTACTCCAAAGGTATCAAAAAAACCAGTGAAGATTTAAAAAGCCTGAAGGAGACCAGAAGCTGCTTTCCGTCGATCCATTTTCGAATTCTGAAAAGTGTTAATCCAAGTCTTATTTCTTTGCGATTTTCGTAAATTGCGTAACCTAAATTTCGAAATCATTACAAATGGAACAACAGAGCCCATATAAACCTAAAAATAAAATAAGAATTGTGACCGCAGCCTCCCTTTTTGATGGCCATGATGCAGCAATTAATATCATGCGCCGCATCATTCAGTCTACGGGGGTTGAGGTAATTCACCTTGGGCACGACCGTAGTGTTGAAGAGGTTGTGAACTGCGCCATTCAGGAGGACGCACAAGCCATAGCGATGACCTCTTATCAAGGTGGTCACATCGAGTATTTTAAATATATGTACGACCTGCTCCAGGAGAAAGAAGCGGGTCATATCAAGATCTTTGGTGGTGGAGGCGGTGTGATCCTTCCTGAAGAAATCAAAGAGTTGATGGATTATGGTATTACCAGGATTTATGCCCCCGATGATGGCCGGGAGATGGGGCTTCAGGGAATGATAAATGATATGGTGAAGTTGGCCGATGAAGCTCATTCAAATCTTAATTCTGAAAAGCCGATTTCTGAATTATTGAAAGATAAAGATGTAAATACCATTGCCAGACTTATTTCCCTTGCTGAAAATAAACACGATTCTTTCCTTCAGCATTTTGAGCCTCTAAGGAAACAACTTGAAAATAGCGAAATTCCAGTACTTGGAATAACCGGTACCGGTGGGGCCGGAAAATCAAGTCTAGTTGATGAACTGGTTCGCAGGTTCCTGCTGGATTTCCCTGAAAAGAATATCGGGATTGTTTCGGTAGATCCTTCAAAAAGAAAAACCGGCGGAGCACTTTTGGGAGATCGCATAAGAATGAATTCGATTAATAATTCCCGGGTTTACATGCGCTCGCTGGCTACACGGCAGTCAAACCTGGCACTCTCCAAACATGTAGCTGAAGCGGTAGAAGTATTAAAAGCTTCAGAGTACGATTTAATAATTTTAGAAACCTCAGGAATTGGACAAAGCGATACAGAGATCCTCGATCATTCCGATGTTTCTCTATATGTAATGACCCCTGAATTTGGAGCGGCTACCCAACTGGAAAAAATTGATATGCTCGATTTTGCCGATCTGGTTGCTATTAATAAATTCGATAAACGTGGAGCTCAGGATGCCCTTCGGGATGTAAAAAAACAGTACCAACGTAATCATCAGCTTTGGGACGAGAAACCCGATAACCTTCCTGTTTTTGGAACCATCGCATCTCAGTTTAACGATCCCGGGATGAATACCCTTTATCGTGAGATCATGGATAAGATCGTGAAAAAGACCAAAGTTGATCTTAAATCAGACTTTGGGGTTTCTGCAGAAATGAGTGAGAAAATTTTCATTATTCCGCCTAAGCGAACCCGCTATCTTTCAGAGATCGCTGAAAATAACAGAGCTTATGACGACAAAGCTTCCAGGGAAGCTGAGGTAGCCCAAAAGCTTTATGGAATTTTTAAAGCCATTGAATCGGTTTCGGGAATGGACCTTGATAAAAATCAGGATAAATATCTTAATAAATATGGGATTGAGCAGGATGAGATTCTTGAAAATACAGAGGAATCTCAGAAAAACCTGGTTAAACTTTTGTTTGCCGAATTTGACAGGGTTAAGATGGACTTAGATCCTCATCATTGGGAAACAATCCTGGGCTGGCAACAGAAGGTTACGAAATACAGGGAGCCGGTTTATAGCTTTAAGGTGCGTGATAAGGAAATAAAAATAGATACGCATACCGAATCTCTGGCGCATACCCAAATACCTAAAGTAGCCCTTCCAAAATATAAGGCCTGGGGAGATATTTTGAAATGGTGTTTACAAGAAAATGTGCCGGGAGAGTTTCCATATACCGCGGGATTATATCCGTTTAAACGTCAGGGCGAAGATCCTACCCGAATGTTTGCCGGAGAAGGTGGGCCAGAGCGCACCAACAGGCGTTTTCATTATGTGAGTTTGGGACTACCTGCAAAGCGACTTTCTACAGCTTTTGATTCAGTTACCCTTTATGGAAACGATCCGGACCACCGTCCTGATATTTACGGAAAGATCGGAAATTCCGGGGTTTCCATCTGTTGCCTGGATGACGCTAAGAAATTATATTCCGGTTTTGATCTTGCCGATGCCTTAACCTCGGTGAGTATGACCATTAACGGCCCGGCTCCAATGCTTCTCGGGTTTTTTATGAATGCCGCTATCGATCAACAATGTGAGAAATACATAAAGGAAAACGGCCTTGAGGATAAAGTTGAAGCCAAACTTAAGAAGCTCTACGACGATAGGGAAATAGACAGACCTGTTTACCGCGGAGAACTTCCTGAAGGTAATAATGGTCTTGGCTTAATGCTGCTTGGATTAACCGGAGACCAGGTGCTTCCCGCTGAAGTCTATTCAGAAATAAAAGAAAAGACCATTAGCGTAGTGCGTGGAACCGTGCAGGCTGATATCCTCAAGGAGGATCAAGCACAGAATACCTGTATTTTCTCTACGGAATTCGCCTTGCGTTTGATGGGAGATGTGCAGGAATATTTTATAAGGGAAAAGGTGCGTAACTTTTATTCGGTTTCGATTTCAGGATATCATATCGCTGAAGCCGGAGCCAACCCAATCACTCAGCTGGCTTTTACTCTCGCCAACGGATTCACTTACGTGGAATATTACTTAAGCCGTGGAATGGATATCAACAAATTTGGGCCTAACTTATCCTTTTTCTTTTCTAATGGAGTAGATCCGGAATACGCGGTGATTGGGAGAGTAGCCAGAAAAATATGGTCTAAAGCCCTAAAACTAAAATACGGTGCGAATTCAAGAGCTCAGATGCTGAAATATCATATCCAGACATCTGGAAGATCACTACATGCGCAGGAGATCGATTTTAACGATATCAGGACTACCCTCCAGGCGCTTTACGCTATCTACGACAATTGTAATTCGCTGCATACCAACGCATACGATGAAGCGATTACTACCCCAACTGAAGCTTCAGTAAGAAGGGCGATGGCTATTCAGCTAATCATTAATAAAGAACTTGGTTTAACCAAGAATGAAAACCCAATCCAGGGATCTTTCATAATAGAAGAGCTTACTGATCTTGTGGAAGAAGCAGTACTATTAGAATTTGATCGTATCACCGAAAGGGGAGGAGTACTTGGTGCCATGGAAACCATGTACCAACGTGGAAAGATCCAGGAAGAGAGTTTGTATTATGAAACTTTGAAACACAGCGGGGAATTCCCAATTATTGGAGTTAATACATTTTTAAGTTCCACCGGATCACCTACAGTTACCCCGGGAGAAGTAATTAGGGCTACTGAAGAAGAAAAGCAACATCAGATAAAAACATTAGAGACTCTTCATGCAGCAAAAGAAGAGTCGGCCCAGGCTGCCTTAGATAAGATAAAAGAAGCCGCAATTAATAACAAAAATTTATTTGAGGTTCTTATGGATGCCACTAAAGTTTGTTCCCTCGGGCAAATAAGTCAGGCGATGTTTGAAGTTGGGGGACAGTATAGGCGAAATATGTAAGCAGAGAGCCACTTTACCCGGCGCAAAGCGCCCGGGTAAAGTGTGCGAATCGCTTATCCCGATGAGCGATACGAGATTGGGATCTTTCATATTTCAATATAGCCCTTACAGGTTTCAGAAACCTGCAAGGGCTTTTTATTAATTCAGACTAAAATTTCAATCTTTTAGTTTGTCACTCTGAAATTTCAGCTTAGTTTTGCAGCTTCTTAAAATTAACCTGTAACTTCGTAAGTGTCTAAAGGATAAAACTATGGAAAATTTCTGGTTGTTTGCCATAGGAGTTTTTACCGCGTTTTTTGCGATAAATAATCCTGTGGGAAATATCCCAATCTTTATGAGCCTTACCAAACAGGCCGACAGGAGCCGAAAGAAATTTATTTCTAAAAAAGCCACATTTACCGCTTTTATAATTGTTTCCGGGTTTATAATTTTGGGAAAATACATTTTTGAATTCTTCGGACTTACTATTCCTGCCTTTAAAATCACCGGAGGCCTTCTAGTATTTTTCGTAGGTTTTGAAATGATAAGGGCGCAGCAATCAAGTATTGATAATCAAACTGAAATAGATTTTAATGAAGGGATTTCTATTTCACCATTAGCAATTCCAATTTTGGCAGGTCCCGGTACCATCGTAACAGCAATGAACTACACAACCACAGCCAGTTATCTTGATATGGCAGTTTTGGTAGTGGTTTTTGGACTTGTAATGCTTCTTAATCACCTTGCCTTTATTTCCAGCGATTATTTGGTACGTTTTATAGGCCAGAACAAGATTATTGTAATTGAAAAAATTATGGGGTTGATTATCGCAATAATCGGTACGAACATGCTGATTGAAGGTATAAATTTAGCTTTCCTCGGATAGGAATTAAGCCTTATTGTTTTGGAACCAGTCGGAAACCATCTTGTCGAAAAGAAGGATTTCCTTTCGTAGCAGGTTTAAAAATTCTACCTCTTTAACTCCGCAACCTTCGAGTCTCTTGCAAAGACCTTTAAGGTTTTTGGCCACTGCTCTGATATTTTTTACGCGTTGCAGTCTTGATTCTGAATTAGGAGCACAGGCAGCTGAGGCGATACCCGGAGCCAGTTGCAGGGATTCTGTTACCAGAGAACCAGCCTGGAAATGTTGGGGATTGGTAGAAATATCCATTTCAATAACGTGTTTATCATCAGAAAAATAAGCCGCGATGGCTCTGGAAATCTTAAAGATCTCAATAGCTTTCCTATATACAGGTAGATGATAAGTATTATTGGGAAATGCCGAATCCATTGTAATGATTTTTTTATTTAAAATTACCATGTAATTTACAGTTCTGTCTTTTTTTTTTAAAGCTAACTAATTAATATATCTTTGATTTTAAGGAATAAATGATAAAATAATTAAATATGCAGCTTGATGAATTAAACTGGGCTATTCTTGAAAAGCTTCAAAGAAATGCTCGCAGGTCTTTTTCTGAGATCGGCCGGGAAATAGGATTGAGTTCTCCGGCGGTGGCAGAAAGAGTAAAAAAAATGGAAGATGCCGGAGTAATTTCGGGTTATAAAACGGAAGTTTCCTATCATAAAACAGGACATCAGCTAAAGGCTATAATTACCCTTAGAGCATTTATGGGAAGATTAAAACCATTCCTTGAAAAAGTGATCGAATTCAGAGAAGTTGTGAACTGCTATCGAATTACAGGAAATGAGAATATCATTATGGAAGTCGTACTTTATGACCAGGTTCATCTCACCGAATTCATTGATAGATTAATCACATACGGTGAAATAAAAACCCACATCATTCTTTCTAATGTTATTGAGCATGCCCCTATTAAGAAACGTTTAGGTTAAAAATATTTTAAAGAGGGATACACTACACTTGTTAAAAATTGGCTCTTGACCAGAGAACCTTAACGTATTGTTGAGTTAGAGATATTCTTTTAGTTAAATCCGGACTAATTGTAATTTTATTAATAAATATACGACTAATCTGTGTTTAGATTTGTATCGAACAAAACAATAAAATTAATTATGAGAAAATATAGCCCAATTTTTTTAATACTCGCGGTAGTGACCGGGCTAATAGGCTTTACCGGCCTTAGCTTTTCCGGAATTGAAGTAGTGAGGGTGTTGTTTCTGATATTTGCCGATTTACTGGTAATATCTTTGCTTGCCAAATTGATCTTTCCTTCTGAAAAATTAAAATTACAGCACTTAAAAAATAATTAAAGAATTAATTTCTGCCCCAATAAAAAGGCTTTCCTCTTACATAGATGAAGGCTTTTTTTTATGGAAATAAATTAAATTTCAAAATGTGTATCTTTATATTAAAGGATTAATATGAAACGAGGTTTATTCTTAGGTTTTTTAATAGGTATTCTTTCTTTTGGCCAAATATGGTCGCAGGAAGCGCGTATAGCCAAGGGAGTAGTTGTTGATACTCTTCAGGTGCAGGATAGTATTTCTGAAACCTATTCAATTTATATTCCAAAGGATTTTGAGAATGGTGAAACCTGGCCTGTTCTTGTTATTTTTGACCCGCTAGGTCGTGGAAGATTAACAACCCAGCTTTTTAGAAGTATTGCCGAAAACCAGGGCTATATTATTGCGGCTTCTAATGAAGTTCTAAATAAAACTTCATTACAAACAAATCTACAAGTAGCCAACAGGCTTATAGCCCGTTTGCTATATTCAATACCGGTGAATCCAGAATTGGTGTATGTAGGGGGGATACAGGAAGGTGCTCAACTCGCTTCGGCAACTCCGCTAATCTACGATGATATTCGTGGGGTACTGGCAGTTGGAGATGCCTGGGTTAATCCTGAAATGACCGAAAAGATGAAACCTTTTTTCTTTAGTGCGATAGCTGGTGATGAAGATGCAAATCTTTTTAAAATGCAGGCTATCGTGAATTTTTTTAAGGAGAAAAAAAATCCGGCTGAAATAAATTATTTCGATGGTAACAATAAAGAATGGCCTGATACTTTTGTCTTGAATAATGCCGTATCTGCTTTTAGTTTAGATGCGATAGCCAAAGGGCTTCGGGACGAGGCTCAGGTATATGTGCAAAGTTTATTTGAAAAAGAATTGGAATCTGCCGAGTTCCTTAGACGCCAGAGAAATTATCTCCGGGCATTTGAAAAACTTGAACAAATGGAAGATAAATATGCACTCTTTGATGTAAATCTCGATGAATTGAATGAGCGTATGAAATCTTTAAGTCGGAATAAAGCTTATAGACAACAACGCAGAAATTTTAGGAAAGCAGAGAATATCGAGGCAGAAAAGCAGGAGGAATACCGCTACCTGATGGAAATGGATATCTTAAGTGCCAATTTTGAAAATATCGGTTGGTGGGAATACCAAATGGAAGAACTTGAGGAATTGAATGAGAAAGGCGGTATGGCTGAAAAAAAAGTATATAGCAGATTACAGGATTTCCTGAAAAAACTTTCCTTAAGCCATTTTAATAATGTAATGCAAAGCCAGGCCGGGATCGATATTAAAATTTTTGTGAGTGTATTGAGAACCGTCCTCGATAAAGATGACCCTGAAGCATATTTAAAAATCATCTCCCTTGCTGGTCACGATGGAGATCATCAAACAGCACTCATGTATTTGGAAGACCTATTGAAAACCGGTTATGATAATATGGAAGCTTTGTATAATATAGAAGGAATTCTTGATTTGAAACTAAGCGAAGAGTACAACGATTTGATTAAAAAATACCTGGGAAAATCAAAATACTATAAGCAATCCTAAAATTGAAACAATGGGTTTTTCCCTGCCTTAGGTTTATCATATTTGTACAGCCCTAGAGAGGACTATAGCGAGCAAATAAAGCAACAAGCGATTGATTAAAATTTGCAAATAGATAAAGAGTCTTCCCTTAAAGGAACCGGTTTTAGGATTTTATAAATTGGGATTACTTATTCAGACCAAATTTGTAAGTACACCAACTACGCCTTTATTGGCTATGCCTAATACAACTTCTCCAATGCTGAAACCACCTACTCCGGCAGACGGTATTTGGACTTAAGGATACCGGAGGGTGATTCCATTATTTTAGATTTCAATAAAGCATATAATCCATACTGTGCTTATAGTGGATCATATTACTACCCCCATGGTTCCGAAGGAAAATCACATGGGAATATCTCTTAATGCTGGGCTTGAGCTTTAATCAGCTTTCATTTATTCCCAGGCTGGTATAAGCTGCTGTGCCGTGTTCATGGGCATCCAGTCCTTCAATTTCTTCAATTTCTGTAACTCTTAAACCAATGCTTTTCTTTAATCCAAATAGGATTATAAACGAAGAGGCAACACAAAACAGACCAACGGCTAAGATCCCTGTAATTTGGTTTATTAATTGTGACCAGCCTGCCAATTCGCCGAATATGCCTACGGCCAGAGTACCCCATATTCCACAAACCAGATGAACTGAAATTGCACCCACCGGGTCGTCCAGTCTCAAATTATCAAGAAATGCCACAGCCAAAACTATTAGTACTCCAGAAATGAAACCAATAGCAAGGGCATCAATAACGCCCATCAGGTCAGCACCAGCGGTAATTCCTACTAATCCACCAAGGACACCGTTAAGAATCATACTCAGGTCATTGTCGCGATACCTAAGATAAGATATCACAAAAGCTCCAAGACCTCCCGCCGAAGCAGCAATACAGGTGGTAACCAGTACAAGGGAGGTAGTGGCAGGATCGGCCGAAAGCACAGAGCCTCCATTAAAGCCAAACCAACCAAACCAAAGTAAAAAGACTCCAACTGTAGCGAGTGGGATACTATGACCGGGAATCACACTTATCTTCCCTTCTTTAAACTTTCCAATTCTGGCACCTAATAAAGTAATACTGACTAAGGCTGCCCAACCTCCCACAGAGTGAACCAGGGTAGAGCCCGCAAAATCGTAAAAACCAAGTTCATCCAGAAAACCGCCGCCCCATTTCCACATTCCGGTTATGGGGTAGATGAAGCCAACATACAATATTGAAAAGATTAAAAAACCAGAAAGTTTGATTCGTTCGGCTACTGCGCCAGAGACAATAGTAGCGGCCGTTGCTGCAAACATTGCCTGAAATAGAAAATCAGTATAAAAAGTATAAGCACCATCGGCATAATCGGCAGACAGACCGTTGGAGGGTAAGAGCAACCCAAAATTGGAAAAGCCAAAAACCGCTCCGGAAAAAGTTTCTCCCGGGTACATTAAACTAAAACCAACAAGAGTATAAGAAAGAATCCCGATGATTAGAATCATAACATTTTTAAAGAGAATGTTGATAGTGTTTTTAGCTCGGGTAAGACCGATTTCGAGTAAAGAGAAGCCTAAATGCATTATAAATACAAGGGCTATACAAATCATCATCCATAAGTTATTGGTGGTAAAAACAGCCTGATCCATATTAATTAAGAGATTTTATTCCGGTTTCCCTGGTTCGTATTCTGTAAACTTCTTCGACAGTGGAAATGATTATTTTTCCATCGCCCACATTTCCGGTATAAGCAGTTTCTAAAAGAATATTTACCGCTGCTTCAGTAAAATCGTTGCTAACCACCATAGAAAGCATACGTCTTTGAATGTCGGTGGTGCTATAGGCAACCCCGCGGTACACCTTACCGTGTTTTTCATTTCCAACTCCCGTGACATCCCAGTAGGTAAAGAAATTCACATCAATTTGTTGAAGAGCTTTCTTTACTTCGTCGAATTTTGATTTCCGGATTATTGCTTCAATTTTTTTCATTTAAAGCTTGTCTTTTCGTGTTCATAAGTACTTCTCCTTTTGCTAATCGCATTTCTGTCGAATTACGCTCTTACTATCTTGTAAGATCAAATCGACTATCGATTTGATCCAAAAGTAATAAATAATTCTTCAGAATAACTTATTAAAGGGGGTTTGAGTCTTGTTTCTATTTAAATATAAAAATAAACCCCTAAAAAATCAGGGGTTGCTTGTGTGAAAGTGTATTTTTTGCGAATTACACATATTTGTTTTAGGGGTCTATAATAATTTGGAGAATAAAAGACCTAAAGTGATTGCAAGAACACCCAGGATTATACTACCCAGGGTATAAATTAGGAAATGAAGATAATCTCCCGATTTTAGAAGGGATTGATTTTCAAAGGCAAATGTCGAAAAAGTAGTAAAGCCTCCGCAAAATCCTACGGCAAGAGCAAGATTAATATTTGAATTTAAGGCATTGTTCTTAATGAGCCAGCCAAGAATGATTCCCAGGAGCAGACTACCTACAATATTGACGGTTAGGGTACCGTATGGAATGCTAACATGAGCTTTATTAAGGTATTTGGTAACCAAAAACCTCAAGGCGCTACCAAGGCCACCTCCTAAGAATACAAGAATAATTTGTTTACCCATTAAAACTATTTAATAGGAAAATGAATTTGTGTAACCCAATTTGCCGGGTTGGGGCTACTTTTAGGCCCGGTAATATAGACTTCAAAGATATCTTCTTCTTCGTTCAATTCCAGGCTGTTTTCTTCAATATAATCGAAGGCAGTATCCCAGGCTTCCTGTAGGTTTTTATAATCACCTTTAAGGCTTGCTCTTAGAACTTTTTGCTTGGGGAGATAACCATTAAGTATCCTACTATTATTTGGCGTTATTACCTGGCTTGGAGTAAATATCCCGGCTGAAAAAATTGTTGTGCCGGCACTTTCATCCCTCTCATTATAAAGAGTAAAAGGTTTCCCGCTTATTTCTATATTATTTTTTTCCATATAGGTTTTTACATCTTCAATCATTTTTTGCACACGTTGATTAACCTGGGATGTTTTGCTGGCTGTAGTGGTGTACATATAGTAGCCGCCACCATGCTGTATCACTCCGTCGATATTGATGGTAAACTTTTCCATTTTCTTTAGCACCGAATTTTCCAGGTTCTCTAAACCTTTTGTGAACATTGGTCGCATCATGCTGCTTAAGGTCTCAGACTGAAAACTAAAAGCGAGTTTTTCCATGAAACTCTGGGTACCTTTCATTCCCCAGGTAACTTTTGTGCTGTCTTCCATTTTGTTGAATTCCCAGTAAATATCACTTGTAGAGGTGCCAAACTGGGTGTCAAAGCTAATTTGTTGGTCTATGCTTGAGAAAGGTTTAACATCCAGGGTTTTGATCCTGCCGTCTCCTATCTTTTCACTCTTCCAGGAATAGCCGGCATCTTTACCCCGGGTTTTCTCATTATATTCAAAAACCATATCCTCGGCCTCCTGAGACCAGGGTTCCCAATTTTGCCAGTTATGATATTCATTCACTTCATTAAAAACCACTTCAACCGGAGCCGGAATTATTCGGGTTTCTTGAATGTGATATTCCCCATCTTTTGTAGCGATATAAATTGAACCGGCAATTACAATAATAAGAAGTAAAAAAAGAAGATATTTAAATATTTTCATTTTTGGCAGTAGTTGATTATACTGCTAATATAAAGAATTTAACAAACCAATTTTCCCTATTTCCGGTTAGATTAATGACCGAGCCATGATTTCAGGAAAAAAAGAAGAATTATGAATGCAATAAAACCAATTAATACGTAAATACTGCCTTTATAATACTTTTTGTGCAGTTTGGTATCTTTTCGGTAGGAAATGATAATTATTGTAACAAATGCTAAGATAAAGAGGGCAGCAAATACTAATTGTCCGGTGCTAAACATTCTGTATAGTTTGTGACAAAGTTACATTTTTATAGTTTTATTTTCTCTAATTATTACAGAACAAAAAGGAAACTAATTGATCATTAAAGTCAGGATCATCTAATTAAATGGTTCTTTCGAAAACCTGTGCAAATATTAAAAGAAAAATATGAAATACACTCTCTACATTTTAGTGGTTTTTTTGAGTTTTTTATCTTGTAAAGAAAAAACCGAAAAAGAATCACAAACCACTAGAGACACTAAAAGTAGTGCGGTAAAAAGATCTTCCAAACCATATAGTTCAAAAGATTTCCAGCTTGTGTTTAAATTTCCTGAAAATTATGAGGTCAGAGAAGATAGCCTTGCCGGGCAGACGCCCGTGATAAATGTATTCAGAAAGAATAATACCGGGACTCCTCCCTACGGAATTCATGAGGATTTCGAAAATGCTTATATTTCGTTTCTTCCTCAAGGCTATGGGGTAGACGGCCCCACTGGTGCTCAAAAATCCATTGAGGAATTCGGGAACCCACTACCTATTTCCTTTACAATTGATAAAAGAAAATCCCGGGTTTATTTACTGAATAATGGGGATGTTTGGGGTTTTTACCTTCGCTTTGAGACCCCTCTGGAAAGCTGGACTGAATATGGCGGTATTTTTATCAGGTATAAAGTACGCGATTTCACAGCCCGTTGTATTTCCTCCGGCAATAAAGAAAAGCCTATGGAAGAATGCGATCCCATGGGTAGTGATAGGATTAAATATTTGGGGGAAGTTGATGCAAAATCTAAAAAAGAGATAAATCAAATTTTGAAGAGTCTTTGGTTTTCCCGAAAAAATTATGATCGTAAGGAAATCTCCAATTTAATAAGGATTGAAAAACCGGCTTCAGGAAAAACGATAGCATCTCCTCTCCAGATAAAAGGGGAAGCTCGCGGGAGCTGGTTTTTTGAAGCTACAGCTCCCGTGGAACTATTGGATGGGAATTTTCAATTCCTTGGTAGAAGCTACATAGAAGTTGTGAATTCCGATTGGATGACCGAAGATTTTGTAAGCTTTGAAGGAAGTATTGATTTTAAAAAGTCGGATACCGAAAACGGTTTTTTACTGTTTAGAAAAAACAATGCTTCCGGAAAGCCTGAACTGGACCGGACACTTAGAATCCCCGTTAAATTTTAAAAAGGCTTATTTTACTTCGTATCTCCAGCCGTATTTATCTTCCGCTTGGTTATACTGGATTTTCATCAGTTTATCCTTAAAGAAATCAGCGTAAGAATCTTCTAACTTTGGAAGTTCAAATTTTTCACCTTTGTGACCAAAACCAACAATTGGGTTGATTACGGCTGCAGTACCGGCACCAAACATCTCTTTTAGCTCTCCCTTTCTTGCTGCTTCAACAATTTCTTTTACGCTTACTTTTCTAACTTCAACAGGGATATTGAATTCTTCCGCCAAAGTAATAAGACTTTTTCGGGTAACCCCATCAAGGATTCTGTCACTAGTAGGAGCAGTGAGCAATTTATCTCCAACTCTGAAGAAAATATTCATGGTTCCTGCTTCCTCGAGGTATTCATGAGTATTAGCATCTGTCCAAACTATTTGCTGGAAGCCTTCTTCTTTTGCCAGGTTTGTAGGATGGAACTGCGCAGCATAGTTTCCTGCTGCCTTGGCATATCCTACCCCGCCATCGGCAGCACGGCTAAAGGTTTCAGAAAATTTCACTCTTACTTCTCCGCTGTAATAAGCCTGTGCCGGAGAGCAAATAATCATGAATTTATATTTGGTAGATGGCGCCGCAGAAACACATTCTTCTGTAGCGATCACAAAAGGACGGATATACAGGGAATTCCCAAAACCTTTCTGAATCCATTCCTTGTCTATTTTTAACAACTCTTCAAGACCATTGAAGAAATAATCCTTCGGAAATTCGGGAATGGCAAGTCTTGCACCAGAAACATTTATGCGCTTAAAATTCTCCTCTGGCCTGAAAAGCCAGATTTTATCATCTTCATCTTTAAAAGCTTTCATTCCTTCGAACACCGCTTGCCCATAATGGAAAACTTTGGCCGATGGCATAAGTTCTATTGGACCATAGGGTTTTATTCTTGGGGTCTTCCACTTTCCATTTTCATAATCACACTCCAGCATGTGATCGGTAAATATTTCACCGAATACGAGCTTGTCTAGCTTAGTTTGGTCAAGTTTTGAGGTGGAAGATTTTATAATTTCGAGAGAGGAAGTGTTGGTTTTCATTGATTTAAATTTAGTTAACAAATTTACCGAAATAATGGCAGAATAAAAATCAAAAGTTTTGGTAAATTAGTTTTTTGCTAATCACTTAAGCCCATCCACAATGAAAAAAATGTTTTCTGTAAGCTCCTTATTTATGGCCTTATTTTTATGGAATATGAGTTTTGCACAAAATTCTGTAGCTGCTTCCTACTCTTCTTACGGAGAGAAAATTTCTCATGAAAAGACGATGGAGCCCCTAAGGGCCCAAACAAAATTTGACCTTTTGAAGATTGGAGATACAATAGATCTTAAGTTTTCGACTAAAGTGAAAAGCGTTTGCAAGATGAAAGGCTGCTGGATGGTACTCGAACTACCCGGAGATGAAGTACGAGTAACTTTTAAAGACTATGGTTTTTTTGTTCCAAAAGATATCCAAAACAAAGAAGTAATTGTTGCTGGTAAGGCTTATCTGGAAGAAATTTCGGTGGAAGATCAAAAACATTACGCAAGGGATGAAGGAAAAACGCCAGAGGAAATTGACCTTATCAAAAAACCTGCTTTAACCCGGTCTTTTGTGGCCCACGGAGTGTTATTAAAAGAATAGTTTGGAAAGAAAGATTATAAAAACCGCCGACGGATCGGTTACTATTCATTTACCGGAATGGGATGAACAATATCATTCCAAGCACGGCGCGGTGCAGGAAGCCCAACATGTTTTTATCAAAATGGGGTTGCATCATTTTTTAAAACAAAACCTTAAACCTCAAATTTCTATACTTGAAATAGGGTTCGGAACAGGGCTTAACGCTTTTATCACTTTTCTGGAAGTTCAAAAGCTTCCATTGCAATTTAAATATACAGGAGTGGAAGCCTACCCTGTTACTTCTGAAGAAATCGCTGCTTTGAATTATGCTGAAAACCTTTCCGCAGAAAAGGAAAATTGGGCTTTACAGAAAATGCATGATAGCCCCTGGGAAAAACCGCTACAAATTAGTGCCAATTTCTGCTTGTTGAAACTTCAGCAGAAATTTGATAAGATCAATTCAAAAGATGAGTTTGACATTATTTACTTTGATGCATTTGGGGCCAGGGTACAACCTGAACTATGGACTGAGGAAATTTTTAAAATCATGTACGCAGCTTTAAAAAAAGAGGGAATCCTCGTTACCTATTCGGCAAAAGGAAGTGTTAGGCGTGCTCTGCAAAGTGTAGGTTTTATCGTTGAAAGACTTCCCGGCCCGCCAGGAAAACGGGAAATGTTAAGAGCGACAAAAAATTGAAATGGAAACCTGTTAAACCTCTAATAAAGTCTTGGGGTAGCCCGTGGCAAGTGCTTACCTTGTAAAGAAAAATGCGTGTATTAATTACCGGAGCTACCGGCCTTATTGGAACAAGGGTAACCCAAATATGTCATGAAAAAGGTATTAAAGTAAATTACCTTACTACCACCAAAGACAAAATTGAATCCCAATCTGATTATAAAGGATTTTACTGGAATCCCGAAAAAGGTGAAATGGACCCTGAGGCTTTTAAAGGGGTTAGTGCTATAATTAATCTTGTTGGAGAAAATATTGCTAAGCGCTGGACGCAAGAGCAAAAGGATAAGATCTTGAGCAGCCGGGTAGATACTGCGGCCCTGTTGCATAAGAGCCTTCAGAATAACAATCATCATATCACTCATTTTATTTCTGCCAGTGCTATTGGGATATACCCCAGCTCTCTGGAAAAACTTTATACCGAAGATAATGAGGCTGTAGATGATTCTTTTGTAGGGAAGGTGGTCGTCCAGTGGGAAGAAGCCGCAGATAATTTTCGTGACCTGGGGATGGAAGTGACTAAGGTACGAATTGGTCTTGTATTGGCCCGCGAGGGTGGTTTGTTGGAAAAGCTTAAGGAACCTGTAAATTTTAACGTGGGCTCTCCGCTAGGCAGCGGAAAACAATGGCAATCATGGATACATATAAATGATGTAGCAGGAATTTTTGTGCATACCCTTGAAAATAAACTTGAAGGTACTTATAATGCTGTGGCTCCCAATCCTGTGACCAACAAGGAATTGGTTAATCAGGTTGCTTCTAAAATGGGGAAATCGGTTTGGTTGCCGAATGTTCCTGCAATAGCAATTAAAGCAGTGCTTGGAGAGATGTCAAGACTTGTTTTGTCCAGTCAGTTGGTGAGTAGCAATAAAATAGAACAAGCAGGATATAGATTTGAATATACTAATGTAGCAAAGGCCCTTGAAGATCTTATGCAATAAAAAAAGCCACCAATTTTGGTGACTTTTTATTGATATTATTAGTGATTTCAGGATTTTTCGGCAACTAGCCTTAGCCTTAAATTTATATCATCGTAAACAAAGTTATCTCCAAGACCGTCAAAAACTGATTTTGATCCGAAATTAACTTTCCAGTTGGTGCGATCAATGCTGAATTCATTACTTGAAATTTCAACCTGATCTCCGCGATTAGTAATGTTAACCGGAAAGCTTATATTTTTGGTCTCTTCTTTTATAGTAAGATTACCAGAAAGCATTGTCTGCCCGTTTTCTTCGGTTATATCGGTGATTTCGAAAGTAGCTTCAGGATATTCTTCGGTATTAAAAAAATCTCCTTCCTTGCCTTTAACGGTACCTTTTAGATGGGCTTCAAGGTCAGATCGATCCTTACCTTTTAGGTCGCTTACTTCTATTGATTTCATGTCAATTACAAACCTTCCACTTTCAATGGTACTGTCGTTTGCCTTGAAGGAGCCTTCTGCGAGTTTTATAGTTCCTGTATGAGTGGCGGTAGGTTTTCGGCCTTTCCAGTGAATAACAGATTCGTCGGTTTTCACTTTAAAAGTTTCAGCTTCAAGAGTGGCTTCTCTGGCATCCTGGGCATCACCGGTTTTGGCCTTATTGTTTTCGTTTTTACACCCTGTAATAGCTAAACCTAGAAAAGCAATAATAAATGTTTTACTCAAAAGTTTGTTCATGTTTAGTCGATTTAGTTGTGAATTCAAATTTAAGCTTTCTGTTATACGAGATTCTTAAAACATTATTAAAAAGAATTTGTGACATTTTGACATTTGATAAGAATTGGCAATACTTTTGACCGTTTGTGCCCGTATTTAAATGCTGAAAAAATGAGTAAAAAGAAAACAGATAAAACCAAAGATCAGGTAGAAGATAATTCGGTTAAAGATAAAGTAGAAGACGTTATTGATGAGGCTATTGAAGACCTTGAAGAAAATGCTGATAATAAGCAGGACGATGACGACTTTTCTGAAACCGATAAACTAAAAGAAGAGGTTCAGAAGGAAAAAGATAAGTTTCTGCGTCTCTTTGCTGAATTTGAAAACTATAAGAGACGTACTTCAAAAGAAAGGCTGGAATTGTTTAAAACTGCCAACCAGGAAGTAATGTCAGCAATGTTACCTGTGCTGGACGATTTTGACAGGGCATTAAACGAAATTCAAAAAACCGAAGATAAAAATCTGCTTAAAGGGGTTGAACTTATTCACAATAAGTTGAGGGAAACCTTAAAGAACAAAGGGCTGGAGCCTATGAATGTAGAAAAAGGCGACTCTTTTGATTCAGATCTGCATGAAGCGATCACCCAGGTTCCGGCACCTTCAGAAGATCTTAAAGGCAAGATTGTTGATGTAGTGGAGCGTGGTTACAAACTTGGAGAGCGTATAATTCGCTATCCTAAAGTAATTACCGGGAAATAAAAGCATTTTTTTGAATCGCAAAAACACCAAATGAAAGAAGATTATTACGACATATTAGGAATTAGTAAAGGTGCTTCTACTGCCGAAATAAAAAAAGCATATCGTAAGATGGCTATTAAGTATCATCCGGATAAAAATCCTGATGATCCTAAAGCCGAAGAAATGTTTAAAAAATCGGCAGAGGCTTATGAAGTTTTAAGCAACGAAGACAAGCGTGCCCGTTATGACAGGTTTGGTCACCAGGCTTTTGAAGGTGGCGGCGGCTTTGGCGGCGGCGGAATGAATATGGATGACATCTTCAGCCAGTTTGGCGATATTTTTGGCGGCGGTTTTGGAGGTGGAGGTTTCTCTGGTTTCGGAGGAGGCTTTGGCGGCGGAAGACGTCGGGCCAAAGGCAGTAATCTTCGTATTCGCGTTTCGCTTAGCCTTGAGGAAATTGCTAACGGTACTGAGAAAAAGATTAAAGTTAAACGTAAAGTTCAGGCTCCCGGAACTACTTATAAAACCTGTAGTACCTGTAACGGTACAGGACAAGTGACCCGGGTGACCAATACTATTTTAGGAAGAATGCAAACCGCATCTCCTTGTGGTACCTGTAGCGGTTCTGGCCAGATTATAGACCAGAAACCTGCCGATGCCGATGCTCAGGGACTTAAAATGCAAGAAGAAACTGTTTCCATAAAAATTCCTGCAGGGGTAGAAGAAGGAATGCAGCTTAAGGTTGGAGGTAAAGGGAATGATGCTCCCGGAGATGGAGTTCCAGGAGATCTTCTCGTTGCAATAGAGGAGAAAGAGCATCCAAGTTTACAGCGTGAGGGCGACAACCTTCATTATGATTTGTATGTAAGTCTCTCTGAAGCCGTGTTGGGAACCTCGAAAGAGATCGAAACGGTTAATGGAAAAGTTCGTATTAAAATAGATGAAGGTGTGCAATCCGGAAAAATCCTAAGATTACGCGGTAAAGGTATTGGTAACCTTAACGGCTATGGAAAAGGAGATCTTTTGGTGCATGTAAATGTATGGACCCCTAAAACTATTAACAGGGAACAGAAGGATTTCTTTGAACGAATGGCCAATGATGAAAACTTCCAGCCAAATCCGGAGAAATCTGATAAATCCTTCTTTGAAAAGGTTAAAGATATGTTTTCTTAATACTCCCATTTTAAGAAATTATTTATATATTTGATTATCACTAAGTCTTTTGGTGATAATTTTTCTTTTTCATAGCAATTTTTTTCCCATCCTTAATGAAATTAAGGGTGGGTTTTGCTTTTTACACGGGATAGTAAATTATAAATTCTTCTTAATTCAAAACCTCTCTCCTGCCATTTCAATATCTTTACCAATAACGAAACCTTACGTATGGATAACCTCTTAGTGGCAGAAAATATTTACAAATCCTTTGGAAATTATACTGCGCTAAATAATGTTTCTATAAATGTTCCCCGAGCCAGCGTTTTTGGTCTTTTAGGCCCAAATGGTGCCGGAAAGACCACGCTCTTAAGAATTATTAACCAAATCACTATGCCAGACCGTGGCACTATTTTTTTGGATAATAAACCCTTACATGCTAATGACATTCAGTATATAGGTTATCTGCCGGAAGAAAGAGGGCTTTATAAATCCATGAAAGTAGGGGAGCAGGCTCTTTACCTTGCACAATTAAAAGGACTTTCTAAAGTTGAAGCCAAACAGCGTTTGGAATACTGGTTTGAAAAACTTGAGATTTCTGGATGGTGGAATAAGAAGATTCAGGAGCTTTCTAAAGGAATGGCCCAAAAGGTGCAGTTTGTGATTACGGTGCTTCACCAACCAAAATTGCTGATTTTTGATGAACCTTTTAGTGGTTTTGACCCTGTTAATGCAAGGCTTATTAAGCGCGAGATTCTTCAATTAAAAGAAGAAGGAGCAACCATACTTTTTTCCACCCACCGTATGGAAAGTGTAGAGGAACTTTGTGATTATATGGCTCTTATCCATAAATCGAATAAGCTGCTGGATGGTCGCGTTTCTGATATTAAAAAGGAGTATAAGTCAAATACTTTTGAAGTGGGAATGGAAGCCAGGAATGAACCTGAATTACTGGCAGAGCTTCAGCAAAAATTTATAGTGAGTAATGCTACTTTTAAAAGTATTCATGCCGATCTGAAATTAAAAATACAACTTCAGGATAATGAATCGGCAAATGATTTATTGGAATTTCTTATAAATCGTGCACAGATAAATCATTTTGTAGAGGTAATTCCTTCAGTAAACGATATTTTCATCCAAACTGTTACCCGGGATGCGTAATTTGAAATTAATCATAAGGCGCGAGTACCTTGCAAGAGTAAGGAATAAAACCTTTATCATCATGACATTTTTAAGTCCGTTGATTTTGGTTGGGATGTTTATGCTGGTAGGATATTTAAGTATGTTGAATAGCAGCGAGCAGCAAATAATCGGGCTTTATGATGAGACCGGTATTTTTTCATCTGATTTTAAAGATGGAAAACAGGTTCAATATCTTGATTTCTCAAATCTTTCCTTCGAGGAAGCCTTGCTTAAGGTTAAGGAACAGGAATATTATGGTTTGATTTATATTCCTGAAAAAGAGAATGGGGAAGTAGGTCAGGTTCAGTTTTTTGGTTTAGAACCCCCGGGGTTGGGTACAGTACAGGTCGTGAAGAATACCATCTCTGAAAGGCTTACCAAGAGGGAATTGATGCAGCGGGGGATAGACATTAGCGCTATGGAAGCGGCAGAAGTAAAAGTGGATGTTGAAATTCAGAATTTTTCCGGACAGCGAACTTCCAAGATGTCCGTCTATATTAAGATGATCTTTGGAGGTATTGCCGGTTATTTGTTAATGATGTTCATTATCATTTATGGAAATATGGTGATGCGCAGTGTGATTGAGGAGAAAACCAATCGCATTATCGAAATAATAGTATCTTCGGTAAAACCCATACATCTTATGTTAGGTAAAGTTTTGGGAACTTCTCTCGCAGGATTAACCCAATTCAGTATCTGGGTAATACTGGGAGCAGTATTATTGTGGTTAGCTAGCTTCACCCTGGGAATTGATGTTTTATCCGCTCAAAAGGAACAGATGGAAATGATGGGGCAAATGGGCCAATCTGATCTTAGCCTTTTTCTTGCTGATATATATAATTTACCATTGCTAAGCTTGTTTGTATTTTTTGTGATCTATTTTCTGGGGGGATATTTTCTATATAGTTCCATCTATGCAGCAATTGGTGCTGCGGTAGACAGCGAAACCGATACTCAACAATTTATGTTTCCTGTAATTCTCCCGTTAATGCTGGGGATTTACGTTGGATTTTTTGCAGTGATTGAAAATCCCCACGGTACTATTTCAACCGTTTTTTCCATGATTCCCTTCACCTCCCCAATTGTTATGTTAATGCGTATTCCTTTTGGAGTACCGTGGTATGAGCTGTTATTTTCTTTAATCTTGCTTTTAATTACTAATTTAGGCGTAGTGTGGCTTGCTTCAAAAATTTACAGGGTTGGAATATTGATGTATGGTAAAAAGGCTACCTATAAAGAATTATTCAAATGGCTTAAATATTAAAAATGCAGGATCAAAGCGCAGTAGAAAATATAAAAGAGGTAATAGAACAGGATATCTGGGGGCTAATTAAGGATATCTGGAACCATGTATTGTTTTCTTATGACCTGGGGGGAGATAGGATTCATATCACTGTTGGATTGATTTTACTAATAATTTTAGTTTTTGCTCTTACCAGTACCATCCTTAGAGTAATAAGAACTTTTGCTACAGGAAAACTCGGTGAAGAGGATAAGATGAAATTTATAAGTGTCTTTAAATTCATAAAATATTTCATCTATGTTGTAGTAATTTTAATAACCCTAAGCTCTGCAGGGATAGATATTACAATACTTTTAACAGCATCGGCGGCCTTATTTGTTGGTTTAGGATTAGCTTTACAGGAGTTATTTCAAGATGTGATAGGAGGAATATTTATCATTCTGGACAAATCACTTCTGGTTGGAGATGTCATTGAAGTTAACGGGCGGGTAGGAAGAGTATTTGAAATTAAACTGCGAACCACTAGAGCAATTACTCGTGACGATAAAGTGATGATAATTCCCAATCATAAATTCATGAGTGATGTGGTATATAACTTTACACAAAATCATAAAACCACTCGGGAAATGGTGAAAGTGGGTGTGGCCTACGGAAGCGATACGCAATTGGTTAAACAAATCCTGCTTGAGTGTGCAAAGGATAATAATAGTATTCTTGATACTCCAGATCCCTTTGTCCTTTTCGAAGATTTTGGAGACTCAGCATTATTGTTTGCGGTACATTTTTACGTGAGCGATAGTTTTGTTGACCCCAAGATAAAGAGTAACCTGAGGTTTAAAATAGACAAGGAATTTAGAAAGAATAAGATTACCATTCCATTCCCGCAGCGGGATGTACATATTTTTAATGACAACCTATCTAAAAAATAGAAAGAGATGTGTAGACCTGTGATTTTTTTTGGTTTATTCCTGTTGTTGGTAGGAGCCACTACGAAAGTTTCGGCTCAAACAACCGATCTTGCCAGAATTGAATATACTTATTTCCCGCAATCAAACTCTGATAATTCCTTCAGAAGATTTCGCAGTTTCGCCAATTTCCCAATAAGACTTAACGAGAAAGAAGCTTATCTTATTCCGGGGGTGGAGTACCGCAATGTGAACTTTATGTATGAAGATTCTGAAAATTTTAATACTCAAAATCTGGATCGCTTCCATTCGTTTAAAGGGAATCTGGCTTATACTTTTAAGTTAAGTGAAGATTGGCGGTTTGCTGCAGAGGCAGGTCTAAAGATCGCCTCAAATCTTACAACCGATAAAGTGATCAATGATGACCTTATTTATATAGGTTCAGTTTATTTCGTAAAGATAAAAGAGGATGAACGCTATGTAGAGCCCTGGCGATTAATTCTGGGTTTAAATTATTCTACAACCACCGGGTTTCCTTTCCCGCTGCCAATTGTGAATTATTATAAGAGATTTCATCCCAACTGGTCTTATACCGTAGGAACTCCAAAATCTAATTTAAAACATTATTTTAATGATAAGCATTCCATGCAGGCTTTTGTGACCCTGGATGGATTTTTCGCAAATATTCAGGAGAATTTTCGTGTACAAACTCCCTCAAATGGAATTGCCGAAAGTATTTCCATGACAATTCTTCTTAGCGGTTTGGGATATGAATATAACTTTACCGATCATATTTCATTTTATACCTATGCAGGTTATACCTTGTTGAATGATATTCGTTTGCGGGATAAAGACATGGAAGATCTATACACAATTAATAAAACCAATACGTTTTATGCCCGTGGAGGTTTAAAATTTAGTATATTATAATTATGGCAAAAATTTTATTGATAGAAGACGAAGCATCTATAAGAAGGGTTTTGGTAAAAATCCTTACTGAAGAAAATTCAAAGTATTCCGTAGTTGAGGCTGAGAATGGCCTGGTGGGAACCGAAAAGATAAAAGACGAGGATTTTGACCTGGTTCTCTGTGATATTAAAATGCCCAAAATGGATGGAGTTGAAGTCCTTGAAGCCATTAAAAAAATAAAACCGGAAGTCCCTGTGGTAATGATCTCCGGTCATGGAGATCTGGATACCGCTGTAAATACTATGAAGATGGGAGCTTTTGATTACATTTCTAAACCACCAGACCTTAATCGCTTGTTAAATACCGTTCGAAATGCTCTGGATCGCAAAGAACTTGTGGTGGAAAATACCCGCCTCAAGAAGAAAGTTAGCAAGAACTTTGAAATGATAGGTGAGTCTGAAGCCATCCAACATATAAAAGACCTTATAGAAAAAGTCGCCCCTACAGATGCCCGTGTTTTAATTACCGGGCCCAATGGTAGTGGAAAGGAGCTTGTGGCGCATTGGCTTCACCAGAAGAGCGATCGTTCTTCAGGGCCTATGGTAGAGGTTAATTGTGCCGCTATACCTTCAGAATTAATAGAAAGTGAGCTTTTTGGTCATGTTAAAGGGGCCTTTACCTCGGCTAATAAAGATCGTGCAGGAAAATTTGAGCTTGCTAACGGAGGTACTATTTTTCTGGATGAAATAGGGGATATGAGCCTCTCGGCGCAGGCAAAAGTGCTGCGGGCGCTTCAGGAAAGTAAAATATCAAGGGTAGGAAGCAGTAAGGATATAAAAGTAGATGTTCGCGTGATTGCTGCTACTAATAAAGACCTGAAGAAAGAGATTGAAGAGAAAAGATTTAGAGAAGACCTTTACCACCGGTTGGCTGTAATTTTGATTCAGGTACCAGCTTTAAACGACAGGCGTGAAGATATACCGCTTCTGGTGGAGTATTTTGGCGAAAAGATAGCCAATGAACATGGTACAAATAAGAAACAGTTCACTCCTGAAGCCTTAAAACTTTTGAAGGAATACGACTGGCGTGGTAATATTCGGGAACTGCGAAATGTTGTTGAGCGCCTTATTATTTTAGGAGGAAACGAGGTGACCGAAGACGATGTAAAGGTTTTCGCAGGGAAATTATAAACGCTGGTCTTTAGCCGGCGGGATATATCGTAAAAAATACATGGTATCCCCGCTGGGGTGGTTCCACTCGTGAAAAAGTTCAAATCCGAAACGCTGGTATACAACAGAATTCTTACGTATTCGGGTTTCAGCATAAAGAGGAATTTGGTATTCCCGGGCTTGCCGGTAAAACTCATCCTTCATCTCTTTACCAACCTGGGTATCAGCGCCTCTGGAATCGGCAAGGATTCCCCAGAACCAACAGTACAGGTAGTCACCTTCGGCAGGACGCTGCTTTTTGATATAATTCTGATTTTTAATAATGCTTAGAGCATTTTTTATTCCCGTAACATTAATAACCAGGCCTAACTGTGTCCAGATATCCTTCCAAAAGCTATCGTCTTTACTGTTGGTTTTAAATAAAATGGCTATTCCTTTTCCGTTTTTAGAAATAATAAGAGCATCTTTTTCTATTGCTTTCTCCACCATATGGGTAGCGAGATATTGAAAGCGTTTATGCCTGTTTCCACCTTTTTTAACGATATCCATTGAAGAAGGAATCTCCTTTAAAAGGCTGGTTACTTTTTCTATTATCTCCTGTTTTTCTTCCTTTTTCAAGCCAAAGTATTTTAATGGGCGAAGATAAAAAAAATGTTTCTTAAAGATTGTATCTTTCGTTACCCAAATAAGAACTATTAGCTTGTTATTTTTAAAACTATGAAAAAGGTCTATCCCGGGGATTTTAAAATCACTTCAAAAGTAAACCTGGATGAAATTTCAACCAAATTTGATCTTGAAGTAGAAAAGAAGAAAGTAAAAAAAGCCATGGTATCTACCAGGGAAGAGCTTGGGGAGTGGCAGGATAAATTATATGCTCATGGCAAATATGCCGTGCTGGTATGTTTGCAGGGTATAGATACCGCCGGAAAAGATAGTCTCATAAGGGAAGTTTTTAAGGATTTTAATACTCGTGGGGTAGTGGTGCATAGTTTTAAAGTTCCCAACTCTCTTGAGTTAAAACACGACTATCTTTGGAGACATTATATTGCATTGCCGGCCAGAGGTAAGTTTGGTGTTTTCAATAGAACACATTACGAAAATGTGCTGGTTACCCGTGTGCATCCTGAATATTTGCTAAACGAAAATCTGCCGGAGGTAAAGAGCCCGGAAGATATAACCGAGGAATTCTGGGAAAAACGTTATGAACAGATCCGGAATTTTGAAAAACATATTGTAGATAACGGGACCATTGTTTTTAAGTTCTTTCTTCATATCTCAAAGGAAGAACAACGGAAGCGCCTCCTGCGCCGACTCAATAAACCCAATAAAAACTGGAAATTCTCACCCGGCGACCTGGAAGAGCGGAAACTATGGAAAACCTACCGGAAATATTATCAGGAAGCCATTAACAAGACTTCTACCGAAAAAGCGCCATGGTATGTTATCCCTTCAGATTCCAAATCGACGGCACGTTATTTGGTTGCTAAGATACTTTACGAGGAACTCATTAAATATGAGGACGTAAAAGAACCCGAATTAGCTCCTGAAATCTTTAAGAAATTAGAGGAATATATTGAGGAGCTAAAAAAGGAATAGTTATTTTCGTACTAAATCATAATTTTATCAATGAAAAGATTACTTAGCCTATTTTTTATCAGCTTAACATTTTTAACTGCGAACTCTCAGCAAGCCTCTTTTAAGGAAGATTCTTTACAATTAAGGAAGATATATAATCACGCCCTTTTAGAAGGAAAAAGTTATGAGTGGCTGGACCACTTATCAAACAAGATCGGCGGAAGGCTTTCCGGATCTTTAAACGCTCAGCAAGCGGTAGATTACACCAAAGCCGAACTGGAAAAAATCGGTTTGGATAAGGTCTGGTTACAACCGGTTATGGTTCCTAAATGGACCCGTGGAGCGAGGGAGTTTTCTTATCTCCAAACAGCTCCGGGGGAAACCCGGGATCTAAACATTACTGCTCTTGGTGGTTCTGTATCGACTCCTGAGGGTGGAACAAAAGCCCAGGTAATTGAAGTACAAGGATTGGAAGACCTTGCAGAACTGGGAAGGGAGAAAATTGAAGGGAAGATCGTATTCTATAATCGTCCTATGCAGCCAGAATTAATCCATACTTTTGAAGCCTATGGTGGTTGTGTTGACCAGCGTTATTCTGGGGCAGAGGAAGCAGCCAAATATGGGGCTGTTGGTGTAATTGTACGTTCGTTAAGCCTAAAACAGGATGACTACCCGCATACAGGTTCCATGAGCTACGGAGATACTCCTGTTTCGAAAAGGATTCCTGCAGCAGCGATAAGTACCAACGATGCAGATTATGTAAGTGGAATGCTGAAAATTTCTCCTGATCTTAAACTTTATTTTAAGCTGAATTCTGAACAGCACGAAGATGTACTTTCCTATAATGTGATAGGAGAAATCACGGGAAGTGAATATCCCGATGAAATTATGGTGGTTGGAGGTCATCTGGATTCCTGGGATCTTGGTGACGGTGCTCACGATGATGGAGCTGGAGTAGTGCAATCTATGGAGGTACTAAGGCTTTTTAAGGAGATGGGGTATCAACCAAAACGAACTATAAGAGTAGTGCTTTTTATGAACGAGGAAAACGGTCTACGTGGGGGAAATGAATATGCAAAGCGTGCCCGTGAAAAAGGAGAAAATCACATCTTCGCTTTAGAAAGTGATTCAGGTGGATTTACCCCAAGAGGCTTTTCCTTTGATGCCGATGAGGCCCAGTTTGCCCAGATAAGAAGCTGGCAACCTCTTTTTAAACCTTACCTGATCCATTATTTTGAGTTAGGTGGAAGTGGCGCAGATATTGGTCCATTAAAAGAAGGGGATATGGTACTTGCCGGACTTCGTCCTGACTCTCAACGTTATTTTGATCATCATCACGCTGCGACAGATACCTTTGAACACGTTAACAAGCGGGAATTAGAACTTGGAGCTGCTACGATGACTTCGTTGATTTACCTTGTGGATAAATACGGAATCAAACAAATCAATACTCAGTCGCAACAGAAATTCTAACGAAAATATATTTTATCATTACAACCGGACTTTTTAGTCCGGTTTTTTTATGTATCCTGGTTGTGGAATTTTACTCCACTTTCAATTTTTATGGTGATAAAACATTCTATATTTGCAGCCTAAAAATTTGAGCTTGCAATTAACCGCATATACTAAAGAATTCAGCAGAAATCTAAATATTGCCTTTCCGGTAATGCTAGGGCAATTAGGGCACGTGCTGGTAGGCCTTGTAGATAACCTGATGATAGGAAGACTGGGGGCTGCACCCCTTGCTGCGGTTTCTCTGGGAAACGGGATGGTTTTTATTGCTCTTTCCCTTGGGATTGGGTTTTCCTTTGCAATAACTCCGCTTATAGCTGAAGCCGATGGTGCTAAAGACATAGATAAAGGCCGTAGTTATTTTCATCACGGCGTTATTCTCTGTACCTTAAATGGTATCTTTTTATTTATTGCCCTGTTACTGGCAAAACCGGTTTTACATTATATGGACCAGCCGCCCGAGGTGGTAGCCCTGGCGATTCCTTACCTGAACATCGTAGCCTTTTCAATGATACCGCTAATGATTTTCCAGGCTTTCAAGCAATTTGCAGACGGGCTTTCTCAAACCAAGTATGCAATGTATGCCACGCTTATTGCCAATGTGGTGAATGTTGTGTTCAATTACCTGCTTATTTATGGAGTATGGATATTCCCACGCCTGGAGTTGGAAGGAGCAGCAATTGGAACGCTGATTTCCCGCTTTTTTATGCTGTGGTTTGTGTGGGAAATTCTTAGGAGGAAGAAAAAATTCGCTGAATATTTTAAATGGAGCAGGGAGCAATTTCTTAAACCAGAAATTTTTAAAAGATTGTTGGCTTTGGGTTTTCCAACAGCGCTACAAATGCTGTTTGAAATGGCTATTTTTACGGCTACTGTCTTTCTTGCCGGGACTTTGGGTACCAACCCTCAGGCTGCCAACCAAATTGCACTTAACCTGGCTTCAATGACCTTCATGATTGCTGTTGGCCTGGGAGTTACTGCCACCATCAGGGTAGGGAATCAAAAAGGCCTTGGGAGGTTTAAAGACTTACGACGCATTGCTTTTTCCACATTTTTACTGGTGTTCCTTATCGAGGCTGTTTTTGCAATAGGTTTTATTTTACTTAAAGACTGGCTACCTACTTTTTATATCGATAATACTGAAGTGATCCTTCTTGCCGCTCAATTACTTGTTATTGCCGCTCTTTTTCAGCTCAGCGATGGATTGCAGGTAGTAATTCTAGGCGCCTTACGCGGTCTCCAGGATGTGAAGATACCCACCATTATTTGTTTTATCGCATACTGGCTTATCGGCTTTCCGGTATCCTGGTATTATGGTCAGGCCGAGCAGTTAGGAAGTATGGGGATTTGGTTGGGATTGTTGGCAGGCCTTACTGCTTCGGCATTAATGTTGTACCTTCGGTTCAACTTTTTGAGTAAACGTTTAATTGAAAAGAAAGCCGTACTGGCTTAAAATTAAATATTTTTGATATGGATTTTCCTAAATTTCTTCTTGGCGATAATACAGATTATCCCAATGCTGTTTTTGTAGTACATACTGAATTCCCCCGCTTTATTATTAATCTTGAAAATGATGAGGTAGAATGGCTGGAAGAATTTGATACCGCAGACGAAGATGAACTTGCAAACGAGACTGAAGCTTTAATCAAAGAGGCTTCTGAATTTTATGATCGTGAAGTTTCCCGCTACGAAGAAAATTAATCTATGGATCAACTTATCGAATTTGATCACGAACTTTTCCTTTATCTTAACAACCTGGGAAATGAACAATGGGACTGGTTCTGGTTACTGGTAACCGATAAATGGACTGCTATCCCTCTTTATGCTATTCTGATCTATTTACTATTCAAAAAATTTGGTTGGAAGGCCACCTTGCTAAGTTTGGTGTTAGTTACTCTTTTGATCACCACCACAGACCAACTAGGGAATATTTTCAAAGACGGTTTTCAGCGCTTACGACCTTGTGGGCAGGAAGGGATAAAGGAATACACTCGTTTCGTCGCAGTTAGATGTGGAAAATATGGTTATTTTTCAGCCCACGCTTCCAATTCTTTTGGGGTGGCAGTTTTTCTCGGACTTATTTTTAAAAGACATTTTCCCAAACTAATCTATTTACTGCTTTTTTGGGCGGCTTTGGTAGCTTATAGCAGAGTGTACCTTGGAGTACATTATCCGGGAGATATATTAACGGGTGCAGTTATAGGAGCCATTTTTGGTTTTTTATATTATCTGCTTCAGAAATTTTTACTGCATAAACTTTCTCTTTAATCTTTTCTTTTCAGAAGATAGAATGCCCTTATCAACCGGTCTTTATAACCACCAGCTTCTGGATTCACGTAGTTAAGGTCGTAACGTTCGCGTTGTTTTATTTCAAAATTCTTGAAGTTGGATTTTACCTGGAGACTGTCTTCTTCCATAAATAATATTCCAAAGGCATCTTCGTTTTCCAATGTCTTTAGATCCTCAATTAATGGGATGGGAGATCCGTATTCCCAAATAAGTTCGGGGGAGAATGTTCTATATTCGTAAACCTCAAAGTTTTCTTCTTCGGCTAGAAGATTGAGTTTTCTAATATTGTTGAAATCAGGGTTTTTTAAAAAAGAATACATCAGTGGGAACCCAAATAGAATAATTCCGGCGATAAAGCTGACGGCAAGGTAGAAAACCGGAGAGTACTTCTTTTTCCAGAGGAAGTAAAAAATCATTAAACCAATTCCGAATAAAGTGATTGAAGCAGCTATGTACCAAAACCAAAATCCGGTGAGATCGAGATAAAAGAACGCGGCAAGAGGGAATATAAGCCCGATAATGGCTATGAGCCCGTGGTTAAAGTAAACTACCCAGCTTTCAGACTTAGAAAGTGAACTGAAATTCCGAAAAAGATATTCAATATAAAAGCCGGTGTTTATGGCCATAGGGATAAGTACCGGCAGCAGGTAGCGTGATTTTTTTTCAGGAATAACAGAGAGTAATATAACTGCGGCAATCGTCCATAAAAAGGAGAATTTATAAGCCTTTTTGTTGGATACTTTATTCCTTAAATAAGGATAAAGTAGAGCTACAAAGGAGGGAATGGTCCAGATACCGCTTTGAACAAAAAAGCTCCAGTAATAATAAAATGGTCTTATATTATAATTAGCCCAATTTGAGGTTTCTCGTGTAGCGATCTTTAGAAAACTTTCAGGATCTGCCAATCTCACATAAATGAACCACCAGGTGCCAAATGAGATCCCTAGAACAATAAAAAGGAGAATAGCAAGCCGTTTTCCATTGAATCCCTTGTAATTATAGGTCAGGCCATATGCGATTAAAAATGGCAGGAAGAGTGCATACAGAGAAACCGGGCCTTTACTTAACAGGGAAGCCCCAAAGAATAGTGCAGCCAAAAGGGCATTCCTATATAGATTTTTAAAATCCTGAAAGATCTTAACAAGGAAAAAAATACAACCCATCATAAAAGTGTGGGTGAAAATATCCCATTGTCCATCTCGTCCTGAAAAAACTATGTAAAATGAAGTTACCAGAATTAAGGCACTTATAAAAGCCTGCTTTTTTTGAATTTTAATTAAACCCTGGAAAGCATAAAAAATAAATAACAGCATTAGGCTTGTAAGAGCAGCCGGTAGACGCATTACATACAGATCGTAAGTTCCAAAAATACCGGCGCTTAAAGCAGTTAGCCAGGTAGGTAATGGGGGCTTTTGATAACGGGGGAGATCATTAAGGGTAGTGAGAAGCCAGTTTTCTTTTTCAAGCATTTCACGGGCTGCAATAAAATTGCGGGCTTCCATGATATTTACATACAAAACATCCAGCTGGGTTAAAAATATTACGGAACCAACCAGGAACAGTATCAGGAGATAATTACCGGTAATTTTTGGTAGTTTAGGCATAGGCTTTTAAACTAAGAACAATGTTTCTAACATAAATAATACTTCCTAAAATATGTCCTATAAAAAGTACAGGATCTTGCCTCAGAATCGCATAAAAAAGAATAAGGCTGGCTCCAAAAAGGCTTAATACCCAAAATCCAAGCGGTAGGACCGATTGTCTGATTTTTTCAGAATAAAACCACTGATAAATAAATCTTAGGTTGAAAACTATCTGGGCCGAAGTTCCTAAAGCGAGTAACCAGAAAGGAATATCTTCATTAAAGAACAATTTATCGATATGGAAGCTTTTGAAATTAATGAAAAAGCTAATTACTCCAATGGGAAAGAGGTAAAGGAGCCACTGTAACCAGGAGGGTAGTCGCTGCCATGTGTTCTGTAGGTAAAGATTTCTTATATAGATAAAATAGGTGATTCCCTGGCCAAACATTATAGCAAAGTCATCGCGCAAATACCCGTAAACAAATAAAAGGAAAGAAGCAAAGAGGCTAAGTTTCCAAAACAGGCTAGGGGTGACTACCATTCTTAGTTTTTCTGAAAGTAGCCACTGGTGCAGTAACCTGGCAGAAAATAGAATTTGCGCAGTAAAACCTATAGCATAAATCTGCCAATTTTCCATCTATCCCTTTTTCTCAATCTTATAATTGATATATTTCTTTTTCATCCACAAATAGGCAAAACAATCTATGAGAGGTCCGCCCAGCCTGTTCCAAAGATGATATTTCGGGCTTCCGGCGAGTCTGGGATAATGTCTTACCGGCACCTGTTTTACTGTCCCTTCCTGTAAAAGGATCATTGCCGGTAAAAACCGGTGTAAACCCTGGAACATTGGGATATTACGTGCATAATCGGCTTTAATAACCTTGAGGGGGCATCCTGTATCTTCCATGCCATCCTTAGTGAAACTTCGCCTGATATTATTGGCGATCTTTGACGAAATATTCTTGACAAAGCGATCTTTTCGGTTTGCCCTAACCCCTGTAACAAGATCATAATTCTCAATTTCGGCTAAAAGAAGATTAAAATCTTCAGGGTCTGTTTGTAGATCGGAATCTATATATCCAATCAAAGGAGATTCGGCGTGATCAAATCCCGCTTTTATAGCTGCACTTAAGCCGCGGTTTTTATCGAAAGAAATATACCGGAAGTGTTCCTGCCTGCTGCAAATTTCCTCAATGAGTGTAAGACTGTTGTCTATAGAACCATCGTTTACCAATAGCACACTGCTCGTTTTTGTTGCCTTATTTATATAATCACTTAGGGCCTGTTCAACTCTTAAAAGGTTCTCCTCCTCGTTAAAAAGTGGAACAATAATGGTGAATTCGTATTGCATATGATGGATTAAACAAGCAGCAAAGGTATTAATAAAATACAGGAGAATTAAAATTTCTATGGAAGGCCTTTAGGTCTAATTGAATTAAGATTGTAATTTGCGCCAGATAATTCCAAATTGTTTATATGAGAGTTCTAATCACCGGGGTAGCTGGGTTTATCGGTTCACATATGGCCGAAAAACTTGTAGACCTGGGGTATCAGGTTACTGGAATTGATAATTTTTCCGATTATTACAATGTAGCCTTGAAAAGACAAAATGCTGAAATCCTTCGAAAAAAGAAGGTAAAGGTTTTTGAAAAAGATTTAAGGAACCCCAAAGATTACCGGGATCTTCCCCGGGATTTCGATTTTATTTTTCATTTTGCCGGTCGCCCGGGTATCTCAGCAAACAGTAGCTTTGATGATTACTTTTCAAATAATGTTTACGCGACAGGGCTTTTGCTGGATTTTTCCCTCCAGAATAAAAACCTGAAACACTTCTTTAATATTGGAACATCTTCCATCTACGGAAGGGAAGCCACTTTTACCGAGACTGAGGTTCCACGCCCGGTTTCCAATTATGGCGTTAGCAAACTGGCAGCTGAACAATTAGTGCTTTCCCTGGCCAGAAGTGAAAAGATAAAAGCTTCTTCGCTTAGATTATATTCGGTTTATGGGCCACGGGAAAGACCAGATAAACTGTATACAAAACTAATGCAGTGTGCCAGTAATGACAGGGAGTTTCCGCTATTCGAAGGCAGTGAAGAACACTTAAGGAGTTTTACTTATGTTGGAGATATTGTAGATGGCATAGCGAAAGCTCTGGGTAATTATGAAAATCTCAATACGGAAATTATTAACCTGGGAAGTGAAGAAGAATTTACTACCCGTGACGGAATTCAATTTATTGAAGATATCCTGGGAAAGAAAATAAGAATTAAACATTTGCCAAGGCGACCCGGCGATCAGTTAAGAACGCGTGCTAAAATTGATAAGGCCCGGGAGCTTATAGATTACGATCCGAAAATCTCACTGTACGAAGGATTAGAAAAACAGGTGGCATGGTATAAAGAATTTATGATGCCTCAAATTTCCTGATGAGTTCATGTGCAGCGGCGAAAGCGGTGGTCTTGTTTTCTTCTATGGCTTTCAGTTGAATTTTTAAAGCTTCCTTGATGTTGGGATCTCTGTAGAAACGATTTTTAATATGCTCATCTATGGTTTGGAACATCCAGAATTTATTTTGTTCCCGGCGCTTGTTTTCAAAGTATCCATTCTCTTTTGTTTGCTTTATATATTTAAGGATCATTTCCCACACCTCAGGAATTCCTGTGTTTTCCAAAGCACTGCATAAGTTGACCCTGGGCTTCCAGCCACTTTCTTTGGCTGGATAAAGGTTTAAAGCCCTTTTAAATTCCATTTTAGCTTCACGGGCCGCCCTAAGATTATCGCCATCGGCTTTGTTAATGACTATAGCATCGGCCATTTCAATGATCCCGCGTTTTATTCCCTGTAATTCGTCTCCTGCGCCTGCCAGTTTTAGAAGCAAAAAGAAATCGGTCATACTATGCACGGTGGTTTCGCTCTGGCCAACTCCCACGGTTTCGATTAAAATCACATCAAAACCCGCAGCTTCGCATAACAAAATGCTTTCCCGGGACTTCCTGGCTACTCCACCCAGAGATTCTCCCGATGGCGATGGTCTTACGAAGGCGTTTTTCTCTTTCACCAGGTTTTCCATCCGGGTTTTATCGCCCAGGATGCTTCCTCTGGATACAGTGCTGCTGGGGTCTACCGCTAGTACTGCAACCCTTTTGCCTTGTTTTACCAGGTAAGAACCAAAACTTTCAATAAAGGTGCTTTTTCCAACTCCGGGGACTCCTGTAATTCCTATCCTTACCGATTTCTGTGCATGGGGTAGGGCTCCTTCAATGAGAATTTCAGCTTTCTTTTTATGTTTTGGCTGATTGCTTTCTATCAGGGTAATGGCTCTGCCCAGGGCCGCTTTATTTCCTTCAAGAAGTTTTTTAAGCAAATCTTCGGAAAGAATGTTTTTTCGCCGGGCTTTAAATTTTTCAGCAGCATCAGAATTCACGCTTACCGAAGAGCTTTCCGAACTTGATTTGTGTAGAGCTGAAGGGGTTGTTTTTTTAGCCAAGCTGAGTTTATTTATGACAAATTTATGAATTCATTCTTTGCGCCGGTATTTTTTGCTTGTTATATTGAAGCAGACAATAAAGTTAATTAAAAACAAGAAGATGAAAACATTGTACACAGCCACCGTAACGACAAAGGGAGCCAGACATGGCCACACTTCCAGTGATGATGGCGTTTTAGATATGAAATTAAGTATGCCTAAAAGCCTGGGTGGCGAAGGCGGAAAATTTACTAATCCCGAACAACTTTTTGCTGCGGGATATTCTGCCTGTTTCGGGAGTGCTCTGGAGGCGGTTGCGAAGAATCACAAGGTAGATCTTGGTGATTTTAGCGTAACGGCTATAATAGACCTTGGTAAAACTGAGGAAGATGAGCTTCAGCTTGCAGCAATCCTGGATTGCTATATTCCCGGAGTTGATGTAGAAACCGGCGAGAAACTTATTAATGAAGCCCATGAAGTTTGCCCTTATAGCCGAGCAACACGTGATAATATCGACGTAACCCTTAATTTGCTGGTAGACGAAGAATAATAAAGTATTTCCTTACGAAAATCAAGAGCCGTTGGAATACGGCTCTTTTTCTTTTATAGGTACTGCAACCCTGGTTTTATCCCAGGATAATACCATAAAAATAAGGTCGTTGGCTTCCTCAAAGAGAATGGTGAATTGTTCAATTGTAGTTTCCGAAATACTTACAGGTACTTCGAGGACTAGTACATCGTATTCCGGATCTCTATAGGCTTTTTCCTCTAGATCAATTCCCCAGGGATACATTTTAGAATTAAAGATTACTTTCCAGGAAGCTTTCATAGGGATAGTCCAGAGTGTATAAGTGCCTGCTTCTAATTCAGAACCATCTACAAGGATATCTTTATTGGTCGTAAAGGTGGTAGCCTCATTGGCACCGGTTCTCCACACTTCATTATAAGGGACCAGCTCTCCAAAGATAACCCGGTCTTTTTTGTAAGGCCTGTTATAAAATACCTCCAATTCTAAATTTCCTTTTGAGAAAGTCACGGTTTCCTCAGGACTATGCGTCTTTGTTGTAATTCTAAGAAAATATATTATCGCAGCCGATAATAGCAGGATAATACCTAAGATCTTTAATGTGGTTTTGAGGGTAGAATTCATTGCAATTTTGTTCCGAAGAAAATCAAATTAGTTTTGTTCCTATCCCGATTTTTTCCTCTATCATTTTAAATTTAGGCATTATAAGTTGATTTTGATTAATTTCAAAAAAAATAAAAAGGTCTGCAACATAGTAAAAGACCTGTCGTCTTTATAGTAACCAATCAGTTTAAATTTTGATACAACACCAATTAATAGAGGCTTGTAAACAAAATGACCGCAGGGCCCAGCTGAAGCTTTACAATAAGTACAGCCAAGGTATGTTTTATGTGGCCTTCAGGTTTATGAAAGATCGTTTTGAAGCCGAAGACGCGATGCAGGAGGCATTTATTAAGGCCTTCGCGAAGCTTAATCAATTCACCGGAGAGGTTAGTTTTGGTGCCTGGCTTAAGAAGATAGTTATCAATAAATGTATTGATAAGTTGAAGGCTAAGAAACTGGAACTGGTGGCCATTAATGAACAGGTACTTAGCTCGGTAGATGAGAATGATAATTGGAAAGTAGAAGAAGGGATAAGTCTGGAACAGATTAAGAAAAGCATGGAAAAGCTACCCGAAAAATACAGATACCCATTGATGTTGTTTCTGATGGAAGGCTATGATCATGAAGAGATTTCAGAAATAATGGAAATAAGCCAGGTTGCCTCAAGAACATTGGTGCACCGGGGAAAGAAAAAATTGCAGGAAGAATTAAAATTAAAAAGACATGGAACAGGATATTAGGGAAATGTTTAAAAACGAAGCCCCCCATACTCCCGAAAAATTACCGAAGGGGCACAAGAAAAGATTTGAAGCCAGGCTGGATAAAGAGTTTCCGGGAAGTTCAAAGAACAATCAGCTTTATTTCTTTATGAAAATAGCCGCTGTGTTGGTAGTAGCCCTGGGAATTGGTTTTTACCTGCTTCAGCCTAATAATCTCACCAATGAGCCCACTGTTGTAGGAACTGAGGTCGAGGAACAGGAAGAACAAAATGCAGCTGAGATTCCCGCAGAGAAACAATTTCAGCTAAGTGAAGTCTCACCGGAATTCAAGAAAATCGAGAATTTTTATCTGGCGAGTTTGAATATGGAACTGGCTAAAATTGATATCAATGACGAGAACCGGGACCTTATCAATTCTTTTATGGAACAACTGGCCGATCTGGATGAAGAATATCAGCGCCTGAATATGGAAATAAGCAAGAATGGTCCCAATGAGCAAAGTATAGATGCCATGATTGGTAACCTCCAGCTTAGGTTGGAACTGCTCTATAAATTAAAGAATAAATTAAAAGAAATCAATCAATCAAAAGACGAGCAATATGAAAACTATCAGGTATAATTTATTCGCGATACTGGCATTCATCAGTGCCGTCGCGTTTGCCCAAACCAAGACCTTAGATAAAACTTATAAGGTTAACTCTGATGCAGAAATAAAGATTAACAGCAGTCATACCAACATTGTGGTAGATTACTGGGATAAGAATGAGGTAAGAGTGGAAGCTCTTCTGGATACCGAAGGGATCGATGAGGAAGCCCGGAAAAAGCTTAGCGAAGACTGGAAACCTCAAATTAAAACTTCGGCAGGAAAAGTAGAGATTAACTCAGGACCCGTGGTTGTTAATTGGGAAAAGAGTATGCAAGCCCTGGAGGAGCCTTTAGCGCAATTGCCTGAAATGCTCGGGCCGCTTTTGGAAAACCTGGGTCCCATGCTGGAAAGCCTTACCGACAATCCGCTGCCGCCTGAATTTGCCGAAAGTATGGGCAATATTAAATTCGATTATGAAGCCTATAGAAAAGACGGCGATAAATATCTCGAAAAATTTGAAAAGGAGATGGAAGAAAACTTTGGTGAGGATTTTGAAAAGGCAATGGAAGAATGGGGACAGCAGTTTGAGAATAATCCGGATATGAAGAAATTTGAGATGGATATGGAAGTCTGGGGAGAGAACTTCGGAAAGGATATGGAAGCCTGGGGCGAAGAATTTGGGAAGAAAATGGAAGCCTGGGGGGAAACTTTTGGGCAGGATATGGAAAAATGGGCTGAACAGTTTGAGGCAGATATGGAAGCCGGGAACGGGGAAGCAGGAATGATCAAGGTGCTAAAAAGTAAGGATGGAGGTGCTAAAAAGACCCTGAAGCTCAACATCCCTAAAAACGCCAAATTAAATCTGGATGTTCGCCACGGTGATGTAAACCTTAGCGGAACCACCAAAGATCTAAAAGCCGATCTTTCTCATAGTCGCTTTACAGCAAATACTATTGGCGGGAAACAAACCGAAATCAAAGTAGCCTACACTCCTGTGAAGATTAAAACCTGGGATTATGGGGTGCTGAGTACAAGATATGTAAAAGACTTTAAAATTGATAAAGCCCGAAGCATAAAACTCGACTCCAAATCCAGCGATATCTTTTTTAATGAGATAGGGGAAACAGGGATTCTTAGTGGAAGTTTCGGGAAGTTAAAGATCGGGAAATTGCAACCCGGATTTAAAAATCTGGATGTAAGCCTAGAGAACAGTGATATGGAATTGTCTTTGCCAGATGCTGCTTATAATTTTAGTTATAATGGGACAAAAAGCAAGATCAAAACGCCTTCAGCTTTAAAGCTTAAAAGTAGCAGCTCTTATGATAACCAAAGCCTAAATGGATATAATAAAACCCGGGATGCGAATGCTTCAGTAACAATTAAAGCAAGTTTTAGCGATGTGTTGCTAAATTGAAATCCAGCGCTTACATTTGGAAAACCAAAACCTGCAGCTTTTGTTGCGGGTTTTTGATTTTAAAAAACAAGAAGATGGAGAGAACAGGATTTGAAAAGTTTATTTGGAACCTTACACAGCGTTTTACCAGTGTATTGGATACCAGTTTTACACCAGAAGATTATATTGCTATAGATCTTTCTGAAACTAATGAAGACCTGGAGAAAATCGATATTTCCTCCTCTGAATCTTTTGCTGGATTTATAGATAATTATCTTAAGAACACAGGTAAAAAAGTGGCCTTTGGAGGTTATTCTGAGATAAGGAAACTCTATAAGCGCAGTGAGCTTTTTAGTCATCTTGAGGATGCCCGGGATATTCATATGGGGATGGATTTTTGGGCACCGGCTCAAACCGCTGTACTGGCAGTTTTAGACGGGAAAATCCATAGTTTTAAGGATAATGCAAATTTTGGAGATTATGGCCCCACCATAATTCTTGAACACAGCCTGAATGGCGATAAATTTTATTCACTTTACGGACATCTAAGCCGGAAATCACTGGAAAACCTGGAACTTGGCCAGGAATTCTCGCAAGGAGAAAAAATAGGGGAGCTGGGAACTGCAGAAGAAAACGGGGATTATGCACCGCATCTTCATTTTCAGATCATCGGTCACCTGGAAGATAAGATAGGAGACTTTCCGGGTGTAGCTTCAAGGCGCGACCTGGATTTTTACCTGCGCAATTGTCCGGATCCGGACTTATTACTAAAATTGAGACACTAATATTATTTCCGCTTTAAAATAAGCGCAGCAATTGCTGAGGTGACTACGCCCATCATTAGCGCTCCCGCTACCGATTGGATGATGTAAGATTGTAGGTTAAAATAAGCTTCGGCATCTTCCTGTTCCATCCGACTGTTTTCTGCACTGTAGGCGATGGCATTTTCAAAATAATTTGGGGTGATGAACTCGTGGGTAATGTATTGTCCAAGAGGTGAAAGTATGGCGACAATAATGGTAAGAATCACCCCGGAAACGAATCCCTGTTTCCAGCTCATTTTCCCCTGAAAATAATTCTTCCGTTTATCGTAAATAGCAAAGAGATAGATCGCAATAGCAAAAAGCCCGAAGAAATTGGTGTAAATAGCATGTTGGGAAATTAGGGTATCATGCCAGCCCATGGCTTTTTCAAAATACATCCAAAGTAAGGAAACAACAAAAAATATGAATCCCCATTTGATCTCGATAGCGTAATTCTTCATTTTTTTGATTGGTTAATTGAGCTAAAATTAAGGAAAAAATGTTTTGTAACTAAAAACAAAAATCCCGAAGCCACAGCTCCGGGATTCTTAGGTATTTATTTTTAAGAAAACTAATGGTCTACCAACACCCAATCTCCTTTATCCAAAAGCGGGATGGCTTGTTTGAACTTCATAGTCTTATTTTCTCCACTCATCACGTTTTTAATAGTTACCTTATCGTTACGGCCAATTTTTGGTTGGTCTCTCGTGATCGTTTCGGTAACCTGGGGACGGCGTTGTTGAGTTTGACCTGCTGCACGGTTTTGAGCCGCACGTTCATCCATATTAGGAATCTCGTCTTTCTGGGTTTCCAGATTTTCTTTTTTCTTTGGTTGTCTTGCCTCAGAAATATTAGATACATTCCCTTCCGGAATTTCTCCCTTGAAAAGGAAAGAAATAACATCCCGGTTCACCTGGTCTATCATGGCTTTGAATAATTCGAAAGCTTCGAATTTATAAATAAGCAACGGATCTTTTTGTTCGTGAACTGCTAACTGAACACTCTGTTTTAACTCGTCCATCTTGCGAAGGTGAGTTTTCCAGGCATCATCTATAATAGCCAGGGTGATATTTTTCTCAAAATCTTTTACAAGCTGTGCGCCCTTGGTTTCATAAGCTTTTTCCAGATTGGTAACTACCTGAAGGGTTTTTTGCCCATCGGTAAAGGGAACAGAGATTCGTTCAAACTTGTTATCCCCTTCATATACCTGCTTAATTACGGGGAAGGCCTTTTCGGCACTGTTCTCCATTTTCTCCTGGTAATGCTTATAGGCATTTTTATAAACTTCGCCGGCGATCTTCTGTACACCCATCTTCTCAAATTCTTCCTCGGTAACCGGGGAACTCATAGAGAAATAGCGTATAAGCTCAAACTCAAAGTTCTTGAAATCCTGAGCTATTTTATTTCCTTCGGTGATGGCCTCAGAGGTATCAAAGATCATATTGGCGATATCCACGCGAAGGCGCTCCCCAAATAAGGCGTGGTAGCGACGCTTGTAGATCACTTCCCGCTGGGCATTCATCACATCATCATACTCCAGCAATCGCTTACGAATTCCGAAGTTGTTTTCTTCTACTTTTTTCTGTGCCCGTTCAATGGATTTGGAGATCATGGAGTGCTGGATTACTTCGCCTTCTTCCAGTCCCATTCTATCCATGAGTTTCGCGATTTTTTCTGAACCAAATAAACGCATCAGGTTATCTTCCAGCGAAACATAGAACTGAGAACTTCCGGGATCTCCCTGCCTACCGGCACGACCCCTTAACTGCCTGTCTACACGTCTTGAATCGTGGCGCTCTGTACCAACAATGGCCAGACCACCCGCTTTTTTAACATCAGGGCTCAATTTAATATCGGTACCACGACCTGCCATGTTGGTGGCGATAGTTACGATACCCGATTTACCAGCTTCAGCAACAATATCGGCCTCTTTTTTATGCAATTTCGCGTTAAGCACATTATGCGGAACATTACGAAGTTTAAGCATACGGCTTAGTAATTCTGAAATTTCTACAGAGGTTGTACCTATAAGCACCGGTCTTCCTGCGTGGGAAAGTTCAGTAACGTGGTCTATAACCGCGTTATATTTTTCACGTTTAGTCTTGTAAACTAAATCTTCTTTATCATCACGGGCAATAGGACGATTAGTTGGAATTTCTACAACATCCAGTTTGTAGATTTCCCAAAGTTCCCCGGCTTCAGTAACGGCAGTACCCGTCATCCCGGAAAGCTTGCGGTACATCCTGAAATAATTCTGAAGGGTTACTGTAGCAAAGGTTTGGGTGGCATCTTCAATCTTTACATTTTCCTTGGCTTCAATCGCCTGGTGCAGCCCATCGCTGTATCGGCGGCCCTCCATAATACGACCGGTTTGTTCATCTACGATCTTCACCTTGTTATCAATCACCACATACTCGGTATCTTTTTCAAATAGAGTATAGGCTTTGAGTAATTGGCGAAGGGTGTGTATACGTTCACTCTTCACGCTGTATTCGCGGAAAAGTTCTTCTTTTTTCTCAGCTTCCTCTTCTTTTGAGAGCCCTTCTTTTTCAATTTTGGCGATTTCCATACCTATTTCAGGCATCACAAAGAAATCGGGATCATCTTTCCCTGAAAGGAACTCAATACCCTTATCGGTAAGGTCTATCTGGTTATTTTTCTCCTCGATAGTAAAGAGCAGGTCTTCATCAACTTTAGGCATTTCCCTGTTGTTGTCCTGCATATAGTGATTTTCGGTTTTCTGAAGTAGCTGCTTGATCCCTTCTTCACTTAAGAATTTAATAAGCGCTTTATTCTTCGGAAGCCCTCGGTATACTCTAAGTAATAAGAAAGCTCCATCTTTAGTGTTTCCTTCTTTGATAAGTTTTTTAGCTTCAGCCAATACCTTTGTAAGGTGGCTGCGTTGCTTTTCAACAATAGAGGAGATGGCAGGTTTCAGCTGGTCGAATTCGTGAACATCTCCTTTAGGGATAGGTCCTGAAATAATAAGCGGGGTACGGGCATCATCTACCAGTACCGAGTCCACCTCATCGACTATAGCGTAATTATGTGGGCGTTGTACCAGGTCATCAGGCGCATGAGACATGTTATCCCGCAAATAATCAAAACCGAATTCATTATTGGTTCCGTAGGTAATGTCGGCATTATAGGCTTTTCTTCTGGCTGCCGAATTAGGGCGGTGGTAGTCTATACAATCTACGCTTAAACCATGAAACTGAAAGATAGGAGCCATCCATGCGCTATCACGCTTGGCCAGGTAATCGTTTACCGTTACCAGGTGCACTCCGTTTCCGGTTAGGCCGTTAAGGTACATTGGGAGCGTAGCCACAAGGGTTTTACCTTCCCCGGTTTGCATCTCTGCAATTTTTCCCTGGTGC
>NZ_DATCSO010000064.1:0-3986 GCF_036568425.1 Salegentibacter sp. | reverse complement strand
CCAATCCAATTGTCCTTCTTCAATGAAATCGTCCCGGACTCTAAATGCGGCTTCGTAATTTGGATTATCATTAAAACGCAAATAATATCCTGGTAATTTCTGATAATAAGTAGGATCGGGATTGGCGCCCCCTCCAATAAAACTTTCCTGATCGCCGAGCATGACCAGCCGCGTACCACCATAATCTATCCTGCTGTTTCCGGTTTTTCCAAATTGAAACAAGACGTTGTTATTTATTTCAGTTTTATCTGAGACCGTCCAGAAATGATTAAACATGAATACCGGTTCTTTTATCTCCCGCAACCTGGAGTTTCTTATTTCTCCATCCTGATAACCCCAATAAGCATTGTACCTTCTATCCTTAAGTTCGAAAACTTCCTGGGTATTCGGGGAAGATTTCCCCCTGATATTTGGAGTATAAATTCCGGTGAAATTAAGGCTATGGGTTTCGTTGAATTTCTTTTCCACGGCTATAAAAAATGCATTGGCATCATAAAGCGTCCCATCTTTGTAAGCTTCTTCGGCAAACCTTCGGGAAACCGAAACCGAATATGCCCAGGCTTTCGGTAATTCTCCTGAGCTATAACTTGCCATAATACGGCCATTATAACTACGATTGGCAAAGGCATAGGAAATTCTTCCACCCCTGGAGTACCGGGAGGCCCGCATAATGATATTAGTGCTTCCTGCAAGGCCGCCGAAACTGACTTCACTGGGAGAAAGCCCCATAGAAAACACCTGGTTCCGCTGTACATCATTAAGGCCACCCCAGTTACTCCATTGTGGTCTGCCAGTAAAAATTTTATTCATTTCAATGCCGTTTATGAGCACCTTGCCATGTGCACTGTCGTAACCCCGAGGACGAAAGAAGGTTTGACTAAAATCGAAGGCCGCAGCGTTTAGAAAAACATCCCGGGAGGCTTGTAGAAGGCCTGAAATATTATCTACACTGGCTTCATCTTCATTCAGCTCATCGGCAGAAAGGCTTATGGTACTTATCTGAAGCTGTTCCTGCAACAAATCGGGCTGAAAAGGAATCAAATCCAGATCCTTTTCTACCCCCGGCTCAATAATTACCGGCAATCTTAATTTTACATAGCCCTCTTTGGAAAATTGCAATACCTGGTTACCCTTTGGCAGATCTTCTCCTAAGAATTCAAAATTCCCCTTATCATTAGAAATTTTTTTATGGGAGGTATTTTCAATAATTACCACGACTCCGGGTATCTTTTTATAAGTAACAGCATCAACAAGCTTTCCCTTCAAAAGAGCTTCCTGAGCCCCTACTGAAAAAAGACAGAAACAAAAACTCATAAGAATAATTAACCTCATCATATAAAGCCCTAATTTTATCTTATAATTTTAGCTTTTAATTACGTAATATTCTAAATTTAAGCAGATTATGTTATGAAATTAAAATAATTTGTAAGGAAATGCTTAGGGGAAAAATACGGGTACTAACCGCTTATCTATGTTTTTTGATTTTTGTTGATTACGGCTTTGCTCAGGAAAAGCGAAATTTCAATATCAATAGCATCGCTTTTTATAATGTTGAGAATTTATTCGATACCGAAAATCATCCCTTTACTTTTGACGATGATCGCACTCCTGAAGGAAAAGATGTCTGGACAGAAGAAAAGTACAAAGACAAGCTTAAAAATATCTCCAGGGTACTCTCAGAAATCGGAAAGGATGTGACAGGAACTTCTCCAACTATAATAGGGCTTTGCGAGGTAGAAAACCGGCAAGTGCTGGAAGATCTTCTTAATGAGGAAGTCCTTATTAACTCGAATTACGGGATTGTACATTATGATTCTCCAGACCGTCGAGGCATTGATGTCGCTCTAATTTATAAGAAATCAATCTTTAAGCTTACCAATTCCAAATCCCACCGGCTTATGATCTATGATTTTATAGATCAGGAGAAACGGGTTTATACAAGAGATCAATTAGTGGTTACCGGATTCCTGGATGGTGAAAAAATATATTTCATGGTAAATCACTGGCCTTCCAGAAGTGGGGGCGAAGCCAGGAGTAGTTATAAAAGAGAGAAAGCTGCTGCACTCAACCAGAAAATTATGGATTCTATTTTTCAGGAAGATCCTTATGCAAAAATTATAAGCATGGGCGATTTTAATGATGATCCCACCAACAAGAGTTTTAAGGAGGTATTAAAGACTAAAGCAAGTCCGGAAGAGACAGCCTTCAGGGAAATCTATAACCCCATGGAAAAAATGTTAAAACAAGGCCTGGGGACTTTAGCCTACCGCGATGCCTGGAACCTCTTTGACCAGATAATGCTCACCGGCGGGTTTCTTCAAAAGGATTATTCGAAATATCAATTCTATAAAGCCGGAATCTTCAACAGGAATTACTTACATACGCCCAGCGGACAATATAAAGGTTATCCCTTCCGAAGTTATGGCTATGGAGGCTACGTGGGCGGCTACAGCGACCATTTCCCGGTATATATTTATTTAATCAGGGAAATAAATTTAAAACCAGGCGCTCCAGGGAATCCTGCTGAGCATTAAAATCAGGGCGATGGTATAGAAAATGGCCAGGATTTTAAATTTTGGTTTGGATGTAAGTTTGCTTTTATGTTTTGAATACCCTATGGTAATTAAAACCACTGCAATAATCATAATTAAAGGGTGCTCTACATTGTAAAGGCGAAGTGTAGCATCTTTCATTACTCCGCCCATTCCTACTTCCGAAAAGGCCTGGAAATAAGGAGTCACAAAATAAAGCACAAGTCCAATTAACAATTGAATATGCGAATTAATAAGCGTAAAAAGCGCAAGGCGAAAATTGGTTGCCCCATATTCCTTATTACTGGCGTAACCAACAATGGCATTAACCGACGCGATAAAAAGAACAATTAAAACCAGATAAGCCCAGTAAGAATGTATGAATTGTATGGTTGGATACATAAAAGTAAATTTTTAGTAAAGATAGGATTTTCTATAAAAACCCAACTTAAATGTACTTCTTAGTTCAAATTAGACATCCTGATTCACATAAAGCTACTTCAAAATGAATTTATGATTTTGTTAATTTTTGGCATTTTAATTGTTACTCATTCAAAGTACCGGCCACCCTATTGAGTTTTTTATTATTTATTTACTAACTATAATCTAATATCTTATGAAACCTAAGAAAAATGCCAAAGCCGATCTTCAGAAAAAGTCAAACCTGTTTTTATCCCTGGGCCTTATCGTCGCTTTGTTGGCCAGCTTGCTCCTAATAGAATGGAAAACCTATGATAAGAAGGAGTTTACAAAAGAACAAGTCTTTATGGATGCACCTGAGGAAGAAGTAATTCCAATTACCGAACAATTGAATACTCCGCCTCCCAAGCCTCCTGTAATTCCAGAAGGAATAGATGTAGTAAAAGATGATCCGGACCTTAAAGAAGACGAAATTGAGACTACTGAGATAAGTCTTGAAGATATTGTTGAGCCAGAGGAAATAGTAGAACATAAACCGGAGGAAAAAGTAGCTACAATACCTTTTACTTTAATTGAAGATGTGCCGATATTCCCTGGTTGTGAAGCTCTTAATGATAATGCTTTGAGAAAAAGCTGTATGAGCGAAAAAATCACTGATTATGTAAACAAAAAATTCAATAAGGACCTGGGGAGCGAATTAGGTCTAAGTGGCATAAACCGTATAACTGTTCTTTTCCAAATAGATACCAAAGGGAATATAACAAATATCCAAGCCCGGGCACCGCACCCTAAGCTGGAAGAAGAAGCCATAAACCTTATAAAAGCTCTTCCAAAAATGGAACCCGGAAAACAACGCGGAAAACCGGTAATTGTGAGTTATGCCTTACCTATAATTTTCCAGGTTCAGGATTAAAGATCAACTTACTGCTACACCTATAAAACTCAATTCATGAAGTATAATTTACTATTCATTTTAAGCCTATTTCTTTATACCTCGATCTCGAACCTGAACGCTAAAGAATACAGAAAAGGATT
>NZ_DATCSO010000063.1:0-15793 GCF_036568425.1 Salegentibacter sp. | reverse complement strand
ATAGAAAAAATCCCATAGCACGACGGGATTTGTTTAACAAATATAATAAATTTAAGCTTTGAAAGCAATTATATTCTTTTAGCCAGAAATGCCTGTTTTATGAAAAAAATACTTGTCGGTTTAATCATTTCGATCTTCCTGGTCGGATGCTCTACAGATGATAACAATCGCCTTAACAATCCTAATCTTCCTGATCTAAATTTCAGGCTTCAACTTAATTTAGACCTTCCTGAATATAACAATCTACAGTATCCAGGAAATTCTTATGCCACCTACAGCAATGGGATTAGGGGCATTGTGGTTTACAATATTAATAATTCCCAGTATACCGCCTTTGAATTAAGCGACCCTAACCATCCGCCAAATAATTGTTCGGCCATGCAGGTTACCGGCATTACCGCAAAATGCCAGTGTGAAGATGGCAACGAATATAATATCGTAACAGGTGAGCTTACAGCGGGTGAGGGCCAATACACATTAAAACCTTACCGCATTGAACGACGGGGAAATGTGATTGAAGTGTACAATTAAAAACCTCGCCACCAGAACCTGATGGCAAGGCTCATTTAAATTAAAATTTCAAAGTTACACCAAGTAGAAAGTTAGTTGTGGCCTGTGGATAATACCCGGCGCCGCCATAGGTTTGTAGTCCACTTGAAAATTCGGGATTAGGCACATCGTAGGTATAATAATAACCGTTAGAAACATACTCTACCCCAAATATATTATTCACAAGCCCAGTAAAGACTACCTTCTGGAATAACGACACTTCTTTCCAGCTGTATTGAACATTAAAATCATTTACAAAATAGCTATCCAGTTTGGAAGCTTCGGTTTCAATATTACTCATATACTGTTCCCCAACATATTTAGAAAGAAGATTCAATTCCAGTCCTTCAAATGGATAATAGCCAATCAGGTTTGCAGCAACAATAGAAGGGGAATACGAAATCTCAGTATTTCCAAAATTCAAAGCTTCCCCATCCCAGGTTGAAACGAAGTCGATATTTTGATTCCTACTTAAAGACAGGTTGGGCCTAAGGTTTATTTTATCTGATATTCTTATTGAAGCGTCTATTTCAATTCCCAACCGGTAACTTTCACCACTGTTTTCTCGAATAAAAGCTCCAACCTCATCCAATCCACCGGTAAGTACCAACTGATTTTGATAATCCATATAATAAAGGTTTGAATTCACCTGCACATTAGGCGAGTTATACCTCCATCCCAACTCAAAATCATTTAATTCCTCCGGTTCAGGATCACCGTTCTCATAGTCGTTTCGGCTGGGTTCCCTGTGAGCCCGGGCATAAGAAAAGTAAAACTGATTGCCGGCATTCATCTGGTAGGTAAGACCTGCCTTGGGATTAAAAAAGTTTAAATTATCATCTACTGGAAATTCACTTCCATCAGCAAGAATTCCTTCGGTCTCATAGGTTATTGTTCTCAATTGAAGATCAGCATAGGCCGCTAATTTTTCAGTAATCGCGAAATTGGCTTTTGCGTAAACATTAAAATCGGTTTTTGTTGCCGTGTTCTCGTAGTAAGGCTCATAGGGCTTTTTGTTGCGGGCAAATTTCGTATAGATAACTTCCCCGAAATGATCTCCTATATACTTATTCCATCCTCCGCCCAGGACCAAATCAAAATTACTCTCCTGGTAATTGATTCCAAAGGTTGTACCGTAGAAATGGTTATCCAGCCATTTAGTACCTACAAGATCTGAATTAGTAATGGTCTCTCCCCCGGCTTCAAAAGGTTCCAAACCAAATTCCTGTAGCTGAGCCCCTTCTTCATACTCTTCATAATAGCCCCTTCCGTAGGTATAATGAAGCGCAAAATTGGAAGACCAGTTAGAATTATATTCCTGGTTCCACAATAATTGATAATGATCCTGCTTGTAATTATCGGTTTGATTTTTATAAAAACGAGTCACGCCGTTCTCATCCTCATAGATTCCTGCAGGATTAAAAGTTCGATTGGTTTCAAGGGTTTCAGCATCTATCCCGTACCAGGCCTGGTAGGTTCTTTCACTTCCGCCAAATGTGAGGGCTTTTACCAACGTATTGTTATCTACAAAAGTTCCCTGGAGAAAATAAGATTTCAAATCGCTTTCGGCCCGGTCTATATATCCATCACTTTTGATCTGAGAGACACGACCGGCGAATTCCCAATTCTCATCGATTAGACCGGTGCTGAATTTCAAGGTATGTTTCCTGGTATTATATGAGCCTACACTATTAGCCAGCTCTGCAGAAGCTTCTTCCTGGTAGCCATCGGTGAGGATATTCAGGCTGGCACCAAAGGCGCCGGCTCCATTTGTGGAAGTTCCAACCCCACGCTGAAGTTGCATGTTCTCCACGGAAGATGCAAAATCCCCAAGGTTAACCCAAAAACTTCCCTGGCTTTCTGCATCGTTATACGGCACCCCGTTTATGGTAACATTGACCCTGGTTCCATCACTACCCCTAACGCGAATACCAGTATAGCCAATTCCCGCACCGGCATCTGAAGTAGAAACCACATTAGGCATATAATTCATTAGAATAGGGATATCCTGCCCCAGATTTCTATCTTCAATTTCCTCATTGTTGAGATTACTGTAGGTTATAGGCGATTGCGCATTCACCCTCAGGGAGGAAAGAAAAATCTCGTCCAGCACTTCCTGAGCGTCAGAAAGATCTACATTAAGAGTTTTGTTCTCAAATAGATCTACCTGAACAGATTTCTGATTTCCGTAGGAAAAAATAAGATTATAAGAGCCATCTTCCAGTTCCAGGCGATAATCTCCATTAGCGTCGGTTTGAGTTCCCGCTCCGGCTGCCTGAGTATAAATTAAAACTCCTTCTACGGGAATTTCATCCTGAGTGACTTTACCTTTTAAAATATGAGTTTGAGCTAAGGTCTGAAAGGAAATCAGACAAAGGCCGGCAAAAAATAATACAGATTTCATTCGTAAAAAATTTATTACGAATAAAAGGGGCGATTATTCTAGGTTAATTATTAAATAAAAAAATCCTGAAATTGCCCACCGGTGTTTTGGCATTTTCAGGAGTACATACTTAGCGCATTTTGCGCAATCCCTTGGCAGCATTACCTGCCCAGGTTCATTGGGTATGATCTCAGCCTCCATTATGAGGCACCCCTTGTGAGATTAGGGCAAATGTATAACGCTTTTTCTGAAATCCCATAAATTTATTGCATTTCATTTAATTGGTGTAATTTTAGCGGAATTTAAGTTATGCGAAATCCCAAACGTTCTATAACCTTTAAAGTGGTTGCCGGATATCTCCTGATAGCTGCACTTGCAGCTCTATCGGTTTGGTTTGTCTACAACCAGGTAGTCGCATTCACCAGTCTTGCTGATTCCAATACCACTAATAACGAAAAACTCTTCCTTGTTAGCGATATAACTACAGAATTGTATGAGACCGAAAATATTAGTCGGCGGCTCATTCAAACCGGTAAGGAAAGTGACCTTGAACTATATCAGCAACATTTAGATTCTATTCGTAAAAACATTAACCGGCTCAAAGAATCATACACCGATACCCAAATGAAAACAGAGCTGGACAGTATCTCTGCCTTGCTTTCCAGAAAAACCAACAACCTTAGTGAATTATTAAAATTAAGAGAGCAGGACCGGAATACAAATTACTACACCCAGGTGATCGAGGAACTTCGAAAAGTAGACCCCTCTTTTAACGCCAATAATTACGAAGAGCGGTTTGCGAAATTGGAACCTCATCAAAGAAGAGTTCTCATAAAATTATTGGAATTCTCTAAAGAAGACAATGCGGAACAACTTACTAACCGAACTGCCGATTCCCTTATCGGTTCGGTGAAAAATGTGCTAAGTGAGCTCGAAGTCGCTAACCAGCAATTCCGCCGGCAGATAATTCAGAAAGAAAATGAACTCCTGGATAACGATTTGATCCTGAATCAGCAACTTCGAAGTGTACTCGCTACCATTGAACAGGAAGAACGGGAAGCTGCTCTAAACCGTGCTGAAAGTTCAGAAAGGATGCTAAAGGACACCTCTATCATAATGATCGCAGCCGGTTCGGGAAGCTTCATTATAATTTTTGTTTTTCTGTTTTTTATTATCAAAGATGTTAGTCGGAGCCAGCGTTACCGGATGCAGCTGGAGGAAGCCAAAACTTTTGCCGAATCTCTTTTAAAAAGCAGAGAACATTTTATGGCAACGATCACCCATGACCTCAGGTCACCGCTTAATACTTTAATCGGTTACACCGATTTAATGGAAAAGACCGCACTAAATAACAAGCAGAATCACTATTTGACACATGTTAAAAAATCTTCAGATTTTATCTTGAGGCTGGTTAATGATTTGCTTGATCTATCCAAATTAGAGGCAGGGAAAATGCTGGTAGAAAAATTGCCTTTTAACCCTAAGAAATTAATTGAGGATAGCGTGCACAACTCGTTACCTGGCGAGATCAATAAAGATGTAGAAATTATAATAGACACAGCCCCGGGAACCGATGTTCAGGTTTTAAGTGATCCCTTCAGGATAAAACAAATCATTTCAAATCTGGTAACCAACGCCTTTAAATTCACTAATGAAGGAGAAATTAGGATAAGTGCCTGGCTCAGAAAGGAAATTGAAGATAGTTATACTCTCATAATTTCGGTAAAAGATTCAGGGATTGGGATTCCAAAGGAAAAACAGGAAGAAATTTTTGAAGAATTTTCCCAGGAAAACAGCAAGATCGAAAAACAATACGGAGGTACAGGGCTTGGCCTTACCATCACCAAAAGCCTAACCACTCTGTTAAAAGGAAAGCTGGAACTCATAAGTGAACCCGGAGCCGGCAGTGAATTCATCATTTATCTTCCGGTGGTTAAAACCGAAAAGCAGAAGCAACCTCCCTCAGAGCGAAAAAAACAAAGCCCACCTCCAGACCTACTTAAAAATAAGAAGGCTTTAATTGTAGACGATGAACCCTCTCAACTCGCCCTAACCCAGGAACTGGTTAAATCTTTAGGACTTACTTGTGAAAGCAGTCTTAATGGCTATGATGCAATAAACAAATTAAAATCGGGGAAATTCGATTTAGTGCTCACCGATATTCAAATGCCAAGAATGGATGGTTTAGAACTCATTTCACAAATTAAAGAGGATCCCGAAATAAGCAATATTCCTGTAATTGCTATCTCTGGAAGAACCAGCCTGGAACCCAATTTTTATATAAAGGCCGGATTCGCCAATAGCCTAATCAAGCCCTATAAACCACAAGAGCTTTTAAATAGTATCGCTGAAATATTTAAGGTTAAGGTCGCATCTAATAATTATCTCCCCCCAAGCAAAAGACCCGGCACCGAATATGATTTAGAAGAGATTTATCAGTTTTCCGGGGGGGATGAAAAGGCAATGCACATCATATTAAATGCTTTTCTGGATAGTTCAGAAAAAAACCTGGAAGATCTTGAAGAAGCCTTTAAAAAACAGAACAAAGAAAAAATGGCTTCGGTGGCCCATAAAATGCTGCCTATGATTAAACAGATGAAGGCGTATTCAATCGCAGAAAAATTAAAGGAAATTGAAAACTATAATGATTTAGACGAATCAGGATTTACCAGCCTGGTTAAAAATATTCAGTTATTAATGAATAATCTTAAAACTGAGATTACAATTTAATCCCGTATTGCTTGAGCTTATTATAAAGAGTTTTACGATCTATTGAAAGTAGCCTTGCAGCTTTACTTTTGTTCCCTCCCGATTTCTCTAAAGCTTCGATGATGAGTTGTTCCTCGTTTTTATTTTTGAAGAGACCATACTCGGTATCGGTTTTTTGTGCTGTAGAAATTTCGTGAGGCAGGACTTTTAGTGGTATCAAATCATCCTGGGTTAAAAGCACAGCTCGCTTCACCATATTCTTTAACTCCCTCAAGTTACCGGGCCAATTATAGTTTTTAAAGGCTTCTATAGCCTCTTCAGTAAAGCCGATAACATTTTTTTCAAGCTCGGCATTGGCTTCATCCAGAAAATATTCTGCAAAGATCATAAGATCTTCTTTCCTGTCTTTTAGCGCCGGAACTTTAATAGAAAATTCATTCAGTCTATGATAAAGATCTTCTCTGAATTCTCCTTCTCTTACGGCCTGGGCAAGATCTTCGTTTGTAGCTGTGATCACCCGAATATCAACTTCAATTTCGTTATTGCTCCCCACAGGTTTGATTCTTCTCTCCTGAAGTGCCCGCAGTAACTGCACCTGTAACTCATAGGTTAAATTTCCAATTTCGTCAAGAAATAAGGTCCCGCCATTAGCAGCTTCGAAATGACCGGTTTTATCGTTGATAGCCCCGGTAAAAGAACCTTTTAAATGCCCGAAAAATTCACTGGAAGCAAGTTCCCGAGGAATTGCTCCGCAGTCTACCGCGATAAAAGCTGCATCTTTCCGTTTACTTTGTGAGTGTATACTTTTAGCAACCTGCTCTTTTCCTGTGCCACTTTCCCCCATAATGAGAACCGACATATTTGTGGGAGCAACCAACTCAATATAATCGTTAAGCTTACGAGAAGCCTCGCTCACGCCTTTTACAAAACTGTCTTTTTGAAAGGAGGTTTTTTCGGTATTTTTGGCTGGCTTTACAATTTCGGCCGCACTTGCTTTGTGATGTTTTAATGCATTCTCAATAGTTTGAAGAATAGATTCAGGCCTAAAGGGCTTGGAAACATAATCAAAGGCTCCATCTTTCATCGCCTGGACAGCCATACTTATTTCAGCATAGCTTGTCATGACAATAACCTGGGTTTTATTGTTTTTGGCCTTTACCTCTTTTAAGATATCGAGACCATCTTTATCAGGTAGTCGAACATCGGTAAGGATTAGATCAAAGTCCGAGTCATTTATATTTTTTAATGCTTCTGAAGCCGTAAAAGCAAGCCCCACCTCATAGTTTCTTTTTTGCAGAAACGTCTTAAGCATCGCACCAAAAGCTACATCATCTTCTACTATGAGGATTTTAGTCATAAATACAGCTGAATTAAAATTTGTATTGCAAATTTAACAATCTTAGGTTCATAGGTTTTAAAATTAAACATAAAAAAAAGAGGTCAATAAAATTGACCTCTTTTCCTGACAAATCTAAAAAATATACTTGTCAGTATTTATTGGTACCCATTTTACGATAAAATTAGAATATCCTTTCAACACCTAACAAAACGACTCTTTTTAAAGTGTTAGTTGATCAAAGAATCCTTGTTCTCTGAAAGTCGTTTTGCTCAAATTCGATACCCCAATGGGCAGATAAAAAATTCTAATTTTTTCGTTGCCGTAAGAGTTGGCGTCTCTATGTTCCCGGCTAATGCTTTAAAACCGCCGTATTCCAAGGTAGGGTAAAATACAGCGGATTCAAATTTGGTTAGCTTAATTATTGGTTTAAAAAAACAAACTTTCTTTATGCTATTTATCTTCTTTATCTATCCAATTACCATCCTGGTCTACATAAACTTTCTTTTTCTCGCCTTCAACATTAAGTGACAGTTTATACATTTTTTTACCATCTTTTTCCTTTACCCAGGCTTCCTCGGTTACTGCTCCATTGAAATCTGTCATTACAGCATCTTTAACTGCTTGTGGAAGCGCAAGAATATCAATCTCCTTAAAATCCATCTTTTGCTGAGCATGAGCTTCAACTTCAACCTCTGCTTCTACTTCGTCCTCAACCTGAGCATTTATATTTTCAGTATAAAAAAACATTGCAGTTACTGCTAGTAAGCTTAGTCCTAACTTTCTCATAACTTATAATTTTAGCGTTTAATATTTTAGTTGTTTATATTATAGTAATAACTGTACCAATTCAGTCAAATACCTCGCAACCCATTGATAATAAATAGTTTTCAAAAAATAATATTTAGGTTTCCTGAAAATTTTATGTGGAAATTCACTAATTTTAAGAGTTTATTATGTGGAAATTTCCACCACAATTCTACAGAAAGGAACTCTCACAAATAAAAAAGAGGCCCTAAAGCCTCTTTTTCTCCGAAAATCTAAATTATACAACAGTTATCCAAGCTGTTGAGTTTTAGTTAGTTTGAATCAAGTTTTTATCAAACTCTTCATTTTTAATGTGAAAACCGTACCATTAACAGGACTTAAAGACATTCACCTGAAAATTAAAGTTTTAAGGAATTAATTTAAATATATAAGCATCCAAATTTTGTGGAAATCTCAGGCATTTTCTACAATTGTGTAGAAAATAGCCGCAGTTTTTTAATTCTACTGAAGTGGTTTTTTTCTTCCTGCCTTTTTCTCTGCCTGAAGTTTCTTTTTCTTTAAACGTTTTTCCCGGGCTGCCCGGGAAGGTTTGGTTTTTTTCCGTGGTTTTCTCTTTTTAAGGGAATCCTTAATTAAATTTAAAAAACGTAGGGTAACATCTTCCTTATTTTTATGCTGGCTACGGGAAACATCACTCTGAAGAACCAACTCTCCGGCAATAGTTATTCTTTTAGACAATTTTTTAAAAATTCTGGTTTTTTCTTCTTCTGAAAGTGCTTCAGAACTTTCTACTGGAAAATGAAGTTCCACCTTGGATGAGGTTTTATTCACATGTTGCCCGCCGGCCCCGGAACTTCTTACCGCCTTATAATTTAATTCTTGTATTATCTTTTCTTCGTCCACGGTATTATACTGTACGATGGCTCGGTTTGAGCAGGTCAGCCACAGTCTTTACAGGATTAAAAGTAGACACCGGAACTTCTACAAAGACCGTATTCCAAAAAGCCATACCGCCATTCCAAAGACCTGGACGCTCAAGCGCTTTTAATGGTTTCCCATCTTTGGTCTTATTAGCGATAAAGCTCATTCGTTCATCAACATAATTATGAAGATCGTACTTCTCTCCCTTCCAGTTATAAATACCGCAAACGATATCTACCGGGTTGAAATGTGTAGAATCGTTTAGGATCTTAAGTTGTTCTATATTATTTTTATCGATTTGCGCACCTTCAATAATTTGCAGACTCACCTCTCCTGTTTCATCTTTTACCAAAAAAGGACCTCCACCGGGTTCACCCTCATTCTCTACCATTCCACACACCCGCAGGGGCCTATCCAGTTTTTTACACAAATACTGGGTTTTCTCTTCTCCAGTGAACTTATTAAAAGAATTGGTTATCTCTACTGAAAGTTCTTTCCCTATAAATTGGGCAATCTCATCCAACTTAGCTTCAGAATTATTACCAGTATCCAACTGATTTAAGTAACTGAAGATTTGTTCCTGAAGCTTGAGTAGTTTCCCTCCCAGCATCTTTTTATATTCCACCACATCACCTAGACTTTTTTCAATCACCACATTATCAATATTTTTAATAAAGATAAGATCGGCCTCCTGGTTATTGAGGTTTTCAATAAGAGCACCATGACCACCGGGTCTGAAAAAGATATGTCCCTCTTCATCTCTAAAAGGTTCATTATTTTCGTCTACGGCAATAGTATCGGTTTTAGGGTCCTGATATGAAAAGCTAATCTCAAATTTGGTGTTAGTTGCTTTCTCCACCCGACCCTTAATAGCTTCAAATTCATTTTTGAATTTATCCTTATCTCCATGGGCAACGGTGAAATGCACTTTGGCGACGCCATTTACGCTTAGATATTTTGAAGCACCATATAAGTGTTCTTCAAAAGCTGTAGCGGTTCTGTCTTTATATTTATGAAATGGCACCAGCCCTTTTGGTAGATTACTAAGATTAAGGCCGTCTTCATAAAGCATTGTCTTAACAAGAAGCAGGTGCTGCTCATCCTTAGATTGATCATCAAAAGAGGAATACTTTTCCCTGGCTAATTCGAGCGCCTTGTCATAAAATGGTAACTTTTCAATACCTTCAAAGAATCGCTGTAGTGAAGCATTTTCTTTCCGATCAAGGTAATCCCGAATACCCCCTTTTTCAGGATCAAATTCATCGGTGTAATTATGCAGCGCCTTAAACATCCTGGTAGCGGCTCCCGAAGCAGGTACGAATTTCAGAAGGTTTAATTGAGGTGTTTTGCTTTCATAAAGAGCAATGAAGTCTTTCTTTTCTTTTTCAGAATAAACAAAAATTCCATTACCCGGGGTGGCAGCCCTTTGAATATCCACTTTCACATTTCCTCTTTCAAATAATTTAAGTTGGCGTTCTACCTCTTTAGAGCTTAATCCTTTCTCTTCAATTTGTAAAATATCAATTTCGCTAAATCCCACGTTTATCCGTTTTTTTTAAAAGTTTATTAATTTCTGAAACCACAGTTTGAAATCGCTCGTCTAAATCACCTTTTAAAACAACATAAGGTTTGCCGGTGAGAATTAAAGCTTTTTCAAATCGTCTAAACATCCCGATACGGTCGAAGGGTTTATCCCGAAGATCGTCGGGAGTCCAGGGTACGTCAATATACATCAAAAAGTATAAATCATATTGGTTGTTTAACGCATGTTTAAGAAGTTCCGGATCGCAAAATCCATTGAAATAGGCTTCAGAATAAACTTTTAATTCCAGGAGGTCTGTATCACAAAACAATATCCTGTTGGCCTTTTCAGCCAATTCATTCTCTCGCTGTATTTGGCCACGAGCAATTGGCAACATATCATTTGGTTTACAAACCTGTTGTTCTGAATCCCATTTTTCCTGAAGGTATTCCCTCATATATTCCTCTACCCAAAGGGTATTAAAATGCTCAGCCAGCATTTGGGCCAGAGTAGTCTTCCCTGTGGATTCAGGACCAAAAAAAACAACCTTTAAGACCGAAGTAGATCGTTGCGCAAGTGTTTCTGCCATGCTTTGTAACCGTATATAGCGATTATAGTAAATACAAAATATTGAATTGCCGTAAAAGTAAGCCCCTTATAAAAATATAATGGCACCGAAATAATATCACCTATAATCCAGAAAATCCAGTTTTCAATCTTTCTGTTAGCCATTTGCCACATTCCCACGAAGAAAATAGCTGTTGTTAGAGTATCAACATAAGCCGTCCAATTATTCCATTTATCGAACCACTCATAAACTACAAAAACGAAAATGAGCGTAGCAATGAAGATGAATACGCTTTGCCAGTTTTCTTTTTTGGTGGTGTTGGTAATAGGGGTGAAATGGGTAGGATCAATTTTGCGGGTCCAGACATACCAACCGTAAATGCTCATAGAAAAATAATAAGCATTAATCATCATATCTCCAAGCAACTGCCATTGCCAAAGTAAATAAACGAAAATAAGGGTACTCACAATTCCTGTTGGGTATACCAGGATATTGTTTTGTTTGGAATACCAAACCGATAAAAAACCAAAGATCACCGCAATGATCTCAAGAATTATAAAAAGAGTGGGGTATCCTGAATACTGGTCAAAGAAGAAATCAAAAATCGGCTGCATAGTGGCTGCGGTCAGATTTTACAATTTTCATATATAACAAACCACGGTCAATGGCCCCAAAGGCTTCTTTTATTTCTGAATTAAGCAATTTCATCACCTCATCGTAATCCCCATACACCTGGGTGCTCAACGGATTTTCTTTTACTGTCAATCCTGAAGCCCTTAATTTTTTGATGAAGTTAATTATAGCAGGTTCGAAATTATCCTGAATTGGAGTTAAGGTAAGTTCTACTGAAATGTTCATTTATTGGTTTATTTAAGTCGAAGCCAAATTTAAAGCTTTGAAATTAGTATTGTAGAACCCAAAGCAATTATTCTGCTTTCATTTCTCAAAATGAGTCCCCATAACCAGTATATCTACACCCGCCTCATAGGCTTTCTCCTGCTGCTGTGTGGTGCGGATGCCACCACCTACGATTAATGGAATATCTATAGCTTTTTTTACTGCCGTTATTATTTCTTCTGAAACCGGCACTCTGGCCCCGCTCCCTGCTTCGAGGTAAATCAGTTTTTTTCCTGAATATTGTCCGGCAAGGGCGGTATGGACAATAGTATCTACCTCAAATTGCGGTATGGGTTCAGTATTACTAACCCTTTGAACGGCACATTCTTTGCCTCCATCGATTAATATATAGCCTGTTGGAATAATCTCAAGGCTGGTATTCCTCAATTTAACTACCGATTTTAACTGCTGACCTATAAGATATTCAGGATTTCGTCCTGAAATTAAACTAAGAAACAGGATAGCGTCGGCCTCATCGGTAATCTGATTATGATCCCCGGGAAAAAGAAACACCGGCAACTGGGTGCTGCCTTTTATTGCTTTTACGGTTTTTTCCGTTTGATTATTTTCTACAGTACTTCCCCCCACAAAAATGTGAGAAGTGGTTTTGGGAATACTCTTGAGAAAAGCTTCAGTTTCCTTTTCCACAAATTTATCGGGGTCAATAAGGATGGCAAGTAATTTTCTGTTTTCGGCGACTGCCGCCTCGATGTGCCGGTAAAAATTCAGCATTAAATCAATTTTCTATTGCCTTAGTAGCCCATCCATACACACAGGTAAAACCTTCAAACTCCAGGAATTCCATTTCATAAAAAGATTTTCTTCCTTTAAATAAAACTTTTGCTGTGGTTTTAGCATCATCAAAATCGAAATCGGTAACGTTAATATGTTGCAAAAACCCTAAACCGGGCTCGGCGTACATTTTATAAACCGATTCCTTGGCGCCCCAAACGATGGTGAGTTTACGTATTAAAGCATCTTCGTTGGCCAGCGTATGATATTCTTTAAGCGGGGTAAACTTATTTGCAATCCTGAGAATTTTTTCCCGTTGCTTTTCAATATCTATCCCCACCTTTTTATCGCTCACAATAATCCCGGTGAAATTAAAGGAATGCGTAATGGAGATATTTTTCCCGTCTTTAAGATGTGGTTTACCGAGTTCATCATAATATAAGTCGGCATCTACATAACCGGCTTCGGCCATTAAATGGCGTATACTCATAAATCCACGGCGATGAATTTCAGATTTCATACCATCTACCCTGTTCTGGCAATGATCTGTAAGTTGTATTCCGTCGCTAAGCTCTTCAAAAGGTTCTTCCACCTTCCAAATGAAGACTTTAGTGTGAGGGCTTGCTGTTATTGTTTTGTAAAGTGGCATGTAGGTTTGTTATAGATTCCTTATTTTTGCGGGACAAAAAATTGCTAATATTCAAATATAATAATATGTCGACTAAAACAGTGCCATACACCGCTTATAAAGTTAAGGATATTTCCCTGGCCGACTGGGGAAGGAAAGAGATAGAGCTTGCCGAATCTGAAATGCCGGGACTAATGGCACTTCGGGAAGAATATAAGAACGAGCAACCCTTAAAAGGGGCCAGAATTGCTGGATGTCTTCACATGACCGTGCAAACCGCTGTTCTTATAGAAACCCTGGTTTCTCTTGGTGCGGATGTTACCTGGAGTTCTTGTAATATTTTCTCTACACAAGATCATGCTGCAGCCGCAATTGCCGCTGCCGGAATTCCGGTTTATGCCTGGAAAGGAATGACCGAGGAAGAATTTAACTGGTGTATCGAGCAAACCCTGTTTTTTGGAGAGGAACGTGAACCTTTGAATATGATTCTTGATGATGGGGGAGATCTTACCAATATGGTTTTTGATAAGTATCCTGAACTTGCCGAAGGAATTCGCGGACTTTCAGAAGAAACCACTACCGGTGTCCACCGCCTCTATGAAAGAATGAAGAACGGAACTTTGGTTATGCCGGCAATTAATGTAAATGATTCTGTTACCAAATCTAAATTCGATAATAAATACGGATGCCGCGAAAGCGCTGTTGATGCCATTCGCCGTGCTACCGATGTTATGCTTGCCGGAAAACGCGTTGTGGTTTGTGGCTATGGAGATGTTGGTAAAGGTACCGCTGCTTCATTTAAAGGCACCGGAGCCATCGTCACAGTTACTGAAATCGATCCTATTTGTGCCCTGCAGGCTGCGATGGACGGGTTTGAAGTGAAAAAACTGGAAACCGTAGTTGGCAAAGCTGATATCGTAATCACTACTACAGGAAATAAAGACATCGTTAGAGGTGAGCATTTTGAAGCAATGAAAGACAAAACCATCGTTTGTAATATTGGTCACTTTGATAACGAAATTGATGTTGCCTGGCTGAATAACAATCACGGGGATACCAAAGATGAGATCAAGCCACAAGTAGATAAATACACAGTTAACGGGAAAGACATTATTCTTTTAGCTGAAGGTCGTTTGGTAAATCTTGGTTGTGCTACAGGCCATCCTAGTTTTGTGATGAGTAACTCATTTACCAACCAAACTTTAGCACAAATCGAGCTTTGGAAAAACGCCGATAAGTATAAAAATGAAGTTTACATGCTTCCGAAACATCTTGATGAAAAGGTTGCCAAACTTCACTTAGAAAGAATTGGAGTGGAATTAACCGAGCTAAACCCAGATCAAGCCGAATATATTGGAGTTGAAGTAGAGGGCCCTTATAAGCCGGAGTATTATAGATACTAGTGATACCCGCACAGGCAGGAATCTTAGGATATTTTATTAAATCCCTTTTGAAGTAAATTTCAGAAGGGATTTTTTATTTAGGAATCATAAACCAGGTAAACAGAATGATCGCGATAAGTACAACCAGCCCCACGAGTAAAAAAATCATCCATTTACCAATCATAGGTTTTTCTCTGGAATCCGGCAGGCGACTTCTATGTGTTGTTTCAAAATACTGGTCATTGCCAGAATAACCGTGCCGGGTGAGAATTCGTTTAGCTTTTTCCTTTTGTTGCTCTTCAACCTGGATCTTGCTTTCTGTAGCTGTAAGACCGGCATCGTTTTCTTCGGAAGAGGTACCGGTGTCCAGAATTTTAAAGTTTATGCTCTCTTTAACAAAAATCTCTTTTATCCCTGAAACCTCAGTAATATCGGTCGTACGATAAATAGTAACATATTTCATTGCCTAATCGGTTGGTTTACTTAAAGGTACAAAAAAAAGCCTTTTCGTTTCCGAAAAGGCTTTTGATATTATTCTAAAGCAAATTAATTAAGCTTCAAACGGTTCAATTGAAACGTAAGATTTATTATTCTTTGTTTTAGAGAATTTTACAAGGCCATCTATTTTGGCGTGTAAAGTATGGTCTTTTCCTGCATACACATTCTCTCCTGGGTTGTGTGCAGTACCTCTTTGTCTTACGATGATGTTTCCGGCTGCGGCAGGTTGTCCGCCAAATATCTTCACACCTAAGCGTTTCGATTCTGACTCTCTACCGTTCTTGGAACTACCGACTCCTTTTTTGTGTGCCATTTTATTTTAGGTTTTAAGTAGTTTAATAATTAACTTAAAGCTTCAATTAATTCAGCTTTCTTCATTGAAGAATACCCTTCAAGTCCTTTTTCTTTAGCCATCTCTTTCAATTCAGCCACTGTATACTGGCTTAGATCTTCAGATTTCTTATCGGCTTTGGTTTCTTTTTTAGGCTCCTCTTTTTTAGCTGAAGAAGCTTTCTTTCCGCCTTTTACATCGATGCTTTCAATTACGATCTCGGTTAAGGCCTGACGGTGTCCGTTTTTCTTCTTGTAACCTTTACGTCTTTTCTTTTTGAAAACAATTACTTTGTCCCCCTGAAGGTGACGGGAAATTTTGGCTCCTACAAGAGCGCCTTCTATAGCCGGGGCGCCTAAGGTTATGTTGTCACCATCGCCGGTAAGAAGAACTTTGTCAAAAGAAACGCTGTCTCCTTCTTCTCCTGCTAAACGGTTAACAAACACCTTCTGGTCTTTTGCAACTTTAAATTGCTGCCCTGCTATCTCTACAATTGCGTACATAGTGTTTTTATTAGATTTATGCTTTACAAACGCCTGCTTTTTAGCAAGCGGGTGCAAATATACTTC
>NZ_DATCSO010000062.1:0-6155 GCF_036568425.1 Salegentibacter sp. | reverse complement strand
ACAAATTGCTTCTATATAAAAAAAGGGGGCGTAAAGCCCCCTCGAAATTTATTTTCTTAATCCTAATTCCTTAACGATAGCACGATATCTCATAATATCTTTCTTCATTAGGTAATCAAGCAGGCTTCTTCTCTTACCTACCAACATTACAAGAGAACGTTCAGTGTTGTAGTCCTGGCGATTTTTCTTGAGGTGTTCTGAAAGGTGAGAAATTCTGTGAGTAAACAATGCGATCTGACCTTCAGTGGAACCGGTGTCGTTCTTACCTTTTCCATACTTTTCGAAGATCTCCTGCTTCTTTTCTTTTGTTAAATACATTCCAATATTTATTTAAATGATTTTTATGTATTGACAGTTTTTCTGTCAAGCGGCAAATATACTATTTTCCTAAGATAAAGTTATTTAAAACTCTGGTTTATTTTCTTACTGGTTGATTTTGAATAAGATCCAGATATAAATTTATTTTATTTTTAAGTTCGGAACGCTTCACAATGAAATCAAGAAAGCCATGTTCTTTAACGAATTCGGCTGTTTGAAAATCATCGGGGAGATCTTTCCCGGTGGTGTCTTTAACTACACGCGGACCTGCAAAACCTATAAGTGCTCCTGGCTCTGATATATTAATATCGCCAAGCATGGCAAAGGAAGCAGTTGTTCCTCCAGTAGTTGGATCTGTACATAAAGAAATATATGGGATTTTTGCCTCGGCAAGCTGTGCCAGTTTAACCGAAGTTTTCGCCAATTGCATTAAGGATAATGCCGCCTCCATCATTCGGGCACCTCCCGATTTTGAAATGATCATAAAAGGGATGTTGTTCTTTAAGGCATAGTCGGCTCCACGGGCAATTTTTTCTCCTACTACAGAGCCCATTGAACCACCAATAAAACTAAAATCCATACAGGCTACAACAAGTTCTTTTCCTTTGGAATTCCCTACCGCAGTACGTACGGCGTCTTTCAGGCCGGTTTTATCTTCGGCAGCTTTTAACCTGTCTGTATATTTTTTGGTGTCTTTAAAACCCAGTGGATCTTTAGAGGTCATGTTCTTATCGAGTTCCTTGAACTCATTGTCATCAAAAAGGATCTTGAAGTACTCCTTACTTCCAATCCTTACATGGTAACCATCTTCCGGACTAACATAGAAATTGCTTTCCAATTGTTCAGCATCTACAATTTTTCCGGTTGGAGATTTATACCATAAACCTTTTGGAACATCTTTTTTATGTTCTGTTGGGGTTTGAATTCCTTTTTGTGTTCTTTTAAACCAAGCCATTTGTTTGAGGTTTCAGGGATTGAACTCTTCCGGAACTACTCCGGAGACTGAGGGTTTATTTTAAATAAAAAACAGCTGAAATATAAAACTCCAGCTGTTTTTGCAATTTAAACTATAATGTATTTACGTTATTAAGGTCTTCGAAAGCCTTTTTTAAACGGGCTTTGAAAGTTAGTTCACCTTCACGAACCCATTTTCTAGGATCGTAATACTTTTTATTAGGAACATCATCTCCTTCTGGATTACCTATTTGAGTAGCAAGGAAGTCTTTGTTTTTGTTCATGTAATCGCGAATTCCTTCAAGATATGCATATTGAAGATCGGTGTCAATATTCATCTTGATGACTCCGTAACCAATTGCTTCTCTAATTTCTTCTACAGTGGAACCACTACCACCGTGGAATACGAAATCGATGTGATTTTCTCCTACAGAATATTTCTTGGTAATATACTCCTGTGAGTTTTTAAGAATTTTTGGAGTAAGTTTTACGTTTCCAGGCTTATAAACTCCATGGACGTTTCCAAAAGCAGCAGCAATAGTGAACTGGTCACTAACTTTGCTTAATTCTTCATAAGCATAAGCTACTTCTTCAGGCTGGGTGTATAATTTTGAAGAATCAACTTCGGTGTTGTCAACTCCGTCTTCTTCACCACCGGTAATTCCTAACTCTATTTCCAGAGTCATCCCCATTTTGCTCATTCTCTCAAGATACTTCTTGCTAATCTCCATATTTTCTTCCAGTGATTCTTCTGAAAGATCTATCATATGTGAACTATATAAAGGTTTTCCGAATTGTTCGTAGTGTTTTTCACTGGCATCAAGAAGCCCATCTATCCAGGGGAGTAATTTCTTTGCACAATGATCGGTATGCATAATAACCGGTACGCCATATAATTCAGCAAGTTCGTGAACATGTTTTGCACCTGCTACCCCACCTGCAATTGCAGCCTTTTCATTTTCATTAGACAATCCTTTTCCTGCGTTGAATTGAGCTCCACCGTTCGAGAATTGAATGATAACGGGTGAGTTTAATTCTGCAGCGGTTTCCAATACAGCATTGATACTGCTGGAACCTATAACATTTACCGCAGGTAAGGCAAAACCTTTTTCTTTGGCAAGTTTAAATATTTCCTGTACTTCTTTTCCTGTGGCAACGCCTGGTTTAATATTGTGACTCATAGATTATTTGAATTTGGCTTACAAAAATAAGAAAATTAAATGGCTTAGAAAGGATAATTAATACCCACATTATAAACCGCATGGTTGAAGTTGTAATCTTTAAACCAGCGGTTTCCTTCTTCGCGGGCAGGGTCGTAGGTTTTAAAACCTATGTCGAACCTTAAAACAAAAAAGTTAAAATCATATCTCAATCCAAAACCGGAGCCAACGGCTATATTCTTTAGATCGGAAAAGGAGGTGAAAGTGGCTTCATCATTCTCCACAATATCCAGAACATTCCAGATATTTCCTACATCAATAAAAACTGCCGAATGTAAAGATCCGAAGAGATTATACCGGTATTCCATGTTGAAGGCAAGCTTCATGTTGGCTTCATTAAATTCGTTGCGTCCACCTGTGCTTCCGGGTCCGAGATCATAAGCCTGCCAGGCACGGTTGTCGTTAGGACCCCCTGCAAAAAAACTACGGGCAAAAGGGATGCTGTTGGCATTTCCATAAGGAATAGCAATGCCGCCAAAGGCCCGAACCGCAAAAATATTTTTCCGGCCAAGGTCCCAGTGTTTTATGAAGTCTATTTCAGTTTTTGCATATTGGGAAAAATTCACCCCCAGAATTTTGTAATTTCCGTTGGCATTTTTTTCTAACCCGGCCAACCCGGAGATGGCTGATAAAAGATTACCGGCAGCCTCCACTTTAAACCTGAATCTGGTAAACTCCTGGTCGTACAGGTTTTCTTTAGTATTCCATAAATATGTATAATTAGTAGCGAAGATCAGGTTGTTTTCTGTTAAACGGTTTTTCCTTTCTTTTACATAATTAGCTATTTGGCGTTGCGCTGAATTTAAACCTGTGGTAGGCCCATCATCTCTGTCTATATCTTCAAGGAAATTTTCGGCACCCTGCGGTATGGTTAAATGTCCTTCATCATCAAGGTAATTGGGGCTCGTAACTACATTAGGTGACTGAACAATCTCATTTAACTCATTATAGGAATTGCGGTAAACATTAAAATAATTGTCGGTGTTTAAATTTCTAACATATTGGATATTGACCAGGTCCAGTCTATTTGATAATTGGCGGGAAGGCGTCCATCGATACTCCATTGCCCCAGAAAGATTTCTTTTGTCTAAACCGATGTTGGATTGCGTGCTCACCCCTAAACTCAGGGTGGTGAAAGGCGACATATATTTAGGTATAATTTTTTCGGTATTAATGGGAAGAAATATCCTGGGAAAACTGAGTTTTAGATCAGCTCCAATTTCAGAGATATCAAAAAAACGGTCTTTATCACTACTTGCGGCCGCATCGGTAGATGAGCCAACACTTCCCCTTCCTGAGATCTCCAGGTTTTCAGCTCCCCGAAATACGTTTCTTATCAAAAGAGAACCACCAAAGCCAATCCCAAATTCCTGGATATTGCTTTGTGAGATTTCAAAATCGAAGCCCAGGGAGTATTTCTGTTGTGGGGTGAGAAATATATTTGCTACCAGGTCTGTTCGGGTACTGTCTTCAGGATCTGGCGTGTATCTTATGGTAGGATATTTAAAATTCCGAAGCGAATTAAGCCTATTGTAGGTGCGCGTTCTAGCAATATCACTATAGGTGTTCCCCGGTCTTATAAAAATTGCATCGGTAATAGCTTCGGGTTTGTAACGTTGCTTTTCAAAACTATAAATATTATATCCTTGATGATGAACGCTGTCGGTAACGGGTTTTAACCTATTAGCATAAGCATAATCGGTGAAGACATTTACCTTGGTTACATCGTGGATTTTAAATGCTAAGGTGGCGGTGGTATCGCCTTCGCTTGCAGGCCTGTTTTTTATAATTACCGCCGTATTTACTTTATAATTGGTACCTACGGTGTCCGCTTCAAAACTGATAAACTCCTGATCAAAATTATAAACTCCATTATTTCTGAAAAGGCGGGTGAGTCTGTCTCTTTCGTCATTATAATCAAGGGTTTTGTACTGTACGCCTACTTTTATGTGGGATTCCTGAGCCTTAGCATCGTATAAAGAATCTATTACTTTTGAAGCTATTCTTTTACTTATAGAATCTACAATATAAGGAGTGTGGGTCTTGACATAATACTCTACACTTGCCCGTTTTTTTTTATCTTCGGAAGGAATTATTTTATAATCGGTCTCTACGTTAAACCACCCATGATTCCAATACCATGAGTTTAAACGTCTAACCGATTTTTCGGTTTCTTCTTTGTTTACGATTACGGGAGCTTCCCCTGTATTCTTAATCCATTTGTTGAAATTCTTTCTGGAGAGCAGGAATCTTTCAAATTGCTTATAGGAAAGAACATTTACCAAAAACTTCTTCTTTTTTGGATTGTTTAGATATTTTTGGGTAAGAATAGAATCTATATCCGGTCTTGCGAGGTTATAAAAATGAAGTCGAATAGGCACCCCCAATAACCTGGAATTAGGCTTCTGGTAAAGCTGATTGTAAATTTGGTTATCATTAATTTTTTCTTCATTAAGGAATACAGTGTTATCTGTTAACAATGCCTGGTCACTCTTTACATGTTTTACAGCGTTACAGGAAATTAATAAAGACTGGAATAAGAAAAATAATGATATTTTTGCGAGAAACCGGTTCAAACAGTCGTTTTTTAAGAAATCAAAAATACATTTTTTGTATGGTTAGTAAAAGCCAAATTAAGTTAATACGAAGTCTTGCTCAAAAAAAGTATCGGCTTAAAAATGGGATGTTTATTGTTGAAGGTGAAAAAAGTGTACGAGAATTTCTTGCTTCGCGATTTCAATTGGAAAAGCTTTATACAACTAAAAATCGTTTTGGTACCCCCGACTCCCATACCGTATTGGTTGCTGAAGAAGACCTAAAAAAAATAAGTCAACTTAAAACCCCTCAAAGCGTACTGGCAATTTTTAAAATTCCCAGACAGGAAGTTTTTCGGCCTCAAGGCCTGGTAGTTGCTTTGGATGGTGTAAGAGATCCCGGTAATCTTGGAACAATTATTCGCTTATGTGATTGGTTTGGAATTAAGAACCTGATCTGTTCTCCTGATACTGCCGATGCTTTTAACCCAAAAGTAGTGCAGGCAAGTATGGGCTCGTTAACCCGGGTGAAAATAGTTTACGGAGATTTGGCTGAATTTATTGAAAATGCCTATAATCTACCGGTTTTTGGAGCATTTATGGATGGCGAAAATATTTACCAAAAAACGCTTCCGGCTGAAGGAATATTGGTAATGGGTAATGAAGCCAACGGAATTTCAAAAAAGATAGAGAAGCTAATCACCCAGAGAATAGGAATCCCCCGGTTTGGCGATATCAATCAAACAGAAAGTCTTAATGTGGCTACCGCAACTGCCATTCTTCTAAGTGAGTTTAAGCGCAGGTAAGCTACTGAAAAGTAAAGTTTAGAAAAACTGCCCGGGTAGACATTTTTTCAATGTTCCCTGTAAAGGTACTGTTGGAGGTATTATCTCTTATTAATTCATCGTTAATAGCAAACACTCCTCTTATGGAGGGTGAAAACTTAAAATAATACAAGTATAGGTCTACTCCAAATCCAATTTCGTAATAATAGGAATTTGTAGTCATCCTGAATTGCCCGGCATAATTATCATCAGGGTTGTTTTCGTTACTCGAGAGGTTAATAGAAGTAGAGAGACCTCCTACCACAAAGGGTTTGAAATTGTTAAGCCTGTCGGTCGAAAATTTA